>NZ_CP040899.1:2826511-3140568 GCF_006349365.1 Georgenia wutianyii
GGTGGACCGGCAGCTCGCGGTCGCCGCCGAGCTCACCGACGAGCGCCTCGCCGACGTCCTGGAGGAGCTGAGCGACGACGACCGGGTCGCCATCGTCTCGAGCATGGACGCGCACCGCGCCGCCGACGTCCTGGACGTCATGCAGCCCGACGACGCCGCCGACCTCGTCAACGAGCTGCCGCCGGACGTCGCCCGCTCGCTGCTCGACCTCATGGAGCCGGAGGAGGCCGAGGACGTGCGCCGCCTGCTGCGCTACGAGGAGCGCACCGCCGGCGGTCTCATGACCACCGAGCCGCTCATCCTGCCGCCGGAGTCGACCGTCGCGGTCGCGCTCGCCAGCGCGCGCCGGGTGGACGTCCCGCCCGCCCTGGCGACGATGATCTTCGTCGTGCGTCCGCCCCTGGAGACCCCGACCGGGCGGCTGGTCGGCGTCGTCCACATCCAGAAGGCGCTGCGCGAGTCCCCCGCCGTCCAGCTCGGGACGATCCTCGACGCCGACATCGAGTCCCTCGGCCCGCACGACGAGATCGGCAAGGTCACCCGGCTGCTCGCGACCTACAACCTCACCGCCCTGCCGGTCGTGGACGACGAGCGGCGCCTGCTCGGGGCGGTGAGCGTCGACGACGTCCTGGACCACCTGCTGCCCGAGGACTGGCGCGACGCCGACACCGAGGACACCGACACCGCGATGACGAGGAGTGCCCATGGCTGACCGGCTCGACACCCCGATCGACCCCCGCCGCCGCTGGCGCCGCCCGCGGGTCGACTCCGAGATGGTCGGCTCGGTGTCCGAGGGGATCGCCCGGTTCACCGGCACCCCCCGCTTCCTCGTCTACCTCACCGTCTTCGTCGCGGTGTGGCTGGTGTGGAACACGTGGGGACCGGAGAGCCTGCGCTTCGACTCCGGGGCCCTGGGCTTCACCGCGCTCACGCTCATGCTCTCGCTCCAGGCCTCCTACGCCGCGCCGCTCATCCTCCTGGCGCAGAACCGGCAGGACGACCGGGACCGGGTGACCGCCGAGCAGGACCGCCGACGCGCCGAGCGCAACCTCGCGGACACCGAGTACCTCGCGCGGGAGCTGGCCTCGCTGCGCCTCGCCCTCGGCGACGTCGCCACCCGCGACTTCGTGCGCTCGGAGCTGCGTGACCTCATCGAGGAGCTGCGCCAGCAGGACGAGGAGCGCGACCCCGCCAGGTAGCGGACGGCGGACACCTCCCGGAAACGCGCGAGACGCGAGCCACCCGGACCTTTGGCCCGGTATGACCCGATGCGGGGGCGACCTACCATGGGAGGTATGTCTGCCCCCACCGTCGAAGCGATCCGTAGCGAGCTGGACAAGGTCCTCGACCCCGAGATCCGCCGCCCCATCACCGAGCTGGGGATGGTCCGCTCCGTCGAGGTCGCCGACGACGGCGACGTCGTCGTCGGGATCGACCTCACGACGGCGGGCTGCCCGCTGCGCACGACCATCACCAACGAGGTCACCGCCGCCGCCCAGCGCGTCGAGGGCGTCGGCGACGTCCGCGTCGACATGGGTGTCATGAGCGAGGAGCAGCGCAAGGAGCTGCGCTCCCAGCTGCGCGGCGGGGTCGCCGAGCCGACCATCCCCTTCTCCGAGCCGGGCAACCTCACCCGCGTCTACGCCGTGACCTCGGGCAAGGGCGGGGTGGGCAAGTCCTCGGTGACCGCCAACCTCGCCGCGGCGATGGCCGCCGACGGCCTCAAGGTCGGCGTCGTGGACGCCGACATCTACGGCTTCTCCATCCCCCGCATGCTCGGTGTGGAGCACGCGCCGACGAAGGTCGACGACATGATCCTCCCGCCGGTCGCCGGCGACGTGAAGGTCATCTCCATCGGCATGTTCGCCCCGCCCGGACGCCCGATCGTCTGGCGCGGCCCGATGCTCCACCGCGCGCTGCAGCAGTTCCTCGCCGACGTCTTCTGGGGCGACCTCGACGTCCTCCTCCTCGACCTGCCGCCCGGGACCGGCGACATCGCGATCTCGGTCGGCCAGCTCCTGCCGGGCGCCGAGATCATCGTCGTCACCACCCCGCAGAGCGCGGCGGCCGAGGTCGCCGAGCGGGCCGGCTCGCTCGCCGGGCAGACCAACCAGCACGTCGTCGGCGTCATCGAGAACATGTCCTGGCTCGAGCAGCCCGACGGCACCCGCATGGAGATCTTCGGCTCCGGTGGCGGACGCCAGGTGGCCGAGAACCTCACCGCGGGCCTGGGCTACGAGGTGCCCGTGCTCGGCCAGATCCCGCTGGAGATGAAGCTCCGCGAGGGCGGGGACTCCGGCCGCCCGTTCGTCCTGGACGACACCTCCCCCGCGGCCGAGGCGCTGCGCGGCATCGCCCGCACGCTCAGCCGGCGCGCCCGCGGCCTGGCCGGCCGCTCGCTGGGCATCAGCCCGGTCTGACCCTCAGGTCGCCTCGTCGTCGAACGGCGCGCGGCCGGCCGGTGCACGGCCGGTCGCGCGCCGCACGTCGTCCTCTCGCAGCGCGTCGCGCACGATGCGGCGCGGGTCGTACTGGCGCGGGTCCAGGGAGCGCAGGTCGAGGTCGCCGAGCTCGGGGCCGAGCTCGGCACGCACCCGCTCCGTCGTCGTCGCCGAGAGCTGGCGCAGGTTGCGCACCAGCCGGCCGAGCTGCTCCGCGTACTGGGGCAGGCGCTCGGGGCCGACGAGGATGATCGCCAGCAGGGCGATGACGGCGAGCTCGGACCCGTTGATCGGCACGGCCCAAGGATAGTTCGCCGTCAGCCGCTGTCGGCCTCGTCGAGGACGACCTCGACCTCGCGCTCCTGCCCGTCCTCGGTGCGCACCGTGAGCACGACCGTGTCGCCCGGCGCGCGCGAGCGCACGGCGACGATGAGCTCGGAGGGGGTGGTGACGGGCTGGCCGTCGAAGTGGGTGATGATGTCGCCCGGCTCGATGCCGGCCTCGTCGCCCGGACCGCCGGGCGTCACCGCGGGGGTGTCGGCGGCGCCGTCCTGGAGCACCTGGACGCCCTCGCCCGTGTAGCGGGTGTCGAGGGCGACGCCGATGACCGGGTAGGTGGCGCGGCCGGTCTCGATGATCTGCTCGGCCGTGCGGCGCACCTGGTTGGACGGGATGGCGAAGCCGAGCCCGATGCTCCCGGTCTGCCGGCCGCCCGCCTGGGCGATGGCCGTGTTGATGCCGATGACCTCGCCCGCCGTGTTGAGGAGGGGCCCGCCGGAGTTGCCGGGGTTGATCGCGGCGTCGGTCTGGATCGCGTTGATGAACGACGTGCCGCCGCTGTCGCCGCCGGCCTGCACCGGCCGGTTGAGCGCGGAGATGATCCCGCTCGTCACGGTCCCCTCCAGGCCGAGCGGCGCGCCGACGGCGACGACCGGGTCCCCCACGACGAGGGAGTCGGAGTCGGCGAGGGGAAGCGGGGTGAGGCCGTCGAGGTCGACCTTGAGGACGGCGAGGTCGTAGTCGGCGGTGCGGCCGACGATCTCGGCCGGCTCCTGCGTGCCGTCGATGAAGGTCACCGCCACCCGGCCGCCACCGTCGGCCGCCGCGGCGATGACGTGGTTGTTCGTCACGAGGTAGCCGTCCTCACGCAGGACCATGCCGCTGCCGCTGGAGGCGCTCGTGCCGCTGACGACCTCGATGAAGACGGTGCTGTCCAGCGCCGCCGCGGCGATCCCGGCGATCGACTCCGGGGCGCGGTCGGTGGACGTCGGGCTGCTCGGCAGCGGCAGCGCGCCGGAGGTCTGGGCGGGCCACAGCGCCCGGGCGCCCAGGGCCCCGAGGACGACGCCGCCGAGCAGGGCGACGAGGACGAGGAGGACGACGACGCCGGTCCCCACCGTCCCGCGCCGACGGCGCCGGCCGGCGCCCTCCGGTCCGGCGGGCCACTGCCCCGGTCCGTGCCACGGCTGCCCGGGCGCCTGCCACTGCTGGGAGGCCTGCCACGGTCCGGCCTGGGCGGCGTGCTGCGTGCCGTCCGGCGCGGCTGCGGCCGGGTGGGCGGGGGTCGGGTGGTCGGCGGTCGGGTGGACGGTGGTCGGGTGGACGGTGGTCGCGTCGGTGGGGGCACCCTCCTCGGGCGTGCCACCGCCCGCCGGGGAGGACCAGGGCAGGGCGGAGCCGGTCCGCGGCCACGGCTCGGAGGCGGGCTGCTGCGCCCCCTGCTGCTCGGCGCCGGGGGCGTCCCCCGGCCACGGGGCGGCCGGGTGCTGCGGTGCGGGCGTCTCCTCGGGCCGCGGTGCCCACGAGCCGTGCTCGGCCGGCTGCCCGCCGGCGGGCGGCCACGGGTCCTGCGCCCCTGCGGCGGGCTGCTGCGCCGCGGCGTCGGCCGGCGCGGCCCAGGGGAAGCCCTCGGCCGGCGGCGGCGTGGCGCCGGGCCGGTGCGCGCCGCGGCGGGAGCGCCACCCGAGACGTCGCCTCTGGCGTGGGGCGGCGTCGTCGCGGGAGGCGAGGGCGGGTCCGGCAGGGGCCTCGGGGGCGGCGTCCTGGGGGTCGTCGTCCTCGAGGGCGGCGTCGTCGACGGGCTCACGCTCGTCGTCCACGCTGTAGGGCTCGGTGCGGGGCGCCGGCGCGGGCGGGTAGCCGGGCTCCTGCTCGCCGGGTCGTTCGTCCATGGGCACAGTCTCCTCCCTGTTCACGCTGCGCGGGCGGTCAGCCCTCGACCCACCGCGTCACACTCTCCCAGCCGCGGGCCAGCCGCGCGCCGAGCGAGGTGTCGTAGCCCTCTGCCGGGAGGGCGCCGCGGATCGCGTCGCTGAAGGTTGCGTCGTCGGGCGCCGAGAGGAGGACGACGACGCAGTCGGCGCTCTGCAGGGCGACGTCGTGGACGCCGGTCGGCAGGAGCACGGCCTCGTGGCCACCGCCGAGCTCGGCCCGCAGCGCCGTGGTGTCGCTGTCGGGGGCGAGGACGCCGCGCTGCTGCAGGACACGCACGTGCGCCATCGCCCCGGCGAGCTCGAGCTCGAGGACCTCCCCCAGCTCGGTGTCGAAGACCTCGACGTCGACGACGCGCATCCCGTGCGGCAGCGTCTCGGGCGTGCTCCACCCCTCGGCCGCGAGCCACGCGACGATCTCGTCGCTCGCCTCCTCGGTGCCCAGCCCCTCGGGCAGCTCCGTGGGGCGCTCCCCCGCGTCCCCGCTCACCGCGGCGACGAGCGCGTTCGGGTCGGTGCGCGTCTCCGCGACACCCCCGACGACGGCGAGCCCCACGACCGCCACCCCGGTCGCGGCCCCGACGCCGGCGCCCACGAGGAAGGCCCGGCGCCGCCCGCGGCGCTGCTCGGCCGGCCCGGGCGACAGCGCGAGGAGCCGCTCGGTGAGCCCCGGGTCAGGCTCGACGTCCTGGGCGCCGCTGAGCACGGCGCGCGAGGCCCGCTCCTCGGCGAGCAGCCACGCGCAGCGCGGGCAGGCGGCGGCGTGGCCGAGCAGTGCCTCGGCCTCGGCCGCCGGGAGCTGGCCGTCGACGAGGGGGGCGACGCGGTTGCCCAGGTGGTTCATCCGGCCATCTCCCGGACACCGGGCCGCAGGTGGGCGAGCTGGTCGCGCAGCATGGCGCGCCCCCGGTGGATCCGCGAGCGCACGGTGCCCATCTTGATCCCGAGCGTCGCGGCGATCTCCTCGTAGGACAGCCCCTCGACGTCGCACAGCACGACTGCCGCGCGGTACTTCGGGGGCAGCGCGCTGAGGGCGGCCTGGACGTCGGGGTCCACGTGCCCGTGCTCGAAGCGCCGGTGCAGGTCGTGCTCCTCGTGGGAGGCGGGCAGGTCCTCCGCCTGCTCCCCGAGCTGGGTGACCCGCACCCGCGAGCGCTTGCGGGCGCCGTCGAGGAAGAGGTTGGTCGTGATCCGGTGCAGCCAGCCCTCGAAGGACCCGGGCTGGTAGGAGTGCAGCGAGCGGAATACCCGGACGAACGTCTCCTGCGTGAGGTCCTCGGCGTCGGCCTTGTTGCCGGTGAGCCGGTAGGCCAGCCGGTAGACCCGGGCCGAGTGGTCCCTGACGATCTCCTCCCAGGACGGCGTGGTCCAGGTGGCGTCGTCGGTCGTCATCGCGGCGGCCTCTCGTCGGGTGTAGATGACAGGATACGAGGCGAACCTGGGGACCACCTGGGAGCGGGCACGGCGGCGCTACGATCAGGGGCACCCGCTCGCCGTCGCCCACCCCCTGGAGGCACACCATCGCTGCCGAGAAGGCCCTCAGCTGGGCCTACACCGAGGAGTTCATCGCCGAGGACGACGTCACCGCCGCGGCCCGGCGCCGCGGCGAGGAGCTCGGCGCCCCCGTCGTCAGCCCGGGGACGGGCGCGGCGCTGCGGCTGCTCGCCGCCGCCGTCGGCGCGCGCGCCGTCGTCGAGATCGGCACGGGCACGGGCGTGAGCGGCCTGTGGCTGCTCGGCGGCATGCGGCCCGACGGCGTCCTCACGACCATCGACGTCGACACCGACTACCAGCGCGCGGCCCGCGAGGCCTTTACCGCCGCCGGGGTGCGCTCGGCGCGCACCCGGCTCATCTCCGGCCGGGCGATGGACGTCCTGCCCCGGATGGCCGACGGCGCCTACGACCTCGTGCTCGTCGACGCCGAGCCGGCCGACGTCGCCGACTACGTCCAGCAGGCGGTGCGCATGCTCCGCGTCGGCGGGGTGCTCGCCGTGACGAACACGCTGTGGCACGACAGGGTCGCCGACCCCGCGCGCCGCGACGAGGCGACCGTGGCGATGCGCGAGCTGGGCAAGGCCGTCCGCGGGGACGAGCGGCTCACCGCGGCCCTGCTGCCCACGGGCACCGGGCTGCTCACCGCCGTCCGGCGCGGCTGACCCGCACGCGACCGGGCCCTGGACGCGAGCAGCGCCCGCCGGGAGGACCCGGCGGGCGCTGCTGCGTGTCCTGGCGCTTCTACGTACTGAGGGCTCAGGCCTCGGGGAAGCCGTCGAGCACGGCGGCCGAGGCGGACAGGCCCAGGCGGGTGGCGCCGGCGTCGATCATCGCCTGCGCGGCGGCCGCGTCGCGGATGCCGCCGGAGGCCTTGACGCCCAGCCGGCCACCGACGGTACGGGCCATGAGCTCCACGGCGTGGACGCTCGCCCCGCCCGCGGGGTGGAAGCCGGTCGAGGTCTTGACGAAGTCCGCCCCCGCGGCCTCGGCGGCGCGGCAGGCGGCGACGATCTGCTCGTCGTCCAGGGCCGCGGACTCGATGATGACCTTGAGGACGGTCGGGGCCGGGGCGGCGGCGCGGACGGCCGCGATGTCGGCCTCGACACGCGCCCAGTCGCCCTCGTAGGCGGCGGCGAGGTTGATGACCATGTCGACCTCGGCGGCGCCGTCGGCGACGCACCGGGCCGCCTCGGCAGCCTTGACCTCGCTGTGGTGGGCGCCGGAGGGGAAGCCGCACACCGTGGCGACGACGACGCCCTCGGCGTCCTCCAGCGGGAGGTGCGAGGGCGAGACGCACACGGCGAGGACGCCGAGCTCCTTGGCCTCGGCGACCAGCGCGGCCACCTGGTCGTGGGTCGCCTCGGGCTTGAGCAGGGTGTGGTCGATCAGCTGGGCGACGGCGGCGCGCGGGGTCATGGCTTCCTCCTGGGGGGCGGGGTGTCGGTGGTCCGAGCCTATCGGCCGTCAGACGCCGTCCCCGTCATCCTCCGGCTCGTCGGGCTCGGGGACCTCGGTGGCCTGCTCGACCTGGTCGGCGACGCTCGCCTCCCGGTCGGGGTCGACGACCTCCGGCGGGTCGTAGTCCTCGCCGGTGGCGGGGTCCAGAGCCGCGACGGCCTCCTCGGGGTCCTGGGGCAGGTCGGCGTCGGTGTTCGGGGAGATGCTCATCGTCACCCTTCCTCGGTCGGTGCTGTCGGGTGTCCAGTGTGGCCCGTCGCGCGGCCGCCCGCAGCGAGGCTCAGGCCGGGACGGGAAGGAGCACGGCGGTGACGTGGGTCCACCCGCCGAGCGCGGGGTGCGGGCCCGTGCGGCCGAGGAGATCACTCACCGGCACGGTGTGCACCGAGCCCTCCGCGGGCTCGTAGACCTGCAGGGTGCCGGGCAGGGCCGCCCCGGGCGGCGGGGGCACGGCGAGGACGACGTGGCGCGGGACGGCGTGGGAGAGCCCGCCGCGCACGTCGCCGCCGACGTAGACGGGCACCGGGATGCCCCGCCGGTTGGCGGCCTCGACGAGGCCGAGGACGTCCGCGGCCTCCGGGGAGGAGTCGCTGACGGGCCGTACGCGGTACCGCACGCCGGGGAAGCGGGCCTCCCGGGCGGCCGTCCAGGGCGGGGTGCCGAGCGAGGCGGGCCAGGGCAGCGGGCCCAGCGCCCGGCGTGCGGTGGCCGCCTTGACCTGACGCTGCGCGGCCGCGAACCGTTCGCCCGCGCCGCCGCGGACGTCCTGCGCGGGGACCTCGGGCGGGCGGGGACCGGCCGGCAGCCGGCCGGTCTCGAGCCAACGGGCCAGGGCGGGGTCGCCGGTGGCGGCGAGCATGACGAGCACGGCCGAGCCGCACGTCGACCCGTCCACCTGCCGGGCGCGCGCGTCACCGAGGAGGACGGGCAGGCCCCCCGCGGCTGCGGCGCGCGGCCGCGAGGTGCCGGCCGGACTCTCGGTCCCACCGCTCGCGGCGCTCGGCCCCACGGTGCCGGCCACCGGCACGTGCCCGCCCGCCGCGGCGGCCGGACCCGTCGGGACGACCGGCGCCGCAGGTCCGGCAGCCGCCCGGACCGGACGGCTCAGCGCCGCGAGGGGCGCGGTGAGCTGCCAGCGGTGCCAGTGGGACTCGGCCACCTCAGCCAGCGATCTTCTCGAGGACGACCTCACCGGCCCGGACGCCCTCGTCGGAGGCACCGATGTCGATGCCGCCCTCCAGGGCCTGACGGGCGCGGTCGAAGCGCTCGGGGGTGTCGGTGTGCATGGTGAGCAGGGGCTGGCCCGCGGTCACCCGGTCGCCCGGCTTCGCGTGCAGCTCGACGCCCGCTGCGGCCTGGACGGCGTCGCCCTGGCGGGCGCGGCCGGCGCCCAGGCGCCACGCGCACACGCCGACGGCGTAGGCGTCCAGGCGCGTGAGCACGCCGTCCTCCTGCGCCGTGATCGTCTCGGTCTCCTTGGCGGTGGGCAGCGGGGCGTCCGGGTCGCCGCCCTGGGCGCTGATCATCCGGCGCCACACGTCCATCGCGCGGCCGTCGGCGAGCGCGGCGCGCGGGTCGGCGTCGGTGCGACCGGCGGCGTCGAGCATCTCCCGGGCGAGGGCCACGGTGAGCTCGACGACGTCGGCGGGACCGCCACCGGCGAGTACCTCGACCGACTCGCGGACCTCCAGGCCGTTGCCGGCGGTGAGGCCGAGCGGGGTGGACATGTCGGTGAGCAGGGCGGTGGTGCGCACGCCCGCGTCGGTGCCGAGGGCGACCATCGTGCGGGCGAGCTCGCGGGCGGCGTCGATGTCCTTCATGAACGCGCCCGAGCCGACCTTGACGTCCAGGACGAGCGAGCCGGTGCCCTCGGCGATCTTCTTGCTCATGATCGAGGAGGCGATGAGCGGGATGGCCTCGACGGTGCCGGTGGTGTCGCGCAGCGCGTAGAGCTTCTTGTCCGCCGGGGCCAGGCCGGTGCCGGCGGCGCAGATGACCGCGCCGATGTCCTCGAGCTGGCGCAGGATGGCGTCGTTGTCGAGGTCCGCACGCCAGCCGGGGATCGCCTCGAGCTTGTCGAGGGTGCCGCCGGTGTGGCCCAGACCGCGCCCGGACAGCTGGGGCACGGCGACGTCGAAGACGGCGACGAGCGGGGCGAGGGGCAGGGTGATCTTGTCGCCCACTCCCCCGGTCGAGTGCTTGTCGGCGGTGGGCCGGCTGAGGCCGGAGAAGTCCATCCGCTCGCCAGAGGCGATCATCGCGGCGGTCCAGCGGGCGATCTCCCCGCGGTCCATCCCGCGCAGGAAGATCGCCATGGCGAGGGCGGACATCTGCTCGTCGGCGACGACGCCGCGGGTGTAGGCGTCCACCACCCAGTCGATCTCTGCGACGGAGAGGGTGCCGCCGTCACGCTTGGTCCGGATGATGTCGACGACGTCGAAGGCTTCGGTCATGACCCAACCCTAGGGGCGAGAACGACCGAGCGCTGGGAGGAAGGGCCCGCCACGTCAGCGGCCCGCCAGGTGCCCGGGGCCGAACGCCTCGGGGAGCACCGCGGTCATCGGCTGGATGCCGGAGGGCATGTCGACGAGCAGCTCGGGCCCACCGTGCTCCCACAGCAGCTGGCGGCAGCGGCCGCACGGGATGATCACGGTGCCGTCGCCGTCGACGCAGGTGAAGGCGACGAGGCGGCCCCCGCCGGTGGCGTGCAGCTCGGAGACGAGGCCGCACTCGGCGCACAGGGCCAGCCCGTAGGAGGCGTTCTCGACGTTGCAGCCGGTGACCGTGCGGCCGTCGTCGACGAGCGCGGCGGCACCGACCGGGTAGCGGGAGTAGGGGACGTAGGCGCGGGGCAGCATCCCCCGGGCGAGCTCGCGCAGCCGGTCCCACGTCGTGTCGTCGATCATGTCGCTCTCCTCCTGGTCGGTGGCCTCCCGCCGTGGCGTGAGGTGGGCCGCTGGCGGGAGGACGTCGGTGGCCCCGGCCCCCGAGGGGGCCGGGGCCGACCGGCTACTTGATGTAGGGCTTGTTCTCCGCGGCCGGCGGGCGGACCCGCCCGACGAGGCCGGCGACGGCGAAGATGGTGATGACGTAGGGCAGCATGAGGAGGAACTCCCCGGGGATGCCCGCGCCACCCATCGTGCTCAGCATGTTGGCGAGGTTACGCGACAGCCCGAACAGGAGCGCTGCGGCGACGGCCCCGATCGGGTTCCACCGGCCGAGGATCATCGCCGCGAGGGCGATGAAGCCGTTGCCGGCGGACATGTCCCGGCCGAACGCCAGGCCCGAGCCCAGGGTGAAGAACGCACCGCCGAGGCCGGCGAGGGCGCTGCCGAGGATCGGGGTGACCCACCGGGTGCGGATGACGTTGATGCCGACGGTGTCCGCGGCCTTGGGGTGCTCGCCGACGGCGCGCACCCGCAGGCCCCAGCGGCTGCGGAACAGGAAGAACTGCAGCGCGATGATCGCCGCGTACATGAGGTACACGAGGATGTTCTGGTTGAAGAGCACCGGGCCGATGATCGGGATGTCCGAGAGGATCGGCACCGGGAGCGTCGGCAGCCGGAAGCGCTGGTTGAGGTCCGGGTTGTCGCTGAGGACGGTGGAGAAGAAGAACGTCGTCAGGCCGAGCACGAGGACGTTGAGCACGACACCGACGATGATCTGGTCGACCCAGTACTTCACGCTGAAGAACACGAGCAGGACGCCGACGAGCGCACCGGCGATCGGTGCGGCGATGACGCCGACGTACGGGTTGCCGGCCAGCGAGGCGACGATCGCGGAGAGGAACGCACCGGCGAGCAGCTGGCCCTCGATCGCGATGTTGACGACGCCGGAGCGCTCGCACATGACGCCGGAGAGGGCGCCGAAGACGAGCGGCACCGACAGGGCGAGCCCACCGATGAGGAGGGAGGTCAGCGGGATGGTCCCGCCGGCCCCGGCCCAGGTGAGGAAGGCGAGGACGAAGGCCGCGCCGAAGACCGACGGCGGCCACCACCCGGCCGGCTCACGCCGGACGGCGCGGAACGCGGCGTAGGCGGCCACCGCGGCCATGACGAGGGTGAGCACCCACAGCGCCGGCACCGTCGGGACGATGGTGTTGGGCAGCTCGGTGACCTCCCCGCCGGTGGCGGTGCGGAAGGTCGTCGTCTCCTCGGACTCGGTGAACAGGACGAACCCGAACAGGGAGACGAGGGTGAAGGCGATCATGATCCCGGGCGCGCGCCACTTGACGGGCGGGACGATCACGGGCGTCTTCTCGGCGGGCATGGTGGCGGTGCTCATGCCGCAGCCTCCTTCGCGACGAGCGCCGACCTGCGCCGGGGCCGGTCGGGAGCCGGCAGGCGGAAGATCGCGCGGACGAGTGGGGGTGCAGCGATGAGGAGCACGATGATCGACTGCACGACGAGGATGATGTCGATGGGGGTGTCGGTGGTCGACTGCATGAGGAACCCACCGGCCTTGAGGGCGCCGAAGAGCAGGCCGGCCGCCAGGGTGCCCCACGGGCGGGAGCGGCCGAGCAGGGCGACGGTGATCGCGTCGAAGCCGTAGGTCGCGGCGACGCCCGACGTGAGGAGCTGCTCGGTGCCGAGCACCTGCGCCGAGCCACCGAGGCCGGAGAGCGCGCCGGCGATGAGCATCGCGAGGATCATCACCTTGTTCACCGAGACGCCCGAGTTGCGGGCGGCGTCGATGTTGGCGCCGACGGCGCGCAGCTCGAAGCCGAACGTCGAGCGCTCCACGAGCCACCACACGAGCGCGGTGACCGCGATCATGACGATGAAGCCGAAGTGGAGGCGGAAGCCCTCGCCGAGGATGAGCCCGTAGAGCGAGGTGTCGCGCACGTAGGGCGAGCGGGGCAGGGCGGACCCGCCCTGCTGGAAGGCGGGCTGGGTGAGCAGCCAGCCGATGAAGTACACGGCGATGTTGTTGAGCATGATCGTGACGATCACCTCGTTGGCACCGGTCCGGGCCTTGAGGACACCGGCGATGCCGCCGTAGATCGCGCCGCCGAGCATCGCGGCGATCACCGCGAGGATGATGTGCAGGACGATCGGCAGGTCGAGCGCGAAGCCGACCCAGCCACCGGCGACGGCGCCGAGGATGATCTGGCCCTGGCCACCGATGTTGAACATGCCGGCGCGGAAGGCGACGGCGATGCCCAGACCGGTGAACACGAGCGGCACGGAGAACACGAGGGTCTCGGTGAGCGGCCGGATCGCCCGGGTGAAGGTCTCCGCCCGGTAGTCGAAGATCGCGCCGCGGAACAGGGCGTTGTACGCGGAGGCGATGGCGTCCCACGCGGCCGAGAGGAGGTCTCCGGGCCGGGTGAAGAAGTAGCTCGCGGCCTCCTGGACCCGGGTGTCGGCGGCGGCGATGAGGATCGCGCTCAGCGCCAGGGCGATGACGATCGCCAGGACGGTGACGAGCCAGCTGCCGGAGAGGATCTCGCGGGCGAACTGCGAGCTCCGGCTCGGGGGCCGCTGCCCGGCGGCCTGCTCACGGGCCGAGGGGGACTCCTCGGCCTGGGCGACGACGTCGCCCGGGTGCTCCTCGCGGCGGGGGACCTGGTCCTCGCTCACAGCTTCTCCTCACTCATGACGTCCGCGGCGGCCAGGGCCGTGCGGTG
Source organism: Georgenia wutianyii (assembly GCF_006349365.1). NCBI lineage: Bacteria > Bacillati > Actinomycetota > Actinomycetes > Allobogoriellales > Allobogoriellaceae > Georgenia > Georgenia wutianyii. Next base: position 2,839,744 of record NZ_CP040899.1, read on the forward strand.
CTCCGCGGACTGGGCGCGGGCCTCCTCGAGCGGGACGCCGGCCATCATGAGGCCGAGGACGTCGCGCTCCGTGTCCCCCGGGACGATGCCGACGACGCGTCCGCGGTACATCACCGCGATCCGGTCGGCCAGGGCCATCACCTCGTCGAGCTCGCTCGACACGAGGAGGACGGCGGTGCCGTTGTCCCGCTCGACGACGAGCCGCTCGTGGATGAACTCGATCGACCCGACGTCGACGCCGCGCGTCGGCTGGGAGGCGACGAGGACGCGCAGCGGGCGGGACATCTCCCGGGCCACGACGACCTTCTGCTGGTTGCCTCCGGACAGGGTGGAGATCGGGTCCTGCACGTCAGTGAGACGCACGTCGAACTCCTGCGAGCGCCGGCGGGCGTTCGCGTCGACGACGCTCGGCAGCACGGTGCCGAAGCGGGCGAAGGGCCGCGTGTCGTACAGGTCGAGGACGAAGTTCTCGGCGACCGAGAAGCTCGAGATGACACCGCTCGTCGAGCGGTCCTCGGGGACGAAGCCGAGCCCGGCGCGCAGGCGCTCCTTGACCGGCTGGCCGACCATCTCGCGGCCGGCGATGCGGATGGAGCCGCTCAGCGGGTCGGTGAGCCCGAGGATCGTCTCGGTGAGCTCGGTCTGACCGTTGCCCTGGACACCGGCGATGACGACGATCTCGCCGCGTCGCACGGTGAGGTCGACCCGGTCGACCGCCGCGCTGCCCTTGGCGTCGAGCACGGTGAGGTCGGAGATGACGAGCTCCTCCTCGCCCGGCTCCGCGGGCGCCTTGTCGACGGCCATGCTCACGCTGCGGCCCACCATGAGGGAGGCGAGCTCGGTCTCGGAGGACGTGGGGCTCGCCTCGCCGACGACCTTGCCGCGCCGGATGACGGTGATCGAGTCCGCGATCGCGCGGACCTCGCGCAGCTTGTGCGTGATGAAGACGATGGACGTGCCCTCGGCCTTGAGCTGACGCATGATCGCGATGAGCTCGTCGGTCTCCTGCGGGGTGAGCACGGCGGTCGGCTCGTCGAGGATGAGCACCTTGGCCTCGCGGGAGAGCGCCTTGATGATCTCCACGCGCTGCTGGGCGCCGACGGGCAGGTCCTCGATGACGGCGTCGGGGTCGAGGTTGAAGCCGAAGCGGTCGGAGATCTCCTTGACCCGCTTGCGGGCGGCGCGGCGGTCGATGACACCGAGGGGTCCGGCCGGCTCGTAGCCGAGCGCGACGGACTCCGCGACGGTGAAGACCGGGACGAGCATGAAGTGCTGGTGCACCATGCCGATGCCGGCGGCGACGGCGTCGCCGGGGCCGTTGAACGTCACGGGCTCGCCGTCGAGGAGGATCTGCCCCTCGTCGGGCTCGTAGAGGCCGTAGAGCACGTTCATCAGGGTGCTCTTGCCGGCTCCGTTCTCACCGAGGAGGGCGTGGATCTCGCCGGGCTCGACGACCAGGTCGATGGAGTCGTTGGCGACGAGCGGACCGAAGCGCTTGGTGATGCCGCGAAGCTCGAGCTTCACTGGGCTGCTCCAAGGGTGTAGGTGGCCGCGGTGGCGGCCGTGCGGTGGACCGGGGGTCCGGGAAGGAAGGTGGGCGCGGCACGCACGGGGGCGACAGCGCCCGGACTGATGACGGCCCGGCCACCATGGGATGGCGGCCGGGCCGTCACGACGTCACATGAGGATCAGGGAGCGTTGACGGTCTCGACCGTGATCTCGCCGGAGATGATCTGCTCCTGGATCGCGGTGATCTGGTCCTGGAGCTCCTGGGGCACCTCGGCGCTGCCGAGGGCCAGGCTCACGCCACCGTTCTCGAGGTCACCGACGTAGGGGGTGCCGGAGAAGGTGCCCTCCGAGGCCTCCTTGATGGTCTCGAAGACGCCCGCGCCGATCTCCTTGACGACCGAGGCGAGGGTGATGTCGCCGTAGTCGGTCGACTGGGTCCAGTCGGAGTCCACGCCGACGATCCACACGTTGCCGGCGTTCTCGGCGGCAGCGGCCGCGCCGAGGCCCACGGGGCCCGCGACCGGCATGATGATGTCCGCGCCCTGGGCGATGAACTGCTCGGTGAGCGCCTGGCCCTGGCCCTGGTCCTCGAAGCCGCCGGAGAACGTGCCGTCCTGCGCCTCCTTGTCCCAGCCGAGGACCTGGACGTCGGTGCCGTTGTCCTCGTTGTACTTCGCGACGCCGTCGACGAAGCCGTCCATGAAGATGCTCACCGACGGGATCGGCAGGCCACCGAAGGTGGCGACGGTGCCGGTCTGGGTCATGCCCGCGGCGAGGTAGCCACCGAGGTAGGCCGCCTCGGCGGTGTTGAAGATGATCGGCTTGGCGTTGTCGAGCTCGACCGGCGCGGGCGGGTCACCCTCGGAGAAGGTCGCGTCGACGAGACCGAAGGCGAGGTCGGCGTTGCCCTCGGCAGCGCCCTGGATCGGGTCCTCGAGGAGGAAGCCGACACCGATGGTGATGTCGCAGCCCTGCTGCACCATGGCGTCGACGTTCGGGCCGAAGTCGGCGTCGCTCTGGGACTCGGCGTTGTTCATCTGGATGCCGAGCTCGGCCTCGGCGCGCACGGCGCCCTCCATGGCCGACTGGTTGAACGACTGGTCGTCCCAGCCGCCCTGGTCGGAGATGAGGCAGGCAAGGAAGTCGCTGGCGCCGTCGCCGGCAACCTCGGTCTCGGTCTCCGCGGCGGTGGTCTCTTCGCCGCCCGGCTCGGTGGTGTCGTCCGGCGCGTCGCCACATGCGGCGAGCGTCAGCGTCGCCACGGCGGCCAGAGCCGTCGCGTAGATGCTCTTCTTCACGCTTACTCCTGGAGGTTAGGCCGGTGGTCCGGCGGAACGATGGGGGCGTTCACCGAACCAATCGGCTGTGTCTTGCTGACTTTAAGCCTCTGGAATGTGAGAACCGCCGCATGGTGAGACTACGGGGTGTTCTGTTACAGAAACGTTGCTATCGGGCGCGCACGGGAGCGCCCCCGCGACCGGGGCGCACACGGCCCCCACGCGTCGGCGCGGTGACCCGCGGTTCGTAGCCTGCGAGCTGCGCCGTTCGGGCGAGAACGCGCATCCCGATCCCGATGGCGCGCTCGTCGACGACGAGGTCGCCCTGGTGGAGGTCGTACGCCGGGGCGCCCGGCGTCCGCGTGCCCAGGCGCACCATGGCACCGGGCACCCGGGACAGGTACCAGGCGAAGTCCTCCCCGCCGAGGGACTGCTCGGTGAGGACGACCGCCTCGCTCGAGACGACCTCGCGGGCGGCTCCGTCGAGCATGCGCACGCACTGCTCGTCGTTGACGACCGGGGGCATGCCGCGGATGTGCTTGAGGTCCACCTCCACGCCGTAGGGCGCGAGCAGCTCGTGGACGACGTCGTCGACGAGCGCGCCGGCGCGCTCCCACGTCTCGACGTCCAGGGAGCGCAGCGTCCCGGTGACCGTCCCGCTCGCGGGGATGGTGTTGGGTGCCCGCCCGGCGTTGACGGCGCCCCACGTGAGGTTGGCGCCCGAGCGCGGGTCGAGGCGGCGGTCGAGGACCGCGGGCAGCTGGGTGATGATGTGGCCGAGCGCGTAGACGACGTCGCCGGTGAGGTGCGGCCGGGAGGTGTGCCCGCCGTTCGAGCGGACGGTGATCGTCACGTTGTCCGACGCCGCGGTGATCGGGCCGATGCGCGAGCCGATCCGGCCCACCTCGAGCTTGGGCGCGCAGTGCACGGCGTACATCTGCTCGACGCCGTCGAGAACCCCGGCGTCGAGGAGCGACTTGGCGCCGCTGGGCTGGACCTCCTCGGCGGGCTGGAGGATGAGGCGGACACCGACGGGCAGCAGGTCCTCCTCGGCCAGCCGGGCGAGGACGAGCCCCGCGCCGAGGACGGCGCTGGCGTGCACGTCGTGGCCGCAGGCGTGGGACAGGCCCTTGTTGCGCGAGCGGAAGGGCAGCCCGGTGGTCTCGGTGACCGGGAGGGCGTCGATGTCGCCGCGCAGGCCGATGCGCCGTCGGCCCCGCGCCCGCGGGTCGGGTCCGATGTCGCACACGAGCCCGGTACTCGTGAGGCGGCGCGGGGAGAGCCCGGCGGCTCTGAGGCGGTCGGCGAGCAGGTCGGTGGTCTCGCGCTCCATCCACCCGAGCTCGGGGTTGGAGTGGATCTGCCGGCGGAGGGCGACGAGCTCGTCGTCGAGCTCGTCGGCGAGCTGGAGGAGACGGTCGACCGGAGGGACGTCGTTCACCCTCGCGACCCTAGCGCGGTTCCTCAGCGCAGCGCCTCGGGCAGCCGGTCCACGATCTCCTTGACCCGCTGCGCGTGGTCCGCCGTCGTCACGAGGAGGGCGTCGGGCGTGTCGACGACGACGGCGCCGGGGAGGCCGAGGACGGCGACGCGCCGGTCGCCCGGCACGACGAGGGCGCCGGGGCTGTCGAGGGCGAGGGTGAGGCCGGCGTCGCCGAGGGTGCGCACGCTCCCCTCCCCCGCGGGCAGCAGCCCGGCGAGGGAGCGCCAGTCGCCGACGTCGTCCCAGCCGAGGTCGGCGGGCACGACGGCGACCCCGCCGTCGGCGGCGACGGGCTCGGCGACGGCGTGGTCGATGGCGATGCGGGTGAGGCGCGGCCACTCACGGGCGAGCACCTCCTGCCGCCCGGGGGTGTCCCAGGCGCGGGCGATGGCGAGGAGACCGTCGTGCAGCGGCGGCTGGAGCCGGGCGAGGTGGTCGAGGAGCACCTGGGCGCGCACGACGAACATGCCGGCGTTCCACCGGTAGCGACCGGTGGCGAGGTACTCGGCGGCCGTCGCGGCGTCGGGCTTCTCGACGAAGCGGGCGACGTGCCGAGCCGTGGGGGCGCCGTCGAGGGCGAGCGGGTCTCCCTCCTCGATGTAGCCGAACGCGGTCGAGGGGTGGTCGGCGGCGACGCCGACGGTGACGACGTAGCCCGCGCGGGCCGCGGCGACCGCCTCGCGCACGGCGGCGGCGAAGGCGTCGGGGCGGCGCACGACGTGGTCGGCGGCGAACGAGCCGAGGACGACGTCGCCGTGGCGTTCGCGCAGGAGGGCCGCGGCGAGCCCGATCGCGGCCATCGAGTCGCGGCCCGACGGCTCGGTGAGGAGGTTCGCGGGCGGCAGCGCGGGCAGCTGGGTCCCCACCTCCGCCGCGTGGGCCTCGCCCGTGACGACCACGACGCCCTCGGCGAGCGGCGCGAGGCGGTCCCACGTCCCCTGGAGGAGGGTGCGCCCGCTGCCGGTGAGGTCGAGGAGGAACTTGGGGTGGGCGCGGCGGGACAGCGGCCACAACCGGGTCCCGGCCCCTCCGGCCGGGACGACGGCGTGGAACCCGGGGATCTGGCTCGGCGTCATGCGGGCAGCCTAGACAGGGGGTGGGAGGCGGCGCCCGTCCCGTCCGCCCCCCGCGCGCGCCGAGGTCGCACATCTCGATCCCAGGTCCTCCGATGTTTCCGGCGACCGCTGCGGGAATGTGCGACCTCGCGGCGGGTGTGGGCGCCGGCCTCCGGGGGCGAGCGAGGAGTTGTGGGCCGGCCCCGTCTCGTAGGCGTTCAGCTAGCCGGTGACGAGCAGGGCGGCGGCCATGGTGAGGGCGGTGATGCGGGTGAGGCGGGTGGTCATGTCTCCTGCGGTGCGGCGCGCGGTGGGAACCGCCGAGCGCACGGCAGCGCCCGGGCGGTGTCCACGGCCTGCGGCCCCGATGTCAGTGGTCGCCGATAGCGTGAAGTCAGGTCGATCAGATGATCGGCGGCGAACCGAGGGAGGTGAGCAGGATGGGTGCACCGGCACCGATCGCCGTCGGTGAGCTGCTCCCCGCCGACCCCGCCGAGCCACCTCCCTGGCTGGTCGACGACGACGGGCCGGCCGAGCTGGCGCCGCTGCCGCCTGACCCGCTCGGGCCCGACCCCTTCGCAGGAGACGCCGACTCCGTCGGTGCCGTGCGACTCACGCAGGCCCCGCCTTCCGCCGGACCGCACGGGATCTCCGGGTCCGCCGCCGCTCTCGCGGACTTGCTCGCCACGGTCGCGCCCGGTCCACAGCTGGCCGGCGCCCTCGAGGCGACCGACCCGCGCGGGCTCGACCTCTACGACCTCGTCGAGGTCATCGCCGGGTACCACCGCCTCGCCTCCTGGGCCCACGCCCGGCTCACCGAGCTCACCGGCCGCCTCACCCGGCGCCCCGGGATCAACCCCCACCACCCGCTCCCCGGCGGTCGGTTCGCCGCTGACGCTGCCGCCGCCGAGCTCGCGCCGCGTCTGGGGATCCCCCGCCGCACCGCCCGCCGCATCGTCGGCAACGCCGCCCTCTTCCGCGACACCCTCGACCAGACCGCCGACGCCCTGCGGCTCGGTCACCTCGACCCCGTCAAGGCCGACACCCTCGCCCGGCTGCTCGGCGACCAGCCCGCGGACGTCGCCTGGGAGGTCCAGCGCCAGGTCCTGCCGGCCGCTCCCCACCAGACGGCGAACCAGCTGAGCCGGGCCGTGCAGCGGGCCCTCGTCGCCGTCGACCCGCACCGCGCCACCCAGCGTCACCGGGCCGCCCGGGAGACGCGCCGGGTCGACCACCCGCGCCCGCTCCCCGACGGCATGGCCGCGCTCTACGCCGTCCTGCCCGCCACCGACGCCGCCGGCCTCGACCTCGCGCTGGAGGCGGCGGCCCGGGGCGCCAAGGCGGGCGGCGACACCCGCACGATCGACCAGCTCCGCGCCGACGCGCTCGCCCTCCTCGGCCACACCGCGCTGGACCAGGGGTTCATCGGTCTGCCCGAGAAGCCCGGACAGGAGCGAGTCGCAGACGACGGCGTCCCCTGCACCCCGCATGCCGCTACCGGCGCCGAGGACCTCCAACCGGTGAGCGACTACCTGCGGATGCTCCGCATGCCGGTCGGCACCATCGGCGGGCGGCGTGCCCAGATCCGGGTCACCGTCCCGCTCTCGGCCCTCGTGCTGCCGACCACCGCGCAGGGCGGCCTCGCCAACCCGGGCGAGTGCCCGGACCACCTCGCCGAAGGGCTGACCGAGCCACCGGGGAACAGCTCCGCCCACCTCGGCACCGAACGCACGGGGCCACCAGGGACCGCTCACAACCCGCCCCGCACGACCCGATCCGAGTCGTTCGTCCCGAGCACCGGCGCCCACGGCCTCCCGGGGCCGAGCCCCGATGACGACGGCCCCACCCCGGCCGAGGTCGCCGAGCTGGACGGGTACGGCCCGATCACCCCGGACGTCGCCCGCGCCCTCGCCCTGAGCGGCGGTACCTGGCAGCGCCTCGTCACCGACCCGCTCAGCGGCCGGCTCCTCGACGTCGGGCGCACCCGCTACCGGCCACCGGCCGCGATCGCCGAGCTCGTCCGGGCGCGGGACCGCACGTGCGTCGTCCCGGGCTGCTCGACCCCGGCCGCCGGCTGCGACCTCGACCACGTCGTCCCCTACCCGCAGGGACCGACGAGCGCGCTCAACCTCGCCGCCCTCTGCCCCGCCGACCACACCCTCAAGACCCTCGGCTCGTTCCGCCTCCGGCGCACCGGCCAGGGAACCTTCGAGTGGACCACCCCGAGCGGCCACCGCTACCACCGCGACCAGAACGGCCGGGTCACCTGGCGTCGCCCGGACTCTGCCACGTCGGCCGTGGCGACCCTCACCGGACCACCGTTCTAGACTCACCGGCCCGTCTGGGCCCTTGGTCCGGACCACTACCGACTTGTGACTACCATGCTGATGTGTCCACCACTCAAACTGCGGCGCGGCAGGTCAAGGGCCGCCGGACGTCGGTCGCTCTCAAGATCGTCATGGCCGCCACCGGGGTGCTCTTCCTGCTCTTCGTGCTGGCGCACATGTACGGAAACCTCAAGGCGCTCTCCGGGCAGGAGGCCTACGACGGCTACGCGCACCACCTGCGCGTGCTCGGCGAGCCGATGCTCCCCTACGAGGGCTTCCTCTGGATCATGCGCGTGGGCCTCATCGTCAGCCTCGTGCTGCACGTATGGGCGGCGGCGCAGCTCACCCGCCGCAAGCGGGCCGCGCGTACGCAGAAGTACGCGGTGAAGAAGTCGGTCGCCTCGACCCTCTCGTCCCGCACGATGATGTGGGGCGGTCTGACGATCCTCCTCTTCCTCGTCTTCCACATCCTCCAGTTCACGACCCTCACCATCGAGGTCGGCGGGTCCTACGACAGCCCGTACGAGCGGTTCGTCGCCGCGTTCGAGGTCTGGTGGCTGGTGGCGATCTACGTCGTCGCGATGATCGCCCTCGGGATGCACCTGCGCCACGGCATGTGGAGCGCGGTGCAGACCCTCGGCTGGTCCAACCGCAACCGCCAGGCGGCGCTCAAGGCGACCGCGCTCGCGGTCTCGCTCGTCATCGTCGTCGGCTTCCTCCTGCCGCCCCTCGCCATCGCCTTCGGCATCGTCTAGACCCTGCGGAGTAGTGCTTTCCATGACCGAACAGCTCATCGACGGCCTCTACCGCGAGGGCGCCCCGATCGCCGACACCAAGGCGCCGGCCGTCCCCGTCGACCGACGCTGGCGCGAGCGCCAGTTCGGCGCCCGCCTCGTCAACCCGGCCAACCGCCGCAAGATCAGCGTCATCATCGTCGGGACCGGCCTGGCCGGCGCCTCGGCGGGCGCGACGCTCGGCGAGGCCGGCTACAACGTCAAGTCCTTCTGCTACCAGGACTCCCCCCGCCGGGCGCACTCGATCGCCGCGCAGGGCGGCATCAACGCGGCGAAGAACTACCGCAACGACAACGACTCCGTGTTCCGGCTGTTCTACGACACCGTCAAGGGCGGGGACTTCCGCGCCCGGGAGTCCAACGTCTACCGCCTGGCCGAGGTCAGCGCCAACATCATCGACCAGTGCGTCGCCCAGGGCGTGCCCTTCGCCCGCGAGTACGGCGGCCTGCTCGACAACCGCTCCTTCGGCGGCGTCCAGGTCTCGCGCACGTTCTACGCCCGCGGCCAGACCGGCCAGCAGCTCCTCATCGGCGCCTACCAGGCCCTCGAGCGCCAGGTCGCCGCCGGCACCGTCGAGATGTTCACCCGCCACGAGATGCTCGAGCTCGTCGTCGTCGACGGCAAGGCCCGCGGGATCATCGTCCGCGACATGGTCACCGGTGAGATCGAGACGCACCTCGCCGACGTCGTCGTCCTCGCCACCGGCGGGTACGGCAACGTCTTCTACCTCTCGACCAACGCCATGGGCTCCAACACGACTGCGATCTGGCGCGCGCACCGCAAGGGCGCCCTGTTCGGCAACCCCTGCTACACCCAGATCCACCCGACGTGCATCCCGGTGTCCGGGGACTACCAGTCCAAGCTCACGCTCATGAGCGAGTCCCTGCGCAACGACGGGCGCATCTGGGTGCCCAAGCGCGCCGAGGACTGCGACAAGGACCCGCGCGACATCCCCGAGCAGGACCGCGACTACTACCTCGAGCGGATCTACCCGGCGTTCGGCAACCTCGTCCCCCGCGACATCGCCTCCCGCCAGGCGAAGAACGTGTGCGACGAGGGTCGCGGCGTCGGCCCGGCCGTCGACGGCGTCCGGCGCGGCGTCTACCTCGACTTCGCCGAGGCCATCGGGCGCCTGGGGCGCAAGGCCGTCGAGGCCAAGTACGGCAACCTCTTCGACATGTACCAGCGCATCACCGGGGAGAACCCCTACGAGGTGCCGATGCGCATCTACCCCGCCGTCCACTACACGATGGGTGGCCTGTGGGTCGACTACGACCTCCAGTCCTCGATCCCCGGGCTCTTCGTCACCGGTGAGGCGAACTTCTCCGACCACGGCGCCAACCGCCTGGGCGCCTCGGCGCTCATGCAGGGCCTGGCCGACGGCTACTTCGTCCTGCCGAACACGATCAACGACTACCTCGCCGACGGCCCGTTCCCCAAGGTCGCCGAGGACCACCCGGCGGTCCAGGAGGCCCGGGCCGCCGTCGAGGACCGCATCCACCGGCTGATGAACGCCGGCGGCACCCGCTCGGTCGACTCCTTCCACAAGGAGCTCGGCCACATCATGTGGGAGTACTGCGGGATGGAGCGCACCGCCGAGGGCCTGCAGACGGCCATCGAGAAGATCCGGGCCCTGCGCGAGCAGTACTGGCGCGAGGTCCGCGTGCTCGGCGCCGCCGACGACTTCAACCAGTCGCTGGAGAAGGCCCACCGGGTCGCCGACTTCATCGAGCTCGGCGAGCTCATGTGCATCGACGCGCTGCACCGTCGCGAGTCCTGCGGCGGGCACTTCCGCGCCGAGAGCCAGACCGAGGACGGCGAGGCGCTGCGCCACGACGACGAGTTCGCCTACGTCGCGGCCTGGGAGTGGGGCGGTGACGGCCAGGCGCCGGTGCTCCACAAGGAGGACCTCGTGTACGAGTACGTCGAGATGAAGCAGCGGAGCTACAAGTGAGAATCACCCTCAAGGTCTGGCGCCAGCCCAACGCGCAGGTCCGCGGCACCCTGGTGGACTACCCGCTCGACGGGATCTCCGAGGACATGTCCTTCCTCGAGATGCTCGACGTGCTCAACGAGCAGCTCATCGCACGCGGCGAGGAGCCGGTGGCATTCGACCACGACTGCCGTGAGGGCATCTGCGGCATGTGCGGTCTCATGATCGACGGCATCGCGCACGGCCCGGAGGTCACGACGACCTGCCAGCTGCACATGCGCTCCTTCAAGGACGGCGACACGATCACCGTCGAGCCGTGGCGCGCCGACCCGTTCCCGGTCATCAAGGACCTCGTCGTCGACCGCTCGGCCTTCGACCGGATCATCCAGGCCGGCGGGTTCATCTCCGCGAACACGGGGGCGGCGCCGGACGCGCACGCCACCCCGGTCCCGAAGATCGACGCCGACGCCGCCTTCGAGGCCGCGGCGTGCATCGCCTGCGGCGCCTGCGTGGCGGCCTGCCCGAACGGCTCGTCGATGCTGTTCACCGCCGCCAAGGTCACCCACCTCGGCAAGCTGCCCCAGGGTCAGCCGGAGCGCCTGGGCCGGGTCGTCTCGATGGTCGCCCAGCAGGACGCCGAGGGCTTCGGCGGCTGCACGAACATCGGAGAGTGCGCCGCGGTGTGCCCCAAGGGCATCCCGCTCGACACCATCAACCAGCTCAACTTCGACCTGCGCACCGCGCTGCGCGGCTGACCGGCCACCGAGGGCGCTACCCGCGCGAGTCGCGGGTAGCGCCCTCGTGCTCTGCCCCCACCGGCCGGGCTCCCGCACGGCCCCGGCGACGGCGCCACCGCCGCACCCGGCCGACGAGCCCGCCCTCCTCGGCGTCCTCCTCGCGCCGCTCACGCGCCGCGTGCTCCGCGCGCCGGCGACGCTCCTCCTCGGCGCGCAGCTCGGCGAGCACCCGGCGGCCCTCGTCACCCGCGTGCTCGAGGTTGGTCACCGTGGCGCCCCTGCGCGTCGGGGCGTCGGCCTCGACCGTCCCGGTGATCGCCTCGTAGCGCCAGGTGAGGGTGTGCGGCGCGGAGAGCGTGACGTAGTTCGGCGTCTCGCTGAAGTGGGTGACGTCGGGGTGGTCGGGCGCGGGCGGGGCCGGCGGGTTGGCCGTCCAGGCCGCGATGAGCAGGGTGACCCGCGAGAGCAGGTTGACCCACAGCAGGAGCGTGGCGAGCGCGGCGGCCGTCGCGAGCAGCGGGTTGCTCGCCGCGCTGCCGACGAGCGAGGTGCCGAACAGGCGCAGGGCGCCGGAGGCCACGGCGCCGAGGAGCGCGGCGAGAAGCAGGTCGCGGCGCGGGGGTCGGACCCCGGCGAGCACCCGGAAGAGCAGGACGAACACCCCGGCGTCGACGGCGAGCGCGACGAGCAGTCCCAGCGCCCGCAGTCCGAGCTGGGCCACGGTGCCGCTCACCCCCAGGAGGTCGAGCACCCACTGGCCGGCAGCGCCCGCGGCGATCGTCAGCGCCGCGGTGAGGAGGACGGCGACGGCGAGGGTGAGGAAGCCAAGGAGGTCGCGCACGCGGGTGAGGAACGCGTTCTCCTGGAGGACGACGATGCCGAACATCGAGCGGATCGAGCGCTTGAGCGCCCCCATGACCGAGATCGCGGTCCACAGCAGGACCGCGGTGGCGACGACGCTCGTCGGCGTGAGCCCGGTGTCCAGGACGAGGTCGTCCGGGTTGAGCAGCCCCCGGCTCGTCGGGGTGTCGATGACTCCCGGGAGCGCGCTGTCCACCGCCTCCAGCACGCGGTCGCGCAGCTCGGTGTCCGAGCCGAGCACGGCCATGAAGGCGGTGTAGCCCAGCGTGAGCGCCGCCGCGATGGAGAAGATCGCCGAGTAGGTGATCCCCCCGGCGAGCATGCCCCCGGCGGCCCGCCCGTAGCGCGCCAGCGCCCGGCCCGGCCGGGTCATGCTCCACCACCTCGTGAGGGCCTGGATCCGGTCGTTGAGGACGGCCAGCCGGCTCTTGGGTTCCGCGGGGGTCATGGCCGCAGCGTATGGACGCCGGGGCGGGGCGGCAGGGGAACGGTGCCGCCGTCCGTCGGGCGGCTCCCCGCTGGTCGGTCTTGTTCGGTTGTGGTTCTTTTCTGACAGACTGCCGACCATGAGCACGCCCTCGTCCCAGCCGCTGCTCGCGCGGCAGCGCCAGGAGCACATCCTCGCCGCGGTCAGCCGCCACGGCGGGGCGCGGGTCGCCGACATGGTGGAGCAGCTCGGCGTCTCGGAGATGACCGTCCGGCGCGACATCACCAGCCTCGTGCGCCGCGGCCTCGTGGCGCGCGTGCACGGCGGTGCCGTCGCCCCCAGCCGCTCCGCCCAGGAGCCGGCCTTCTCCCTCAAGGCCGGTCAGCGCCAGGCGGAGAAGGCCCGGATCGGGCAGGCCGCCGCCGCCCGTGTCACGGCCGGTGACGCCGTCGCCCTCTCCGCCGGCACGACGACGCTCGCAGTCGCCCAGGCCCTCACCCGCCACCCCGACCTCGCCACGCTCACCGTCATCACGAACTCCCTGCCGGCCGCCGACGTCCTCCACCAGGCCGTGCTCCAGGCGCGCGAGGCCGGGCGGCCCGCCCCGACGGTCGTCCTCACCGGCGGCGAGCGCACGCCCTCCGACGCCCTCGTCGGCCCGGCGACCGTCGACTACCTGCGCGGCGTGCGGGTGGACTGGGTGTTCCTCGGCGCGCACGGGTTCGACCCGGAGATCGGCCTCATGACCCCGAACCTCCAGGAGGCGGCGACCAACACCGCGCTGCTCGCCACCGGCCGCAGCGCCGTCGCCGTCCTCGACTCCAGCAAGTGGGGCGTGCGCGGCCTGCGCTCCTTCTGCTCGCTGGAGGACCTCGCCGCGCTCGTCACCGACAGCCCGCCCGACGAGGCGACGCTCGCCGCGGCCGCCACCCACGACTTCTCCCTGGAGGTTGCCCCTCATGAGTGACACGGTGCGCAAGACCCGCGGCCGCCTCGCCGACGGCCGCGAGATCCTCTACTTCGACGACTCCGAGCCGTACGTCTCGGGCGGGGCCACCCGGCGCCTGGACGACCCCCGCCCGCTGCCCGGCCGCTTCGACCCCGTCCCCGGCCCCGACGGTGAGCCCCACCCGTTCACCGGCCCGCGCATGCGCTACGACGTCCTCACCGGGGAGTGGGTGCCGATGGCCACCCACCGGATGAACCGCACCCACCTGCCGCCCGCCGACGCGAACCCGCTCGCCCCCGCGCGTCCCGGGGCGGCCTACACCGACGGCGACATCCCGGCCGACGACTACGACGTCGTCGTCTTCGAGAACCGCTTCCCCTCCCTGCTCCAGGTCCCGGGCGAGGAGGACGTCCTCACCCACCTCGACGGCGAGGAGCTGTGGCCGGTGCGTCCCGCCGCCGGCCGGTGCGAGGTCATCTGCTTCTCCCCCGACCCCGACGCCTCCCTCGCCACCGTCGGGCACCGCCGGATGCGCACCGTCATCGAGGCGTGGGCCGACCGCACGACCGAGCTCTCCGCCCTCCCGGGCATCGAGCAGGTCTTCTGCTTCGAGAACCGCGGCCGGGAGATCGGGGTGACGCTCCACCACCCGCACGGCCAGATCTACGGCTACCCCTACCTCACCCCACGCACCGCGACCATGCTGCGCCAGGCGCGCGCGCACCGGGAGGCCACCGGGCGCAACCTCCTGCGCGACGTCCTGGAGGCCGAGCTGCGCTCCGGGCGGCGGGTCGTCGCCGAGTCCGAGCACTGGGTCGCCTACGTGCCCGCCGCGGCGCGCTGGCCCGTCGAGGTGCACCTCGCCCCGCGCCGCGACGTCCCCGACCTGCCCGCCCTCACCGACGCCGAGCGCGAGGACCTCGCCGACATCTACCTGCGCCTCCTGCGCGCCGCGGACCAGTTCTTCGTCACGACCGAGGCCGACGGCGAGCAGCGGGCGCTGCCGCTGCCCTACATCGCCGCCTGGCACCAGGCGCCGGTGCGGGAGGGGCGCGAGGACCTGCGCCTGCACCTCCAGCTCTTCTCCGTCCTGCGCGCGCCCGGCAAGCTCAAGTACCTCGCCGGCTCGGAGTCCGGCATGGGCGCGTGGGTCTCGGACACGACCCCCGAGCGCATCGCCGACCGCTACCGCGAGGTGCTCGGGTGAGCGCCCTGCTGACCGCGTGGTCCGACGCCGAGGGCGCCGCCCGCACGCGCGACCTCCTCATCCGCTCCTTCGGCCCCGGGGACGCCGAGGTGTCGGCCGCGCCGGGCCGGGTCAACCTCATCGGCGAGCACACCGACTACAACGGCGGGCTGTGCCTGCCCCTCGCCCTGCCCCACCGCACCTTCGTCGCGCTGCGCCCCCGCTCCGACCGCACGGTCCGCCTCGTCTCCGGCCAGGAGGAGGGCACTCGCGAGGTCGACCTCGACGCCGTGGGACCGGCCGGGAGCCGCGGTGAGGTCACCGGCTGGCCGGCCTACGTCGTCGGCGTCGCGTGGGCGCTGGAGGCGGAGGGCCTCGTCCCGGAGGGCAGGGCGACCGGGTTCGACGTCGCCGTCGACAGCTGCGTGCCCTACGGGGCCGGGCTGTCCTCCTCCGCCGCGCTCGAGTGCGCAGTCGCGGTCGCGCTCGACGACCTGTGGGGGCTCGGCCTCGCGGCGGACGACGCCGGCCGCGCCCGGCTCGCCGCAGCGTGCGTCCGCGCCGAGAACGAGGTCGCCGGCGCCCCGACCGGCGGCATGGACCAGTCCGCCTCCCTCCGTGCGCGCGACGGGCACGCCCTCCTCCTGGACTGCCGCGACGGCGCGACCCGCCAGGTCCCCTTCGACCTCGCCGCGGCCGGGCTCGAGCTCCTCGTCATGGACACCCGGGCGCCCCACGCCCTCGTCGACGGCCAGTACGCGGCCCGGCGGGAGAGCTGCGAGCGCGCGGCGCGCGAGCTCGCCGTGACGACGCTGCGGGAGGTGACCGACCTCGACGGCTCGCTCGCCCGGCTGGAGGACCCGGTGGTGCGCCGCCGGGTGCGGCACGTCGTCACCGAGATCGAGCGGGTCGAGCGGTTCGTCGAGGCGCTCACCGCCGGTGACGGACGCACGGAGACGCTCGGCGCGCTCATGGCGGCCTCGCACGCCTCGCTGCGCGAGGACTACGAGGTCTCCAGCCCGGAGCTCGACCTCGCCGTCGAGGCGGCCACCGCCGCCGGCGCGCACGGCGCCCGGATGACCGGCGGCGGGTTCGGCGGGTCGGCGATCGCCCTCGTCCCCGCCGGGAGCGCCGAACGCGTCGCCGCCGAGGTGGAGCAGGCCTTCAGCGACGCAGGCTTCGCCGCCCCGGCGTTCCTCCTCGCCCCCGCGAGCGCCCCCGCCGCCCGAGTCGGCTGACAGCGCGGGTCGCACGCGGGGCCTCCCGACGAGCGCGGGTGAGACCGCCGAGCGCGGGTGGCATCGCGCCCGCGGTCACGCGGATCGCCCGCGGTCGCGGGGCAGGCGGGGCGCGACGCGTCGCTAGGCCCGCTCCGCCCCGACCGCCGTCGGCGCGAGCCCGCGGCGCGGGCTGGGTGCGAGGTCGACGACGACGGGCGCGTGGTCGGAGAAGCGCCGGTCGTAGGTCTCGGCGCGGTCCACAGCGGCCTCGTGGGCGTGCTCGGCCACGCGCGGGGTGGCGAGGAGGTAGTCGATGCGCCACCCGGCGTCGTTGTCGAACGCCTTCCCGCGCCACGACCACCAGGTGTAGGGCCCGGGGCCCTCCCCGGCGAGCAGGCGGCCCAGGTCGACGAGCCCGAGCTCGTCGAACCAGCGGTCGAGGTAGGCGATCTCCTCGTCGAGCACGCCGGAGGTCCGGTTGTGGTTGCCCTTCCAGTTCTTGATGTCGACCGGCCGGTGGACGATGTTGACGTCCCCGCCGACGAGGACGTCCCGCTCCCCCGCCGCCGCCTGCTCCGCGAGCTCGGCGAGCCGGGCGGTCACGCGGTCGAGGTGGGAGTACTTCGCCGCCATGCGCTCGGGGTCGCTCGCCGTGCCGGAGTGGATGTAGACCGAGACGACGGTGAGCGGCCGGTCGCTGCCGGGCACCTCGACGTCCATCTCCACCCAGCGGCCGGTGTCGACCGGCGGCTCGCCGTCGCCCAGCCCGACGCGCACGGCACTCACCGGCAACCGCGAGGCGATCGCGACGCCCGCCCGACCCTTGATGTCGCAAGCCTGGTGCGCCACGTGCCAGCCCTCGCCGAGCAGCTCGTTGAGCACCTCGTCCGGCGCGCGGACCTCCTGGAGGAGCAGCACGTCCGGCTCCCTGCGGGCGAGCCACTCGCCCATCCCCCGGCGGTAGGCGGCGCGGATCCCGTTGACGTTGACGGTGGCGACGGTGAGCATGGCGCCATTCTCACCTCGCCCGCGCGCTCTCCCGAAATCGCCGTCCGGCGGGCTCGCGCGGGGCGCCGCAGCACCCCGCGCGAGCCACCGGTCACGGGGTGCGGCGCACCCCGAGGGTGTCGGTGCCGTCGCCGTCCCAGTCCCCGACGAGGACCTCGTCGGTCGCCCGGCCGTAGGCGACGACCCGCTCCGCGGGCCCGCCGGTGAGCGTGTCGCGCAGGTGGTAGGCGGCACCCCGGCGCACTGCCAGGGTGTCGCGTCCGTCGCCGTCCCAGTCCCCGACGAGGACGACGTCACCCGGCCGGCCGTAGCGGAGCACGACGTCGGCGGGCCCGGACGTCAGCGAGCTCCGCACGTGGACCTCCGCCCCGCGGCGGACCGCGACGCCGTCGCGGCCGTCGCCCTCCCAGTCCCCGACGAGCACCTCGTCGCCGGCGCGACCGTAGTGGAGCACGACGTCGGCCGGGCCACCGCTGAGCGAGTTGCGCACGTGGACGGCCGTGCCCCGGCGCACCGCGAGGGTGTCGGTCCCGTTGCCGTCCCAGTCCCCCACGAGCACCTCGTCCCCCGGGCGGCCGTAGACGACCTCCCGGGTGGCCGCGCCCGGGCGCAGCGCGTCGTTGATGAAGAACGTCGCGCCGCGCCGGACGGCGATCGTGTCGTCGCCGTCCCCGTCCCAGTCACCGATGAGCACCTCGTCGGTGGACCGGCCGTAGACGAACGCGGCGTCGGCCTGGCCGCCGCGCCAGGTGTTGGTGAGGAAGAACCCGTAGGGCGGCTCGGCGGGCCGCGGCGGGCCGGCCGGGCGCACGACGACCGCGCTGCCGCCCCGGGCCCGGAGCGGCTCGGCGGCCGCCTGCACCCGCCCGTCGGGCAGGAAGGCGACGCCGGTGACGTTGCCGAGGTAGCCGACGGCGTCGAGCTGGTGGCCGCGGGCGCGCAGCGCGTCCCCGAGCGCCGTGTCGCGGATGCCCGGCTCGGCCTGCGAGCCCGGGCCGTTGCGGCTGGACAGCCGCGGCGCGGCGATGGCCTCGGGCAGGGACATGCCGAGGTCGAGGTGGTTGACCGCCACCTGGAGGACGGTCGTGATGATCGTCGCCCCGCCCGGCGACCCGAAGGCTGCGACCGGTGCGCCGGCGGCGTCCAGGACGATCGTCGGGCTCATGCTGCTGCGCGGGCGCTTGCCACCCTCCGGGGCGTTCGCCGGGTGGTCGGGGTCCGGCTCGAAGTCGGTGAGCTCGTTGTTGAGGAGGAAGCCGTAGCCGGGCACCGCGATGCCCGAGCCACCGATCGCCTCGATGGTGAACGTGTAGCTGACGACGTTGCCCCACCTGTCGGCCACCGTGAGGTGCGTCGTCGAGCCGGTGTCCTCGGCGGTGGCGGACTCCACGGCCGCGGCACCCTCGCCGTCGTCGTAGGGCCACGGGTCGCCGGGGCCGACCGGCCGGGCGAGCGCGCTCTGCCCGATGAGCTCGCGGCGCTCGTCGGCGAAGCCCTGGGAGAGCAGGCCGGTGACGGGCACGTCGAGGAACGCCTCGTCCCCGACGTAGGCGTTGCGGTCGGCGAAGGACACCGCGGAGGACTCCGCGAGGAGGTGGAGCACCTCGTCGGGGTCCATGTCCGCGAGGTCGTAGCCCTCGAGGATGTTGAGCGCCTCCCCGACCGTCGTCCCGCCGCTGGACGGCGGGCCCATGCCGAACACCTGGAAGCCGCGGTAGTCGACCCGGGTGGGGTCCTGGTCCAGGGCCTCGTACCCGGCGAGGTCGGCGAGGGTCATCGCGCCCTCCCGGACCGTGCGCTCGGCGCCGTCGACGACGGGCGGGGCGGTGTTCGTCGCGACGATCGCCTCGGCGAGCGGCCCCTCGTAGAAGGCGTCCGGCCCCTCCTCCATGAGCAGCCGGTAGGTCTCGGCGAGCTGCGGGTTGGCGAAGGTCGTGCCCGCGCGCGGCGCCTCGCCGTCGACGAGGAACGTCTCGCTCGAGGACGTGAAGTCGCGGAAGATCTCGAGGTTCTCCTCGGTGCGGGCCTGGTACTCCGCGTCGACGACGAAACCTTGCTCGGCGACCTCCTGGGCGTCGGCGAGGACCTCGGACAGCGGCAGCGTGCCGTACTCGGCCAGCGCGTGCTCCCAGCCGCGCACGACGCCGGGCACCCCCTGGGAGAGCCCGGAGACGCGCCGCTCGTCGAACGGGATGGGCGCGCCGTCCTCGAGGAAGACGTCGGGCTCCATCGCGGCCCACGCCTCCTCGCGGGAGTCGATCGTCCGCACCTCCCCCGTGTCGGCCTGGTAGAGGACCATGAAGCCGCCACCGCCGATGCTCCCGTCGTAGGGCCGGGTGACGCCGAGCATCGCCGCCGTCGCGACCGCGGCGTCGACGGCGTTTCCCCCGCGACGCAGGATCTCCCGGCCGGCCTGCGAGGCGTAGGGGTCGAGCGAGGCGACGGCGCCGTCGTAGCCGGTCGCCGTGGGCTGCTTGTCGGGCGGCTCCACCGCGGCCTGCGCCACCGGCGCGGAGGCGACCGCGAGGGCGAGGGCCGGCAGGAGCACCGCGGTGGTCCGCCAGGGTCGTCTGGGCGTGTGGGACATCGTCATCCCCCGTGAAGGTCGCGGACCCGGGACGGCTTCCCGGTCGTCCTTTCCGCGAACGCTACTGACGCCCGCCCTACCCGGGAACCCTGCGAAGGGAGGGCTGAGGCTCCTCAGCAACCCATGACGAGGCCGGGGCGGGCCGCCCGCAGGACGAGGACGAGCTGGGCCACTCCCAGCGCCCCCACGAGAAGAAGGACGAGGTCCCAGGAGAACGTGCCGCCCACCCAGCCGGCGAGCAGCGGCCCGCACGCGGCGATCGCGTACCCGACCGTCTGCGCCATCGAGGAGAGCTGGGCGGTGTGCCCGGCGTGGGCGGTCCGCAGCCCGAGGAGGCTGAGCGCGAGGACCAGCGAGCTGCCCGTGCCGACGGCCGCGAGCGCCACCCACGCCAGCGCGAGCCCGGGTGCCAGCGCGAGGCCGGCCATCGCGGCCACGATGCACAGGCTGATCACCACGCCCGTGCCGCGCAGGTCGCTGCGGCCGCGCATGTGGGTGCTGAGGACGAGCCCGGCGAGCATCCCGACGAGCTGGAGGACGAACAGGTGCCACCCGGCCGCCCGCGCGTCCAGGCCGAGGGAGACCTCGACGGTCGGCAGCCAGGTGGCGAGGGTGAAGAACACCGCGGACTGCAGCCCCATGAACGCGCTCACCGCCCAGGCGCTCGGGCTGCGCCACATCGTCACCGCCCGGACGGGTGCGCCGTCGCGCGGCGCGCCGACGGGCAGGGGTGCCGGGCTGCGGGCCGCGCGCACCACCCACAGCAGGGCGACGGGCGCGACGAGGGCGGCGAGCGCGCCGAGCGGCAGGCGCCAGCCGCCGCCCCACGCGTCGGAGACGGGGACTGCCAGCCCCGAGGCGGTCGCCGCCGTCACCGTCATGACCGCGGTGAAGCAGGCGGTGAGGAGGACGATCGCCCCGGGGTGGTCGCGCTTGATGACCGCCGGGGCCAGCACGTTGCCCGCCGCGGCCGCGGTGCCGATGAGCGCGGTGCCCACCCACAGAGCCCCGGCGAGGGGCAGCGAGCGCAGCACGACGGCCCCGGCGAGGACGACGAGCGCGAGCGCGAGCACCCGTTCCAACCCGTAGCTCTGCGCCGGCCGGTGGACGAGCGCCGAGCCGACGCCGAACCCGATGACCGGCAGCGCCCCGAGCAGCCCGAGAGCGCTCGCCCCGAGCCCGGTCTCCTCCCCGACCCGCTCGAGGAGCGGGCCGACGGAGGTCACCGGCGCGCGCAGGCACGCCGCGAGCAGGAGGACCGCGAGGACCGTCCCGGCGACGCGGCGCCCCCGCACGGACGCCACTGGCTCAGGCCTGCTCGGCGGCGTCCACGACGTTGGCCAGCAGCATGGCGCGGGTCATCGGCCCGACCCCGCCCGGGTTCGGCGAGAGCCACCCCGCGACCTCGGCGACGCCGTCGGCGACGTCCCCGCGCAGGCGGGCCTTGCCCGTCTCCGGGTCGACGACGCGGCTGACGCCGACGTCGAGCACCGCGGCGCCCGGGCGCACCATGTCGGGCGTGATGATCCCCGGGACCCCGGCCGCCGCGACGACGACGTCGGCCCCCCGCACGTGGCCCGCGAGGTCGCGGGTGCCCGTGTGGGTGAGGGTGACGGTCGCGTCGACGTCCTTGCGGGTGAGGAGCAGGCCGATGCTGCGCCCGACCGTCGTCCCGCGCCCGACGACGACGACGTTCGCGCCGTGCAGGTCCACCCCGTGCCGGTCGAGCAGCTCGATGACCCCGCGCGGGGTGCACGGCAGCGGGCTGGTCACCGGCTCCCTGACGCGCAGCACGAGGCGCCCGAGGTTCGTCGGGTGCAGGCCGTCGGCGTCCTTGTCCGGGTCGATCCGCTCGAGGACGGCGTTGGTGTCCACGCCCGCCGGCAGCGGGAGCTGGACGATGTAGCCGGTGCAGGCCGGGTCGGCGTTGAGCCGGTCGACCGCGGCGAGGATCTCCTCCTGCGTCGCGGTGCCGGGCAGGTCGACGCGGATCGACTCGATGCCGACCTCGGCGCAGTCCCGGTGCTTGCCGGCGACGTAGCTGCGCGAGCCCGGGTCGTCGCCCACGAGGACGGTGCCCAGCCCGGGCACGACCCCGCGCTCGCGCAGGGCGGCGACGCGGGTGGTGAGCTCGGACTTGATCTGCGCCGCGGTGGCCTTGCCGTCCAGGACGCGGGCCGTCACTGCTGCAGGCCCTCGTACAGCGGGAACGCGTCGGTCAGCGCCTTGACGCGGGTGCGCAGCGACGTGAGGTCCGCCGCGGTGCCGTCGGTGAGCGTCGTGGCGATGATGTCGGCGACCTCGGTGAACTCGGCCGCGCCGAAGCCACGGGTGGCGAGCGCCGGGGTGCCGATCCGCAGGCCGGAGGTCACCCGCGGCGGGCGCGGGTCGAAGGGCACCGCGTTGCGGTTGACGGTGATGCCCGCGGAGTGGAGGAGGTCCTCGGCCTGCTGTCCGTCGAGCGTCGAGTTCCGCAGGTCGACGAGGACGAGGTGGACGTCCGTGCCGCCGGTGAGGACGGAGACGCCCGCCTCGCGGACCGCGGGCTCCAGGAGCCGCTCGGCGATGATCTGCGCGCCCTCGAGGGTGCGGCGCTGCCGGTCGGCGAACTCCTCGCCCGCGGCGACCTTGAGCGCCACGGCCTTGGCGGCGATGACGTGCATGAGCGGGCCGCCCTGCTGGCCCGGGAAGACGGCTGAGTCGAGCTTCTTGCCCAGCGCCTCGGCGTCGCGGGACAGGATCATGCCCGAGCGGGGGCCACCGAGGGTCTTGTGGATGGTCGTGGAGACGACGTCGGAGTGCGGCACCGGGTTGGGGTGCAGGCCCGCCGCGACGAGCCCGGCGAAGTGGGCCATGTCGGTCCACAGGTAGGCGCCGACCTCGTCGGCGATCGCGCGGAAGGCCGCGAAGTCGAGGTGGCGGGGGTAGGCCGACCATCCGGCGATGATGACCTTGGGCCGCTCGGCGAGCGCCTGCTCGCGGACCTGGTCCATGTCGATGCGGTGGGTCTGCTCGTCGACGCCGTAGGCGGCGATGTCGTACAGGCGGCCGGAGAAGTTGATCTTCATGCCGTGGGTGAGGTGGCCGCCGTGGGGCAGCGACAGGCCGAGCACCTTGTCCCCGGGGCGCGCGATCGCGTGGAGGACGGCGGCGTTGGCGGTGGCGCCCGAGTGGGGCTGCACGTTGGCGTAGTCCGCCCCGAAGAGGGACTTCGCGCGCTCGATCGCGAGGTTCTCGGCGATGTCGACCTGCTCGCAGCCGCCGTAGTACCGCTTGCCGGGGTACCCCTCGGCGTACTTGTTCGTCAGCACGGACCCCTGCGCCTGGAGCACGGCGCGCGGCACGAAGTTCTCGCTCGCGATCATCTCCAGCGTCTCGCGCTGGCGGGTGAGCTCACCGTCGAGGACGGCGGCGATCTCGGGGTCGAGCTCGGCGAGGGCCTGGTCGGCGACCGGGCGCGTCTCGGTGGGCTGGCTCATCGTTCCTCCGCAATTTCACTGGGTGCGCGCGGGAGCGCGCCTAGCCGGTGACCCTCGGCCCAGGCGGGCGACCTGAGGTCTGCGTGGTGCGTCGCTCCCCGGTGGTGATCCACCTGTGGCGCCAGTCGCGACAAGGGCCAACCCTATCGCGTCACCCGCCCGGGAACGGGCACGGCTCAGTCCGCGGGACCGTCCTCGCCGAGGATCCGGCGCAGGTAGGCGTAGGTGAGGTCACCGGTGTGCTGGTCGTACTGGTGCTCGTAACCGTGCTTGGCGTACATCGACAGGTTCTGCTTGGAGTCCTGGCCGGTGAAGACCCAGACCTCCTTGGTCTGCTCGGGCAGGTACTCCAGGACCGCCATGAGGAGCTGGGTACCCAGCCCCTGCCCCTGCAGGTCCGGGACGACGGCGAGACGCCCGAGGTTCGCGCGCTCGTCCTCGAGCTCGACGCGGATCGAGCCGACGAGCCGGGTGCCGGCCCACGCCCCGAGGGTGACGACGTCGGCCCGCGCGAGGTCGGCGCGCAGCTCCGGGAGCGTCTGGGTGAGGGCGGGGATGTTGGGGTCGCCGTAGAGCTGGGCCTCGGTGACGAAGGCCGCACGGCGCACCGTGAGCAGCTCACCGGCGGCGTCGTCGTCGACCACATCGATGCGAACGTCGTCCATGTGGCCATCCTGTCATCCACGCCCCTCCCCCCGCGCCCACGTCCACCGGCGGTTCGCCCCTGTCTTCCCCGTCCTGTCCCCCGCGACAGCCGACTTCCCCGCGACAGCCGACTTCCGCACGAGAGCCGACTTCCCCGCGACAGCCGACTTCCCCGCGACAGCCGACTTCCGCACGACAGCCGACTTCCGCACGACAGCCGACTTCCGCACGAGAGCCGACTTCCGCGCGAGAGCCGACTTCCGTGCGCGGCGGTCGGGATCCGGTCCGGCGCATGCCGAAGTCGCACATCTCGATCACCGTCCCGCTGATGTTTCGGACGACCGGCGACGGTTGTGTGCGACCTCGGCCGAGCCATGCTCGGAACTCCGCTCTCGCACGGAACTCCGCTCTCGCGACAAAGTCCGCTCTCGGGCGGAACTCCGCTCTCGGCGAGGGGGGGTGGGGTGCGGGCGTGCGGGGGCGCTGGGTGGGTGCGGTGCGGTGCGGTGGAGTGCGGCTCGTCAGCGGAAGACGACGGTGCGGCCGCCGTCGCGCAGGACGCGGTGCTCGGCGTGCCAGCGCACGGCGCGCGCGAGCACGCGGCGCTCGACGTCCTCACCGAGGGCGACCATCTCCTGCTCGTCGTCGCTGTGGTCCACCCGCTCGACGTCCTGCTCGATGATCGGCCCCTCGTCGAGGTCCGCCGTCACGTAGTGAGCCGTCGCGCCGATGAGCTTGACGCCGCGGTCGTGCGCCTGGGCGTAGGGACGTGCGCCCTTGAAGCTCGGCAGGAAGGAGTGGTGGATGTTGATGACCCGGCCCTCGAGGCGGCGGCACAGGTCGTCGGAGAGCACCTGCATGTAGCGGGCGAGGACGACGAGCTCGACGTCGTACTGCTCGACGAGCTCGAGCAGACGCGCCTCGGCGGCCGCCTTGGTCTCCCTGGTCACCGGGACGTGGTGGAAGGGGTAGCCGTAGAACCTCGCGAGGTCCTCGAGCACCGTGTGGTTGGACACGACGCCGACGACGTCGATCGGCAGCCGCTCCCCCCGCTGGCGGTAGGCGAGGTCGCTCAGGCAGTGCCCGGCCTTGGACACGAGGATGAGCGTGCGCATGGGACGACCGACGACGTCGAGCTTCCACTCCATGTCGAAGCGGGCGGCGAGCTCGCCGAGGGCCTGCTCGAGCGCGTCGCGCGGCGCTGCGGTCTGCACCTGGACGCGCATGAAGAACAGCCCGGTCGACGGGTCACCGAACTGCTGGGACTCGGTGATGTTCCCGCCGTGCTCGGCGAGGAGCCCGGCGACGGCACTGACGATGCCGGGCCGGTCGGGGCACGAGAGGGACAGGACGAGGTGGAGGTCGCCGTCGGTGTTCACCCGCCCGAGGCTAGCCCAACCGCGGCGCCCGGTCCGACCCGTCCACCGGCGCGGACGCGCCGCGAGGACGGCCCCGCCGGGTGAGCGGCGGGACCGTCCTCGCGTGAGTGTCAGCCGAGCAGGCGACGGCGGGTGACGAGCACCGCACCGGCGAGCAGGAGGAGCATCGCGACCGCGACCGGGACCGCGACGCTCACGCCGGTCCGGGGCAGCGACCCCGGCCCCTGCCCGGCACCGGGACGGTCCGCCCCGTCGGCCCCGCTGTCGGGCCCGCCGCTGCCGGGACCGCCGTCGCCCGGACCACCGGTCGGGTCATCGGTCGGGTCACCGCCGTCCGCCGGCGGGTCGGTCGGGTCACCGGGGTCACCCGGCTCACCGGGCGTCGGCTCGACCTGCTCCTGCGGCTCGACGAGCACGGCGACGGTCCGGGCCGGCACGGTCACCGTCCCGCTCGCGGCGTCCCACGTCGTCGTGCGCACGACGTCGTCGGCGCCCTCGACCTGCACCGGCGAGAGCGCGAGCTCCCGCCCGGCGAAGCCGTCGACCTGCTCGGTCACGGGCTCCGGGGAGGCGTTGAAGACCGTGAGGACGGCGTCGAGCGCCGGGTCGACGTCCTGCGCGCCGGCCGTGTCGTCGACCGCCATGACGAGCAGTCCGGGCGTCGCGTCCGGGCCCGACCCGGGGAAGGTCACCTTCTCGTGGATGAGCTCGGCCGAGCCGAGGCGGAACAGGTCGGTGGAGAAGCGCAGCTCGAGGAGGTCCTGGGTCATCGCCGCGGACTGCTCGATGTCCGTCGGTGCCGGGCGCAGCGCCGGGTCCGCGAGCAGCGGCGCCATGACGTCCCACGCCTCGCCGTTGTCGTCCGCCGGCGGCAGGCCGACGCCGAAGTTGTTCGTCTGCATCGACCAGTCGACCCGGTTGAAGTGGTCCCCGGAGTTGTAGCTGTTGCGGTCCAGCGACTTCGACCGGAGCAGATCGGTACCTGCGTGCCAGAACGACGGCGTCTGGGACAGCGCCGTCGTCGCGAGCGACAGCGTGTTCATCCGCACCCGGTCCGCCATCGACGTGGCGACCGGGAGCTTGAGCACGAGGTTGTCGAACAGCGTCTCGTTGTCGTGCGCGTCGACGTAGGTGACGACCTCGTCCGGCTGCGTGGCGTAGCCCGCGGGCTGGCCGTTGTAGTCGAGCTCGGCGCCGGTCTGCTCCTCACCGGCGGAGGTGAGGAAGGAGTAGTCGGCGAGGTTGCCGGCCAGCCCGAGCCGCACGAGGTCGGTCTGGTGGGCCAGACGCGCGGCCTGCTCCTCCGGCGTGCCCTCGGCGACGGCGTTGGGGTCGGTGAAGGACCCGGAGCCGAAGCCCTGGACGGTGCGCTGGTCCTCGTCGAAGGGCCCGCCGCCGCGCACGGCGTCGCGCAGCCGGTCGGAGAACGTCCCGATGCCGGTGCCCCCGAGCTGGCCCTGGGTGGCCTGCTCGAAGCGGGCGTTCCCGGCGACCTCACCGAAGTCCCAGCCCTCGCCGTAGACGTAGATCGACTCCCCGTCCACGCCGTCGTCCTCGAGGGTCAGCGAGTCGAGCGCGTCGCGGACGGCGAGCATGTTGTCGCGCGAGTGGTGGCCCATGAGGTCGAAGCGGAACCCGTCGACGCCGTAGTCCCGTGCCCAGGTGAGCACGGAGTCGACCATGAGCTTCTCCGCCATCTCGTGCTCGGTGGCGACGTTCTGGCAGCAGGTCGAGGTCTCGACGTTCCCGACGGCGTTGAGCCGGTGGTAGTACCCGGGTACCACTCGGTCGAGGACGGACTGCTCGTCCTGACCGGAGGAGTTCGTGTGGTTGTAGACCTTGTCGACGACGACCTGGAGGCCGGCGTCGTGCAGGCCGCCCACCATGGCGCGGAACTCCGCGGTGCGGTTCCCGCCGTCGCGCTCGGTGGCGTAGGAGCCCTCCGGGGTGGAGAAGTGCCACGGGTCGTAGCCCCAGTTGAACCCGTCGAGGTCGCGCGCCGCGGAGAGGGCCGCCTGCTGGTCCGGCGAGGCCGGCCCGGCGTCGGGCACGACCGGCTCGGTGCGCGCCGCCGGGTCCTCCTCGATCGTCGCGATGTCGAAGGTCGGCAGGAGGTGGACGGTGTTCATGCCCGCATCGGCCAGCGCCCGCAGGTGCTGCATGCCCGCGGTCTCGGGCTGGGTGAAGGCGCGGTAGGTGCCGCGCAGCTCCTGCGGGACGGTCTCGTCGGAGATCGAGAAGTCCCGCACGTGGAGCTCGTAGATCGTCCGGTCGACCGGGCGCTCGACGACGGGCCGCGGGGTGTCGGTCCACAGCTCCGGCGCCCAGCGAGGGTCGTCGAGGTCGACGAGCACCGAGTGGGTGGAGTTCTCGGTGAGCCCGACGGCGTACGGGTCGGTGACCTCGTTGGTCACGACCTCCCCGGCGGCGGGCGCGTAGACGGTGACGGCGAAACGGTAGGCGGCGTCCTCCCAGCCGGGCTCGCCGGTGACGGTCCACGTGCCGTCGTCCTCGCGGGTCATCGGCAGGACCTCGGGGTCGCCGGTGACGGCGGCGGCGGACGTCCCCGCGGGCTCGGTCCACAGCTGGAGCTCGACGTCCTGGGCGGTCGGCGCCCACAGCGCGAGGGTCGGAACGCCGTCGTCGGACCAGTCCACCCCGAGGGTGCGGCCCGCGGCGGCGTCGGCGTAGAGGTCGTCGAGCACGCCGGGGACCTGGACGCCGGTGAACGCGCTGGTGACGACGCCGTCGGTCTGCAGGACCTGCACCTGGCCGGTGAGGACCTGCTCGACCTGCTCGGTGGTGAGACCTTCGACCCGGAGGGCGAGGTGCCCGGCGAGGTGCGGGAACCGCTCGGCCAGCGCGTCGGGCAGACCCTCCCCCACGAGGGTGAGCGGGGCGGAGCCGTCGGCCCCGGTGACCGCGCCGTCGACGACCTCCAGGCCGCCCGCGGCGGCGTGGTGGAGCGACCACTCGAGCTCGGCGGGGTCTGTCCCGGCCGGGAGCAGCGAGGTGGGCCAGGCGATGGTCGTCTCGTCGAGCCAGTGGGCGGCGAGCTGGCCGGTCCCGGCCAGCGGCGGGTCCTCGACGGTGATGGTGAGGACGTGCGTCGCGAGCTCGTAGCTGAACGAGACGAGCTTGCCGGCCGCGGCGCTGAACGGGATGTTCGCCCCGTCGAGCACGCCGCCCACGCCGTAGTTCTCCGACCAGGTGCGCCCGTGCGCGACCTTGACCTCGTAGCTGCCGGTGGCCAGGTCGGTGGTCGACCACTCGTAGGTGCCGTCGCCGTCGGGGTCGGTCATCCACGTCGCGAGGCACTCGGGCTGCCAGTCGGCGGGGCAGCCGACCTGGCTCTGGAAGCTGCCCGGCAGGGTGATGATCGGCCCGTCGGCGGTGCTCGAGAAGTAGTGGCTCACCGGGTCGTAGACGAATGTGACCGGGCCGCCGGCGTGGGTGTAGGTGGCGTTGTCGCCCCCGGGCACGCCGCCCACGCCGTAGTTGACCTCCCACGAGCCGCCGACGGCGACCTTGTACTCGTAGCTGCCGGCCGGGACGTCGAAGGTGCCGGTGTAGACGCCGTCCGGACCGAGCGTGAGCGCGGCGGCGGCGCAGTCGGGCTGCCAGTCGCCCGGGCACCCCATCGCGGCGTTGTGGCTGCCGGGGACGGTGACGAGGTCGCTGGGCGGCGCCTCGGGACCTGTCGTGCCGTCGACGGCCTGGCCCACGGACCCGACCGTCGAGGCGGCGACCCGGTGGCCGGCGGCGTCGACCGACACCGCGCGGTACTCCACGAGCGTGCCGGTCGGCAGGTCCGTGACGTCGTGGAAGACGCGCGGGGCGTCGCCCTCGGCGGTGCCGAGCGGCGTCCAGTCCTCGCCGCCGACGAGCCGGTAGGCGAAGGAGGTCTCGGCCCACACGTCGTCGGCGACGTCCGCGGTGACCGGCGCGACGCCGTCGAGGCGTCCGCCCTGGGCGGGCGTGAGCGTCATCGTCCCGGTCTCGGCGGGTGCACCGACCGTCGCGTCGGCGACGAGGACGACGGCGTCGAGCGCGGGCACGGTGAGCGTCACGGCGCCGGTCTCGTCCGCCGTCACGGGGCCGTGCCCGCCGTACAGCGAGGTGTAGCCGGCGCCCGGGGTGAGGGTGGTGAAGGTGACGGTCGCGTCCGTCGCCTGGTTGTTGAGGGCGACGACGTGCTCGACCTTCTCCGTGCGGTCCACGCGGGCGAAGGCGTAGACGCCGTCGGCCGCGTGCAGCTCGACCTGCGCGCCGGTGGCGAGCGCCGGGGTGGCCGAGCGCAGCTCGGCGAGGTCGGAGATGTGCGCGTAGAGCGGGACGTCGGTGGCGAAGCGGTCCACGGCCCCGATCTGGTAGCCGTGGAGCGTCTGCTCGTCCTGGTACTGCTGTACCTGGCTGGCGAACAGCGACTGGCGGGAGTCCTTGTCGCCGCCCTGGCCGACGAAGCCCTGCTCGTCGCCGTAGTAGACGACCGGCTGGCCGCGGGTGAGGTACATGAGGGAGTGGGCGAGCAGCGAGCGGTCGAGCTCGTCGCCGGAGCCCTGGAGGAAGTACCCGACGCGGCCCATGTCGTGGTTGCCGAGGAAGGTCGGCAGGTCGTGGGCGCTCGTCGTCGGGGTCGTGTAGTACGCGTCGGCGGCGAACAGGCTCGACAGGCCGGCGGGGGTGAGCCCCTTGGCGTAGTTGACGGCGGCGGACTGGTAGGCGAAGTCGAGCACGCCGTTCATGTCGGTGTCGCGCACGTACGGGGAGAGCAGGCGTGCGTCGGCGTCGTAGACCTCGCCGAACATGAAGAACTCGTCCCGGCCCTGGGCGCGGGCGTAGTCGAGGACCTCGGTGGTCCACTCCTCCCAGAACTCGATGTTCACGTGCTTGGCGGTGTCGATGCGGAAGCCGTCGATGCCGAGGTCGACCCAGTCCTGGTACACCTCGACGAAGCCCTCGACGACCGTGGGGTGCTCGGTCATGAGGTCGTCGAGCCCGACGAAGTCGCCGTAGGTCACCGACTCCCCGGACCACGTCGAGTCACCGCGGTTGTGGTAGAGCGTGACGTCGTTGAGCCACGCCGGGACCTTGACGTCGGCCTGCGCCGGGTCGACCACCGGGGTGTAGGGGAAGGAGGTCGCGGCGTCGAGCGCCGGGAAGGTGCCGGTCCCCGCGTGGTCGCCCGGGTCGAACGCCTCGCCGGCGGCGTCCCGGTAGGGGGAGGTCGCCATGTCGACGTAGGAGTACTGCCCCTCGGCGTAGTCGATGACATCGGCGGTGTGGTTGGTGATGATGTCGAAGTACACCTTGATGCCGCGGGCGTGCGCGTCGGCGATGAGCGCCTCGAGCTCGGCGTTCGTGCCGAGGTGCGGGTCGATCTGGGTGAAGTCGGTGATCCAGTAGCCGTGGTAGCCGGCCGAGGCGTCGGCATCCTCGCCCTGCACCGGGTTGTTCTTGAACGACGGCGTGAGCCAGATCGCCGTCGTCCCCAGGCCCTCGATGTAGTCGAGGTTCTCGTGGAGGCCGGCGAGGTCACCACCGTGGTAGAAGCCCTTGTCGGCGGGGTCGAAGCCGTGGTCGAGCCGGCTGCCCGCGATGCCGCCGGTGTTGTTGGCCGGGTCGCCGTCGGCGAACCGGTCGGTCATGACGAAGTAGAACTGCTCGTCGGCGCCGGGCTGACGCACCGGCTCCGCGACGAGGGCGGCGTCGGCCTCGGTGTAGCCCTCGTCCAGGTCGAGGACCTCGAGGGAGAGGAGACCCTCGGTGTGGTCGAAGGTGAGGCGCAGGTCCGTCTCGCCGGCCAGACGCAGGGCGTAGTTCGTCTCCCCGCCGTCGACGCCGTACGCCTCGTCCCACGAGCCGCCGACGGCGACCTTGTACTCCCAGCTCCCGGCCGGGACGGTGAGGTCCGCCGAGTAGCGACCGGCCTCGCCGGTGGGCGCGAGGGCGGTGTCGGCACAGTCGGGAGCCCAGTCGGCGGGGCAGCCGAGCTCCGACTGCAGGTCCCCGGCGATGACGACGAGGGCGTCCTCGGCCGCGGCCGGGATGGTGAGAGCGGCGAGCCCCGAGGCCAACAAGCTCGCGGTGGCGAGTGTGGCGACGGCAGCGGATCTCGCGGACATGGGACTCCTTCGTCTCCAGCAGTGGGGTGCCCGCAGCGTAGCCGCGCCTGAAACAACTGTGCAACGCTTACGGCAGATTTCACGGCAGGTGGTCGCGCGGGAACACCCGGCCGGGCGTGCGGAACTCCGCTCTCGCGCGGAACTCGGCTCTCGCGCGGAACTCGGCTCTCGCGCGGAAGTCGGCTCTCGCGCGGAAGTCGGCTCTCGCGCGGAAGTCGGCTCTCGCGCGGAAGTCGGCTGTCGCGGGAGTGGGTGGGCGGTGGTGGGAGTGGGGGTCAGTCACCGAAGAGGCTGGTGAGGCCCCCGCCGCTGCTCTTCGTCCGGTTCTCCTGGTGCCCGCCGGTGACCACCGTCTCGCTCGGCTGGACGAGCACGTAGCCCTGACCGCCGAAGGCCATCTGGAAGGTCTCCCCCGTCCCGCCCCGGACGAGGGACTTCAGGCCGCCGGTGTCGATCCGCACGTCCATCCGCACGCCCGAGGTCCACAGCACCACCGCCTGGGCGTCGGCGCAGGTCGGGGCGCTCGCGACGTCGAGCGCCACGGGCTCGCCCTGCGTCGTCACGGCGACGTAGCCCGTGCCGCGCAGCGAGACGTTGTACAGGCCTCCGGTCATCGCGGCGCCGCGGGCCTGGATCCGCTGGATGTCCCACTCGATCGAGGAGGAGAACGCGAGGATGCTGGCGCCGTTGACCGAGAGCTGGTCGTTCTCGAGGTAGAGGAGCTGGACGTCGGCGGCGCCGTCGGCGAGGAAGAGCTCCCCCTGCCCCGTGCACTCCATCATGCTCACGCCCTCGCCGGTCACCGCCGACTTCACCATGCGGCCCAGGCCGCCGGAGCCCTTGTTCTGGAAGCGCACGTCACCCTGGTAGGCGACCATCGAGCCGGTCTTGGCCCACACCGGCCCGAAGCCCATCTGCACCTTGAGGAGCTTCTTGTTCTGGAGGGTGAACGGGTCCGGGGCGGTCGTCTCCCGGAAGTCGGTGAACAACGTCCCGTGGACGGGCATGGCGGTGCTCCTGTCGGCTCGTGGGCCGGCCCGCAGCGGCCGACGGGAGGAGGCTACCGCCGGCGCGCCCGCCCCGGCACCGGATCCGGGCAGATGCGAGGAGCCGGGCCGTCCACGCGCTGTGCGACGCGGACGGCCCGGCTCCGGGGTGGCTCAGATGAGGCCGAGCTCCCGCACGGCGTCACGCTCGCCGGCGAGCTCCTCCACGGACGCGTCGATGCGCGCCCGGGAGAAGTCGTTGACCTCCAGGCCCTGGACGATCTCCCACCCACCGTTCGCCGAGCGCACGGGGAAGGAGGAGATGAGGCCCTCGGGCACGCCGTAGGAGCCGTCGGACGGGATGGCCGCCGAGGTCCACGAGCTGCCGGTGCCGCCCACCCAGTCGCGGACGTGGTCGACGGCAGCGTTGGCCGCGGACGCCGCCGAGGACGCCCCACGAGCGTCGATGATGGCGGCGCCGCGCTTGGCCACGGTCGGGATGAAGTCCTCGGCCAGCCAGGCCTCGTCGACGAGCTCGCTCGCCGGACGGCCGGCCACGGTGGCGTGGAAGACGTCCGGGTACTGCGTAGCCGAGTGGTTGCCCCAGATCGTGAGGTTCTCGATCTGGCTCACCGGGGTCCCGGTCTTCTGCGCGAGCTGGCTGAGCGCCCGGTTGTGGTCCAGGCGGGTCATCGCGTTGAAGCGGTCGACCGGGACGTCCGGCGCGTGCTGCTGGGCGATGAGCGCGTTGGTGTTGGCCGGGTTGCCGACGACGAGCACGCGGATGTCGGACGCCGCGTGGTCGTTGATCGCCTTGCCCTGCGGGCCGAAGATCCCGCCGTTGGCCTCGAGGAGGTCACCGCGCTCCATGCCGGCCGAGCGCGGGCGGGCGCCGACCAGCAGCGCGATGTTCGCACCGTCGAACCCGGCCCGCGGGGTGTCGAGGATGTCGATCCCGGCGAGCAGCGGGAAGGCGCAGTCGTCGAGCTCCATCGCGGTGCCCTCGGCGGCCTTGACCGCCTGCGGGATCTCCAGGAGGCGCAGCCGGACGGGCACGTCGGGCCCGAGGAGCTGGCCGGAGGCGATGCGGAAGAGCAGGGCGTAGCCGATCTGGCCGGCGGCACCCGTGACGGTGACGTTGACGGGGGTGGTCATGCGCGTTCTCCTTCGAAGCGGCGGGTCAGCCGAGGCGGGTGGCGAGGTTCTCGTCGATCGAGGCGAGGAAGCCCTCGGTGGTCTGCCACTCCTGGTCCTTGCCGACGAGCAGGGCCAGGTCCTTCGTCATCTTCCCGGACTCGACGGTCTTGATGACGACGTCCTCGAGGGACTGGGCGAAGGCGGTGACCTCGGGGGTGTTGTCGAGCTTGCCGCGGTGGGCCAGGCCACGGGTCCACGCGAAGATCGAGGCGATCGGGTTCGTCGAGGTCGGGTTGCCGGCCTGGTGCTGGCGGTAGTGGCGGGTCACGGTGCCGTGCGCGGCCTCGGCCTCGACCGTGCGGCCGTCCGGCGTCATGAGCACGGAGGTCATGAGGCCGAGGGAGCCGAAGCCCTGGGCGACGGTGTCGGACTGGACGTCGCCGTCGTAGTTCTTGCAGGCCCAGACGTAGCCGCCCTCCCACTTCATGGCCGCGGCGACCATGTCGTCGATGAGGCGGTGCTCGTAGGTGAGGCCCGCGGCGTCGAACTGCTCCTTGAACTCCGTCTCGAAGATCTCGGCGAAGATGTCCTTGAAGGCGCCGTCGTAGGCCTTGAGGATCGTGTTCTTCGTCGACATGTAGACCGGGAAGCCGCGCTGCAGGCCGTAGGAGAAGGAGGCGCGCGCGAAGTCGGCGATCGACTTGTTGTAGTTGTACATCCCCATCGCGACGCCGCCGTCCTCGCCGAACTTGGCGACCTCGAGCTCGAGGGGCTGGCTGCCGTCGTCGGGGGTGTAGGTGATCGTCACGGTGCCCGGGCCGGGGACCTTGAAGTTCTGCGACTTGTACTGGTCGCCGTGGGCGTGACGACCGATGATGATCGGCTTGGTCCACGTCGGCACGAGGCGCGGGATGTTGTCGATGATGATCGGCTCACGGAAGATGACGCCGCCGAGGATGTTGCGGATCGTCCCGTTCGGGGAGCGCCACATGTTCTTCAGGCCGAACTCCTCGACGCGCGCCTCGTCGGGGGTGATGGTCGCGCACTTGACGCCCACGCCGTACTTCTGGATCGCGTGGGCGGCGTCGACGGTCACCTGGTCGTCGGTGGCGTCGCGGTGCTGGATGCCCAGGTCGTAGTACTTGAGGTCGACGTCGAGGTACGGGTGGATGAGGCGGTCCTTGATGAACTGCCAGATGATCCGCGTCATCTCGTCGCCGTCGAGCTCGACGACCGGGTTCTCGACCTTGATCTTCGCCATGTTCGTGGGTATCTCCTGACCACCCGCGCGGGGTGTGCTCGCCGTCATTGGCGCCGCGGTCTCGGCACCGCAGCCAGATTACTCGACATCGAGATAAATCGGCAGTCACAGACGGGGACGATCAGGGGTGCGGTCCGGCGACGCCCGGGTCGGCCCCCGCGACGCCGTGGACCTCCTCGTCGACCTCGCGCACGGCGATGCGGTCGATCCGGCGGCCGTCGAGCGCGGCCACCTCGAGGACGAGGCCGTCCCACGTCACCGTGTCCCCCACCGCCGGCATCCGGCCCAGGCGCGTGACGACGAACCCGGCGAGGGTGTCGAAGGGTCCCTCCGGCAGCTCACGGTCGAGCACCTTGGCGACCTCGGAGCGGCCCATGAGCCCGGCGACGTCCTCGACGGCGCCGTGGACCTGGACGCCCGGCTCGGGCCTGTCGTACTCGTCGTGGATCTCCCCGACGAACTCCTCGACGACGTCCTCCAGGGTGACGATGCCGTCGGTGCCCCCGTACTCGTCGACGACGACGGCGATGTGCGCGCCGAGGGAGCGCATGTCGGTGAGCGCGGCGAGCACCCGCTTGCCCGTGGGGAAGAACGGCACCTGGCGCACGAGGTCCCCGATGACGCGCACGCCGGGGCGCGGGCTGATGAGGTCGCGGACGTGGACGAAGCCGAGGATGTCGTCGTCGTTGCGCCCGCGGACCGGGTAGCGGGAGTGCTCGAGGGTGGCCACCCGCGCCTGCGCCTCGTCGACCGGCAGGTCGGCGTCGAGGAAGGACACCTCGGTGCGCGGGGTCATGATCTCCTCCACGCCGCGGTCGCCGACGGTGAGCAGGTCGACGACCATCTCGCGCTCGACCGCCCCGATCGCCTCGTGCTCGGCGACCATCGAGCGCAGCTCCTCGGGGCCGATCTCCTCGCGCTGGGCCGTGGGGTCGCGGCCGAGCAGCCGCATGACGAGGTCCGTCGAGACGCCGAGGAACCAGATGACCGGCCGCATGATCGTCGCGATCCAGTCCAGCGGGGTGGCCACCGCCAGGGAGAAGCGCTCGGCGCTCTGCATCGCCAGCCGCTTGGGCACGAGCTCGCCGAAGACGAGCGAGAGGTAGGAGATGACCACCGTCGTCCCGACGAAGGCCACCGTGCTCGCCGCGCCCGAGGACATGCCCAGCGACTCGAGCGCCGGGGAGACCTGCGGGGCGATCTGCGCCGCGCCGAACGAGGCGGAGAAGAACCCGGCGAGCGTGACGCCGATCTGCACCGAGGACAGGAAGCGGTTGGAGCTCCCCGTGAGCCGGGCGACCCGCGCGCCGGCCCCGCCCTTCTCGGCGAGGGCGCGCACCTGGCTGTCGCGCAGCGAGACGAGGGCGATCTCGGAGGCGGCGAAGACCCCACCGACGAGGATGAACAGGAGGACGAGGGCGATGTCGACGACGAGGTCGTTCATGGGCTCATCCTCCCCGGGGCCCCGGGCCCGCGCACCGGCGACCGGTCAGACGAGGTTGCCGGCCGGGGAGAGGACGGCGAGCGCGACCGCCGCGACGACGAGCACGGTGACGTCGAAGGGGGTGGAGCGCGCCCGGAAGGTCTCCGGCGGGCGACGGGCTGTCCAGCGGACGACGGCGAGGACGGCGCACAGCGCGGCGAGCACGAGCGTCGCGGTCGGCACGTCGATCAGCACCGCCGCCAGCGAGGACGTCGCGACCCCCACGACGACGAGCCAAAGCACGGCGGTGCCGCGGCGGTGGGTCTGGTCCATGCCCGCGAGGTTACCGTGCGCCGGCGCCGCTACGGTGTGACCGTGCGCCCCCACCCCACCCCGCTGCCCTCGCTCGTCACGATCCTCGGCACCGGCCTCGCAGGCCTGCGCACCGCCGCAGAGCTGCGGGCGCAGGGCTTCACCGGTGAGCTCACCGTCGTCGGCGCGGAGGAGCACGAGCCCTACGACCGGCCCCCGCTGAGCAAGGAGCTGCTCTCCCGCCCCGAGCCCGTCCGGCTCGCCGACGAGGGCTACGGCGACCTCACCGAGCTCGCCGACGTCCTCCTGACCGGCACCCGGGCACTGGCCCTCGCGGCGGACGACGACGGCGCCGTCCTCACCCTCGTCGACCGGGACGGGGAGCGTGAGCTGGCCACCGACGCGGTCGTCCTCGCCACCGGCTCCGCGCCCGTGGTCCTGCCCGGCTGGCACGGCGTCCTCACCCTCCACGACCTCGACGACGCCGCCCGGCTGCGCGCTTCCCTGCGCCCGGGCGCGCACCTCGTCGTCGTCGGCGCCGGGTGGATCGGCGCGGAGCTGGCCACGGTGGCCGCCGGGCACGGGGTGCGCGTCACCGTGCTCGAGGGCGGCCCTGCGCCGCTGGGCCGCGTGCTCGGCCCGCACGTCGGGGGCCTGCTCGCGCCGTGGTACGCCGAGCACGGGATCGAGCTGCGCTGCGGCGTCACCGTGACCGCGGCCGACGCCCACGGCGTCGAGCTCGCGGACGGGACGCGGCTGGAGGCCGACGTCGTCGTCGCGGCGGTCGGGGTGCGCCCGCACACCGCGTGGCTCGCCGGGACCCTGCCGCTGACGGCGCGGGGCGCGGTGCCGGTGGGGCTCACCGGCCGCGTGGTCGACGGGCCGGCGTCGGTGCGGGCCGTGGGCGACTGCTCCGACCGGCTCTCCCCGCGCGACGGCCTCGTGCCCGGCGCGCACTGGGACGGCGCGCTCAGCCACCCGGCCGCGCTCGTCGCCGACCTCCTCGGCCAGTGCCCCGACCCGGTGCCCGACCCGGCCCCCTACGTCTTCTCCACCCAGCTCGGCCACGAGCTCACCGTCGTCGGGCACGTCCCGCCGGGCGCGGAGGTCGTCCTGCGCGGTGAGCCGGGTGCCGGGCCGTGGACGGCGCTGTACGTCCTGCCCGGCGCCGACGGCGCGCCCCGGCTGCACGCCGCGTTCACGGTCGACCGGCCGCGCGACGTCGGCCCGCTGCGCAAGGCGCTGTCCGGGCCGGAGCACCCGGTGCTCGACGTCGCCGCGGCCACCGACCCCGACGTCCGGCTCCGCGGCGCCCTGCGCTGAGCGGAGCCGGACGCCCCGCTCAGTGGGCGAAGTGGCGCGTGCCGGTGAGGTACATCGTCACGCCGGCGGCCTGCGCTGCGGCGACGACCTCCTCGTCGCGCACCGACCCGCCTGGCTGGACGACGGCGCGCACGCCGGCGTCGAGCAGGACCTGCAGCCCGTCGGCGAACGGGAAGAACGCGTCGGACGCGGCGACCGCGCCGCGCGCCCGCTCCTGGCCCTCGCCCAGCGTGTTCGCGCGGGAGACGGCGAGGCGGCACGAGTCGACCCGGTTGACCTGCCCCATCCCCACCCCGACGCTCGCGCGGCCGGCGGCGAGGAGGATGGCGTTGGAGCGCACGGCGCGCACCGAGCGCCACGCGAACTCGAGGTCGGCGAGGGTCGCGGGGTCGGCCGGCTCACCGGCCACGAGCGTCCAGCCCGAGGGGTCGTCCCCGGGGGCGTCGACGCGGTCGGCGGTCTGGACGAGCAGCCCGCCGCTGATCGGGCGCAGCTCGACCTCCGGACGCGCCGCCTCGGGGACGACGAGCAGCCGGATGTTCTTCTTCGCGGTGAGGATCTCCAGCGCCTGCGGCTCGAAGCCGGGCGCGACGACGACCTCGGTGAAGACCTGCGCGATCTGCGCGGCCGCCTCCGCGGTCACCGTCCGGTTGGCGGCGATGACCCCGCCGAAGGCGGAGACCGGGTCGCAGGCGTGGGCGGCGGCGTGCGCGGCGGCGATCGTCGCGCCGGCGGCGATGCCGCACGGGTTGGCGTGCTTGATGATCGCGACGGCCGGGTCGGCGTGGTCGTGCGCGGCGCGCCACGCGGCGTCGGCGTCGACGTAGTTGTTGTAGCTCATCGCCTTGCCGTGCAGCTGCTGCGCACCCGCGAGCCCGGGCGCCCCGGAGCGGTAGAGCGCCGCGCCCTGGTGCGGGTTCTCGCCGTAGCGCAGGACGTCGGCGCGCTGCCACGTCGCCCCGACCCACGCCGGGAAGCCGCTGTCGTCGTCGGGCGCGACGACGCTGCCGAGCCAGGAGGCGACGGCGACGTCGTAGTCGGCGGTGTGCCGGAACGCCGCGGCGGCGAGCCGCTGCCGCTCGGCGAGGGTGAAGCCGCCCGCCGCGAGCGCCGCCAGCACCTCGGGGTAGGCGGCCGGGTCGACGACGACGGCGACGTTCGCGTGGTTCTTCGCCGCGGCGCGGACCATGGTCGGCCCGCCGATGTCGATCTGCTCGACGCACTCCTCCGGCCCCGCGCCCGAGGCGACGGTGTCGGCGAAGGGGTAGAGGTTGACGACGACGAGGTCGAAGGGCGCGACGCCGAGGTCGGCGAGCTGGTCGCGGTGGGACTCCTTGCGGCGGTCGGCGAGGATCCCGGCGTGGACCAGCGGGTGGAGGGTCTTCACCCGGCCGTCGAGGCACTCGGGGAAGCCGGTGACCTCCTCGACCGGCGTCACCGGGACACCGGCGGCGGCGATGGTGCGGGCGGTGGACCCGGTCGAGACGAGCTCGACCCCTGCCTCGTGCAGGGCGCGGGCGAGGTCCTCCAGGCCCGTCTTGTCGTAGACGGAGACGAGGGCACGGCGGACGGGAAGCGTGTCGGTCACGGGGTCACTCCTGGGTGCGTCGGTACGGACCCGGGCACCCAGGCGTGCGGTGCCCTTGCAGGGGACTTCCGGCCGCTCCCCGGTGGTGTCGCTCCACCTCGGTTGCGCCAGTCACGGCCGCGGCGAGTGTACCCCGGCCCCTCCCCCGGGCGGCGCGCCCGCTCAGCCGACGACGACGCGGCGTCCCTCGACGCGCCACGGCAGGCGCGCGAGGCGCCCGACCTGCTCGACGAGCTGGGCGCGCTCGGCGACCTTGATCCGCTCGGTGAGCGTGTCGACCGTGTCGTCGTCGTGGACCGGGACGGCCACCTGGGCGATGATCGCGCCGGTGTCCACGCCCTCGTCGACGACGAAGAGGGTGGCCCCGGCGAGCTTGACGCCGTACTCCAGCGCGTCACGCGGGCCGTTGACCCCGGCGAACGCCGGCAGCAGGGAGTTGTGCGTGTTGACGTACCGCCCGCCGAACCGCTCGAGGAAGTGAGGCCCGCACAGCTTGAGGAAGCCGGCCGAGACGACGAGGTCCGGCTCGGCGGCCGCGACCGCGGCGGTCAGCGCCCGGTCCCACGACTCGCGGTCGGGGTGGTCGGAGAGCCGCTCGACGAACGTCGGGATCCCGGCCTCCTGCGCGAGCGCGAGGCCGGCGGCCGAGTGGCGGTCCGCGCCGACGGCGACGACCTCCACGCCGTAGTCCGGGTCGCGGGCGGCGTCGAGGAGGGCCGCGAGGTTCGACCCTCCGCCGGAGATGAGGACGACGACTCGAGTGGGCACGTGCCGAGGGTAGTCCGACCGGGTGGGAGACTGGGGCCATGCCCACCCCGGACCTCGACACCGCACGGCCCGAGCAGCGCACACGCGCCGCGAGCCGGACGGTCATGTGGTTCGCCCTCGTGCTGCTCGCCGCGCTGTGGCTCTCCGTCGTCCGGGTGCCGTGGCCGCTGCCGCTCGTGCCCGGGGTGCTCGGCCTGGTGGCCGTCGTCCTCGGCGTCCTCGCGCTCGTGCGGATGCGCGGCGCCCGGCTCGGGGCGTCGATGACGGTGCTCGTCGTCGTGGGGACCGTGTTCGCCGCCGGCCTGGTCCTCCTCACCTCGGTGCAGGCCGTCCTCTGGCCGGTGTACTCCGAGTTCTACGGGTGCCTCGACCGCGCCCTCACCCACCAGGCGCAGGACACCTGCTTCTCCGAGCTCGAGCAGCGCACGCAGACCTACCTCCTCAACTTCGGCCGGTAGTCCGCCGCGGGAGCGAGCGAAGCTCTCGGGAAGCGCGTCGGGGCGATCGCTCATAGCGTGGAGGCGAACCCCCGTCGACACCAGGAGGCACACCCATGGCCCAGCTGACCAACAAGAAGGTCGCGTTCCTCGCGACGAACGGCTTCGAGGACTCCGAGCTCACCACGCCCTGGGAGGCCGTGAGGTCCCAGGGCGCCGAGGCGGTGCTCATCGCCCCCGAGGCCGGCACGATCACCGGCAAGAACGGCCACCAGCAGAAGGTCGACCTCACGACCGCCGAGGCCACGCCGGACCAGTACCACGCGCTCGTCCTGCCCGGCGGCGTCGTCAACGGCGACACGCTGCGCACCGACCAGCCTGCGGTGGCCTTCGTGCGCGAGATCTTCGCCCAGCACAAGCCGGTGGGCGTCATCTGCCACGGCGGCTGGATCCTCACCGACGCCGACGTCCTCCAGGGCCGCACGCTCACGTCCTACCCGAGCCTGCGCACCGACCTCACCAACGCCGGGGCGACCTGGGTGGACGAGGAGGTCGTCGTCGACGCCGGGCTGGTGAGCAGCCGCGTCCCGGACGACCTGCCGGCGTTCTGCGCCAAGCTCGTCGAGGAGATCGGCGAGGGCGAGCACGAGGGCCAGACGGCCTGACCTAGGACTCCGGCGGCGGCGTGGGCGAGGTGCCTGCGCCGCCGTCGTCGTTCGTGCGCGCACCGCCGTCGTCCGTGCGGCGCACGATGCGGCGGTAGGCGCGGGCGACGCCGGCATGCACCTGCGGGTGCAGGACGAGGAGCACGACCACGGCGCCGGCCGCCACCTGCCAGGCGAGCGCGCCGGCGACCGCCGGGGCGGAGGCGCCCACGGTCGCGAGCCGGCCGGGACCGATCCCGCCCGCGGCCGCCACCGTGAGGAGGGCGCCGACGACGGCGACCGTGGCCGCGGTGACGACGCCGCTGAGCGCCGCCTGCCACCAGGAGTCCTGGAAGCGGCGCCGGTGCAGCCACCAGCCCGCCCCGGCGCCCGCGAGCACCGGCAGGAGCACCACCCAGCCCAGGCCGGTGGTGGCCGGGTCGGGCAGCACACCGAGCGCGGGCACGGCAGGCAGCGGGGCCGTGATGACCTCGCTCGGGGAGAAGAGCGTGCCCTGCCCGACGGCGAAGCCGGGGCCGGCGATCCAGGCGAGCGCCCACACGACCATCGTCGGGAGGAAGGCGAGCTGGCCGAGGACGAGCACCACGGTGCCCATCCGTCCCGGCGCGAGCGCCTCGTGCAGCTCGAGCACCGTGACCACGCCCTGGACGAGGGCGATCGAGAGCGCCAGCACGGCGAGCGCGAGGAGCACCGCGAGGGTCATCCACCCGGCCCGCACCCCGGCGCGGACGGCGTCGGGGAGGGCGTCGAGCAGCCGCAGCCACCACGCGGGGCGCGGGGCGCGTGCCCGGCGCAGCGCGAGGGCGAGCGCGAGCCCGGCGACGAGCAGGGCGCACAGCGCGACCACCGGCCGCCCGACCGGC
Organism: Georgenia wutianyii; assembly: GCF_006349365.1. NCBI lineage: Bacteria > Bacillati > Actinomycetota > Actinomycetes > Allobogoriellales > Allobogoriellaceae > Georgenia > Georgenia wutianyii. The sequence continues at coordinate 2,881,488 of NZ_CP040899.1, forward strand.
CCGGTGACGAGCGCGGAGAGGCCGAGCACCGTGAGCGTGTACCCGGCGAGGGCGAACGCGGCGGTGGCGGGCCGGCGCAGCCGGGCGCGGCGGGCGCCCCCGTAGACGAGGAGGGCGCTGACGAGGGTGGTGCCCAGCGGCGTGAGCGACACGGTCGCGACGTCGCCCAGCTCGACGGACGCCCCGTGCCCGAGGAGCCACAGGCCGGTGCCGATGACGGCGGCGTCGTCCCAGCTCGCCTCGCCGAGGAGCGGCGCGGCGGCGGTGGCGACGTAGGCGGCGACGGTGGGGACGACGACGAGCAGCCAGCTGATGAGCGCCGCCTCGATCCCGGCGAGGGAGGCACGCAGCCAGGCCTCGGGGAGCCGGCGGGCACGCTGGGCAGGGCCGACCACCTGCGGGTGAACCGTCGTCGTCATCAGCCCCATGGTCCGCGACCGTCCCCCGCCGCGGCGCGAGGCGGGCGGCGTGTCGCGCGATGTGTCGAAGACCGAGGACGGCCCGCCGAGCCCCATGGGCTCGACGGGCCCTCCGTCGCGTGGTGCGGGTCAGCCCTGGAGGAGCTCCCGGGCCAGGCGCGCCGTCTCGCTCGGCGTCTTGCCGACCTTGACGCCGGCCGCCTCGAGCGCGACCTTCTTCGCCTCGGCGGTCCCCGAGGAGCCGGAGACGATCGCGCCGGCGTGGCCCATCGTCTTACCCTCGGGCGCGGTGAACCCGGCGACGTAGCCGACGACGGGCTTGGTGACGTTCTCCTTGATGAACGCCGCGGCCCGCTCCTCGGCGTCGCCGCCGATCTCACCGATCATGACGATGAGCTCGGTCTCCGGGTCGGCCTCGAACGCCGCGAGGGCGTCGATGTGCGTCGTGCCGATGACCGGGTCGCCGCCGATGCCGATGGCGGTGGTGAAGCCGATGTCGCGCAGCTCGTGCATCATCTGGTAGGTCAGCGTGCCGGACTTCGACACCAGGCCGATGCGGCCGGCGCCGGTGATGTCCGCCGGGGTGATGCCGACGTTCGACTTCCCGGGGCTGATGATGCCGGGGCAGTTCGGGCCGATGAGCCGCACGCCCTTCTCCTGGGCGTAGGTGAAGAACTCGGCGGTGTCGGCCACCGGGACACCCTCGGTGATGATGACGACGAGCGGCATGCCGGCGTCGACGGCCTCGACGACCGCACCCTTGGTGTGGGCCGGGGGCACGAAGACGACCGACACGTTCGCGCCGGTGGCCTCCATCGCCTCGGAGACGGTGCCGAAGACCGGCACGGACACGGTGCCGGCGGCGCGCTCCTCGGCGCCCGGGCCGATCGGGGTGACGTCGAAGTCGACGCTCGTGCCGGCCTTGCGGGGGTTGACCCCGCCGACGATCTGGGTGCCGGCGCCGAGCATGCGGCGGGTGTGCTTCTGGCCCTCGGCACCGGTCATGCCCTGGACGATGACGCGCGAGTTCGCGTCGAGGAAGATCGACATGGTCTGGTCCGTCCCTTACTTCGCGAGCTCGGCGGCCTTGGCCGCGGCGTCGTCCATCGTGTCCACCATGGTGACCAGCGGGTGGTTGGCCTCGTCGAGGATGCGGCGACCCTCGACCACGTTGTTGCCGTCCAGGCGGACGACGAGCGGCTTGGTCGCCTCGTCCCCGAGGATCTCCAGCGCCTTGACGATGCCGTCCGCGACCTCGTCGCACGCGGTGATCCCGCCGAACACGTTGACGAACACGCTCTTGACCTGCTCGTCACCGAGGATGACGTGCAGGCCGTTGGCCATGACCTCCGCGTTCGCGCCGCCACCGATGTCGAGGAAGTTCGCCGGGCCGACACCGTGCTGCTCGCCCGCGTAGGCGACGACGTCGAGGGTGCTCATGACCAGGCCCGCGCCGTTGCCGATGATGCCGACCTCGCCGTCGAGCTTGACGTAGTTGAGGCCGAGCGCCTTGGCCTTCGCCTCGAGCGGGTCCGCGGCCTCCTTGTCCTCGAGCGCCGCGTGGTCCGGGTGGCGGAAGTCGGCGTTCGCGTCGAGCGTCACCTTGCCGTCGAGCGCGACGATCGCGCCGTCCTCGGTGCGCACGAGCGGGTTGACCTCGACGAGCGTGGCGTCCTCGCTCGCGTAGACGGTCCAGAGCTTGCGGATGACGTCGGCGACCTCGTCGGCCACGTCGGCGGCGAACCCGGCGGCCTGGACGATCTCCTGGGCCTTGGCCTCGTCGATGCCGGTGACCGGGTCGACGGCCACGCGCGCCAGCGCCTCGGGGCGCTCGACGGCGAGCTGCTCGATCTCCATGCCGCCCTCGACGCTGGCCATGGCCAGGTAGCGGCGCTCGGAGCGGTCGAGGAGGACCGAGAAGTAGTACTCCTCGGCGATCTTCGCGCCCTCGGCGATCATCACGCGGTGGACCGTGTGGCCCTTGATGTCCATCCCGAGGATCTCGGCCGCGCGAGCCTCGGCCTCCTCCGGGCTGTGGGCGAGCTTGACGCCGCCCGCCTTGCCTCGGCCGCCCGTCTTGACCTGAGCCTTGACGACGACGGTCCCGCCGCCGAGTCGCTCTGCCGCAGCACGCGCCTCCGCCGGCGTGGTCGCCACGATTCCGCCCAGGACGGGTACCCCGTGCTTCTCGAACACGTCCCGCGCCTGGTACTCGAAAAGGTCCACCAGGTGAGTCCTCTCATCGCCGTTCTCGGAATGCCTCGACATCAAGACATCTCCGGACACTGTACCCGTATGCCCCACCCCCGGCGCACGTCGAACGGCGCCCCGCCGCCCGCCTCCGATTCCCGCCGACAACCGGATCGTGCACGGCCACACCTCACCTCTGGGACGCCCCTTTGCGGGGCGCGGGGTGTGCTGCAGGGGGCGTCCCCGGGCGCTGAGGGGTGTCCCAGAGGAGCACGGGGTGTTTCGGCCGAGCGACTCACCTCTGGGACGCCCCTTTGCGGTGCTCGGGGTGTGCCGCAGGGGGCGTCGCGGGGCGCGGAGGGGTGTCCCAGAGAGGAGAGGAGAGGGGAGGGTCAGCGGAAGGTGGCGGAGACGTCGTCGAGGCGGGCGACGTGCTCGGGGGGCAGCTCGAGGGAGACGGCGGCGAAGAGCTGGTCGAGCTGCGCGGGGGTCGTCGCGGCGGCGAGCGGGGCGGTGACCTTGCCGCCGGCCGTCGCCCAGGCGAGCGCCACGGAGGCGGGGTTCGTGCCGAGGTCGCGGGCGACGGCGTCGAGCGCGTCGAGCACCCGCAGGCCCTGCGGGCTGAGGTAGCGCCTGACCGCACCGGCCCGCGCACGGCCCTCGGTGTCGGCCTCGGTGCGGTACTTCCCCGTGAGGAAGCCGCCGGCGAGCACCTGGTAGGGGAAGACCGACATGCCGTGGCGGCGGGCGGCGTCGGCGAGGCCGCCCTCGTACTCCCGGGAGACGAGGGAGTAGCGCGGCTGGAGCGCGACGGGCGCGGCGAAGCCGTTCTCCGCGCACACCCGGAACCACTCGTCGATGACCTCGGGCGCGAGGTTGGACAGCCCGACCGCACGGACCTTGCCCTCGGTGACGAGCCGGTCGAAGGCCGCGGCGCTCTCGACGACGGGCGTCTCGTCGTCCTGGTAGTGCGCGTAGTACAGGTCGATGTGGTCGGTGCGCAGGCGACGCAGGGAGTCCTCCGCCGCGCGCCGGACCGTCGCCGGGGACAGGCCGAGCAGGTCGGGCTTGCCGGCGACCTTCGTCGCGACGACGACGTCGTCCCGGTTGCGCCGGTCGCCGATCCAGCGGCCGATGATCTCCTCGGACTCCCCGCCGGTGTTGCCCGGCACCCAGTAGGAGTACATGTCCGCGGTGTCGACGAAGTTGCCGCCGCGCTCGGCGAAGCCGTCGAGGACCGCGTGGAAGGGGGCCACGTCGCTCGGGTCGCTGAAGATGTTGGTGCCCAGGCCGAGCGGGAAGACGGTGAGCTCGGAGGTGCCGACGGGGACGGGGGTGGGGGTCACGAGGCTGCTTTCGGTGGAGGAGGTGAAGGAGTGCGGGCGTGCGGGAGCGCCGCGGCTGCTGCGCGGCAGGTCAGGCGCGGCGCAGGACGGCGACGAGGAAGCCGGAGTCCTCGGTGTAGGGGCGCAGGTCCCAGGTGGACAGGAGCAGATCGGGCTCCAGGCCGCCGGCGCGGGCGTCGTCGAGGAACTCCGCGAAGTCGTAGCCGCGCCCGGCGCCGAAGCCGATGGCCGCGCGCCCCTCGGGGTGCAGGTGGCGGGCCATGCGGCGCAGCACCTCCCGGCGCGTGCTCGCGGCGAGGAAGGTCATGACGTTGCCGGCGCACAGGATCGCGTCGAACGGGTCGGCGATGCCGCGCGCGGGCAGGTCGAGCTCGGCGAGGTCCCCGACGACCCATGTGGCGTCGGGGTGGTCCTCGCGCGCCGCGTCGATGAGCACGGGGTCGACGTCGACGCCGACGACCGTGTGCCCGCGGGAGGCGAGGTAGCCGCCGTGCCGGCCGGGGCCGCAGCCGGCGTCGAGCACCCGCGCACCGCGCGGCACCATCGCGTCGACGAAGCGCGCCTCCCCCACGAGGTCGGCGCCGGCGGCCGCCATCTGGCGGAAGCGCTCGATGTACCACCGGGAGTGGTCGGGGTTGGACTGGGTGATCTGCACCCACGTGCTCGGCTCGGTCATGCCCCTATCCTCCCCCGCCGGCCGGGCTCAGTCCGCCCAGACCCCCGAGGTGCCCCGCCGGTGGCTGCCGAGCAGGTGCGTGTCCACGATGCCCACCGCCTCCATGAGGGCGAACATCGTCGTCGGGCCGACGTGCCGGAACCCGCGGGACTTCAGCTCGCGGGCGAGGGCGACCGACTCCGACGACGTCGTCGGGACCTCCGCGTAGGTCCGCGGCCGCGGGGTGTCGGCGGGCTTGAAGGACCACACGAGGGCGGGCAGGCCGCCGTCGGCGCGCAGCGCGACGGTCGCCCTCGCGTTGGCGATCGTCGCCTCGACCTTGCGCCGGTTGCGCACGATCCCGGGGTCGGCGAGCAGACGGTCGACGTCGCGCTCGTCGAACGCGGCGACGGCGTCGGGGTCGAAGCCGGCGAACGCTGCGCGGAACGCGGGGCGCTTGCGCAGGATCGTCGCCCAGGAGAGCCCGGACTGGAACGCCTCGAGGCTCAGCCGCTCGAACAGGCCGCGCTCGTCGCGCACCGGCATGCCCCACTCGGTGTCGTAGTACTCGCGCAGCAGCGGGTCGGTCGCCGCCCACGCGGGCCGCGCCAGGCCGTCCTCGCCGACGACGACGCCGAGCTCGGTCATGGGTCATCCTCCGGGGCCGTCACGTGGCGGGCGCGCTACCCGCACCCTACGGTGGTGGCCGCAGTCCACGGGCAGGAGGGGTGATGGCCGAGCAGCCGACCCGCGGCCGGCGCGCGTCCCTGGGCGCCGCGGCGCTCGTCGGGGCGGGCGTCATGGCCGCGGTCGACGAGGTCGTCTTCCACCAGGTCCTCGCCTGGCACCACTTCTACGACCGGTCGACGACGACGGTCGGGCTGCTGTCCGACGGCCTCCTGCACGCCGCGGAGCTCCTCGCGGTGGTCGCCGGGTTCTTCCTCCTCCTCGACCTGCGGCGGCGCGGGGCGCTCGACGCGCGGGCCGGCTGGGCCGGGGCGCTCCTGGGCGCGGGCGCCTTCCAGCTGTTCGACGGGGTCGTCGTCCACAAGGTGCTGGGCCTGCACCAGGTTCGCTACGACGTCGACCTCCTCCCCTACGACGTCGCGTGGAACGCCGCGGCGGTGCTCCTCCTCGTCGCCGGTGCCGTGCTCGCCCGGCGTCCCCGGCCGCTGCCGGCCCGGGCATGACGCACGAGGCCGGCCCCGCCGACTGGCTCCTCGCGCTGGCGCCGGCGGCCCTCCTGCTCGCGGCCTACCTCGCGGGGTGGTCCCGGGCACGACGACGGCGGCCCTGGCCGGTGGCGCGCCTGGCGAGCTGGGCCGCGGGCTGCGCGCTGATCGCCCTCGCGCTGGCGCCGCCGCTCATGGCGGCCGCGCACCACGACCCGCGCGCCCACATGGTCGTCCACCTGCTCCTGGGCATGTACGCCCCGCTCGCCCTCGTCCTCGCCGCGCCGGTGACGCTCGCGCTCACCGCGCTGCCCGCGCCCGCCGCCCGCCGGGTCACCGCCGTGCTGCGCCACCCGGTCCTCCACGTCCTGTCCCACCCGGTGAGCGCCGGACTGCTCGTCACGGGCGGGCTGCTCGCCATCTACCTCACCCCGCTCTACGCCCTCAGCCTCACCCAGCCGCTCGTGCACGCCGCGGTCCACGTCCACCTGCTCGCCTCCGGGCTGCTCCTGGCCTGGGCGCTGGCCGGGCCCGACCCGGCCCCACGCCGGCCCGGGACGGCGGTGCGACTCGTCGTCCTCCTGCTCACCGCCGCGGCCCACGCCGTCCTGGCCAAGACCCTCTACGCGCGGGCCGGTGAGCTGCCGCCGGGCACCCACCAGCCCGTCGAAGTGGCCGAGGCGGCCGCCCAGCTCATGTACTACGGCGGGGACGTCGCCGAGGTCCTCCTCGCCGCCGCCGTCCTCACCCAGTGGTACCGGCGCCGCGCCCGGCGCCCGGCCCTCAGCGCTGCGGCGCGCTGAGCTCGGCGCCGATCCGCTCGGAGAGCTCGACGAACGCCTCCGCGACGACGTCGGTGTACAGGTGCCCGCCCTCGATGTCGGGGTGGATGCCGTCGGACTGGAGCTTGCCCGGCTCGGCGTCGATCGCCGCGTACCAGTCGGCGACGATCGCGTTGGGGTAGTCCGCGACGATCTCGGCGAGGGTCGCGTTGGCCTCCGGCACCCAGTACGAGCCGCCGTAGAGGTTGACGACGACGACCATCCGCTCCGGCCCGAGCGCGTCGAGCACGGCCCGCACGACCTCCGGCTCCCGCACGCCCGCGTTGGTGCCGAAGTCGAGGACGACGGCGCGGCGCACGGTCCCGGCCTCCAGCGCGGCCTCGACGGCGGTGAGCGCGTCGGGCCACTGGCGGTTGGACTCGGCGTCCAGGGAGATGTCGGGCCACCGGTAGGTGAGGCCGTGGGCGCTCGTCACCATGATCGAGTCGCCGAACCCGGTGATCTCGTGGCCCTCGGGCACCGACCAGTCCGCCTCGGCGGGCAGCGGCTCCGGCCCCGGTGCCTGCTCGGCGGAGTCCGCGACGAGCCGCTCGTTCGCCTCGATCTGCTGCTGGGTGAGGGAGGTGGTCGGGGCGGTGGCCACGGCCACCGCCGTGGTGACGACGAGCACCGCCACCGCCCCCGCCACGACCTGGGCGGCGCGGCGCCCGCCCCGCAGCGCGGCGCGCCACCGCCGCCACACGCCGGTGAACCCGTGCCGGCGCACCGGCTGCTCCAGCCACCGGTAGGAGGCGCCGGCGAGGACGAGGGTGAGGACGAGCGCCAGCGCCCGCGTGGTCCAGCTCAGCGGGGAGTCGTAGGTGGTCGCCGGCAGCAGCTCGGTGAGGACGAGGAGGACCGGCCAGTGCCACAGGTAGATGCCGTAGGAGCGCTGCCCGACCCACTCGACCGGGGGCATGCGCAGCAGCCGCTGGTAGAGGGTGGCGGGGCCGAGGAGCGCGGCGACGAGCACCGCGGTGAGGACCGAGGCGATGAGGATGCCACCCCGGAAGGTGAGTGCGGAGTCCTCCTGGAGCAGGGTCATGAGGAGCACGAGCCCGGTCCCGGCGGCGAGCGCCGCGGGCTGGCGCCACCGGCGCCACTGCGGGGAGTGCAGCCGGCTGCCCGGGTCGGCCCAGGCGAAGGCGAGCGCGGCGCCGACCATGAGCCCGAACAGGTGGGTGTCGGTCCCGTAGTAGACCCGCGTCGCGTCGGCACCGGGGGTGTACAGGACCGCCATGAGGAGCGCCGAGGCCGCGGCGAGGCCGAGCGCCACCCTCACCCGGTCGCGGCCGGAGCGGGTGAGCGCGAGGAGCACGACGAGCAGCACCGGCCACAGGAGGTAGAACTGCTCCTCCACCGCGAGGGACCAGAAGTTGAGGAAGAGCTGGGGTGAGGTCTGGGCGAAGTAGCTCGAGTCGGCGGAGATCTCCAGCCAGTTGCTCGAGAAGGTGAGCGCCCCGAGCACCTGGCGCCCGACGTCGACGAGCAGGTCCCCGCCCGCCACGGCGGCGAGGGTGACGCTCACGAGGACGACGGTGACGAGCGCGGGCAGCAGCCGGCGGGCGCGGCGCAGCCAGAACTGCGGCAGGTCCACCTTCCCGCGGGCCCCGATCTCGCGCAGCAGCAGGGTGGTGATGAGGAAGCCGGAGATGACGAAGAAGACGTCGACACCGAGGAAGCCACCGGGCAGTGAGGTGGGGCGCAGGTGGTAGACGAGCACGGCACCGACGGCGAGCGTCCGCAGCCCGTCCAGGCCCTGGATGTGGCCCCTGGCGGGAGTCGCGGGGGCTGGGCGAGCGCCACCACCCGACGGGCGCGCGGGACGTACCGGCGCGGCGGTCTGAGCCATCCGCCCTCCTCGACAGTCGTGTCGCAGTCAGGCTAGGACGGGCCGGCGGCGCGGTGTGGGAGCCGCGCCGCGGCACGCCGCAGGGCTAGAGCTTGGTGATCGGCGCGTAGCGCAGGAGCAGGCGCTTGACCTGCCCGCCGCCGAAGTCCACCTGGGCGACGGCGCTGGAGCCGGAGCCCTCGAGGCCGACGACGGTGCCCAGGCCGTAGGAGTCGTGGGTGACCTTGTCGCCGATGTCGAAGCCGGGGATGTCCCCCGCGGGGCGCGCAGGTGCGGGGTCGAAGGACGGCGTGGCCGGCTCCTCGCGGCGCCGGGTGGTGCGCACCGGGCCGCTGCGGCCGTACCCGCTGCCGCCCCAGCCCCCGCCGCCGGTGCCCCACCCGCCGCCACCGGCGCGGATGGACTCGGTGGAGGACTCGGCGCGGCGCCAGTCGAGCAGCTCCTCGGGGATGTCGGCGAGGAACCGGCTCGCCGGCAGCTGCTGCGGCATGCCGAAGGCCGTGCGGACCCCGGCGCGGGAGAGGTAGAGCCGGCGGCGCGCCCGGGTGAGGGCGACGTAGGCGAGGCGGCGCTCCTCGGCGAGCTCCTCCTCGTCGCTGAGCGACCGCTGGTGGGGGAAGGTGCCGTCCTCCATGCCGGTGACGAACACGACCGGGAACTCCAGGCCCTTGGCGGTGTGGACGGTCATGAGGGTGACCTGGCCCTGGGCGGCGGCGTCGTCGTCGGGGATCTGGTCGGAGTCGGCGACGAGCGCGACCCGCTCGAGGAAGTCGCCGAGGTCGCCCTCGGGGTCGCTCTGGGCGAACTCGGCGGCCACGGCGTGGAGCTCGGCGAGGTTCTCCACCCGGGTGGCGTCCTGCGGGTCCTCGCTCGCCCGCAGCTCGGCGAGGTAGCCGGAGCGGTCGAGGGCGGCGTCGAGGATCTCGGCGGGGCCGGCACCCGCGGCGAGCATGTCGCGCAGCCCGGTCATGAGCTCGTGGAACGCCCGCACCTGGGTGCGCCCGCGGGTGGCGAGCCCGAGGACCTCGGGGGCGGTGCCGTCGGGCGCCGCGGCGTGCTCGATCGCGGCCCCGAAGGAGATGCGCTCGCGCTCGGCGTGCGCCGCGAGCATCGCCTCGGCCCGCTCCCCCAGCCCGCGCTTGGGCACGTTGAGGATGCGGCGCAGGTTGACGGCGTCGTCGGGGTTGGCGACGGCGCGGAGGTAGGCGAGGGCGTCCTTGATCTCCTTGCGCTCGTAGAAGCGCGTGCCGCCGACGACCTTGTAGGGGATGCCGCTGCGGACGAGCACCTCCTCCAGCGCACGGGACTGGGCGTTGGTCCGGTAGAAGACGGCGACGTCGCCGGGGCGCACGCCCTCGGAGTCGCCGAGGCGGTCGATCTCCTCGGCGATGAACCGGGCCTCCTGGTGCTCGGAGTCCGCGACGTACCCGACCACCTGCGGCCCGGCGCCGCTGTCGGTCCACAGGTTCTTCGCGCGCCGGTTGGGGTTGCGGGAGATCACCGCGTTCGCGGCGCTGAGGATGTTCTGGGTGGAGCGGTAGTTCTGCTCCAGGAGGATCGTCGTCGCGTCCGGGTAGTCCGCCTCGAACTCCACGATGTTGCGGATGGTCGCGCCGCGGAAGGCGTAGATCGACTGGTCGGCGTCACCGACGACGGTGAGCTCGGCCGGCGGCAGGCCCTCACCGGCGGAGTCCTGGGACACCCCGGCGAGCTCGCGCACGAGGACGTACTGGGCGTGGTTGGTGTCCTGGTACTCGTCGACGAGGACGTGACGGAAGCGGCGACGGTAGTGCTCGGCGACGGCCGGGAAGGCCTGGAGCAGGTTGACCGTCTGCATGATGAGGTCGTCGAAGTCGAGCGCGTGCGCCTGGCGCAGCCGGGCGTCGTACTCGCGGTAGGCCTGCGCGAGAGCGGCGTCGAACGGGTTGGCGTCGCTGATGCCGGCGGCGAAGGTGTCCGGGTCGACGAGCTCGTTCTTGAGGTCGGAGACCTTGCGGGAGAAGGTCTTGGGCGGGTAGCGCTTGGGGTCGAGGTCGAGCTGGCGGGTGACGAGCGTCATGAGCCGCTGGGAGTCCGCGGCATCGTAGATGGAGAAGTTCGACCGCAGCCCGAGCGTCGCGTGCTCACGGCGCAGGATCCGCACGCAGGCGGAGTGGAAGGTGGAGACCCACATGTGCCGCGCCACGGGGCCGACGAGGTCGGCGACGCGCTCGCGCATCTCCGCCGCGGCCTTGTTGGTGAAGGTGATCGCGATGACCTCACCGGCCCGGGCCCGCCGGGTGGCCAGCAGGTGGGCGATGCGGTGGGTGAGGACGCGGGTCTTGCCCGAGCCGGCTCCCGCGACGATGAGGAGCGGGCCTCCCTCGTGGAGGACGGCGGCGCGCTGCTGCGGGTTGAGCCCCTCGAGGAGGTCGGTGGCGCGCGCGGCGGCGGGCGCGTCGGTGGCGCCGGCGTCGTCCCGGGGCGGGACGGCGGCGGCCAGGGGCGGCAGGTTCCCGCCGAGGAGACCGGGCAGGTTGTCGAAGAGGGAGGTCATGGCCCCTCCAGGGTAGGTGGTGGCACCGACACCACAGGCGTCAGGTCTGCCACATGCCGACGAGGAGGGCGGCGGTGGCGACCAGGGCCCCGCCGAGCTCGACGAGGATCGCCACGCCGACGGCGCGCATCGCCCGCCCGGTGGACGCGCGGGCGGCCCGCTGGTCGCGCAGCCGGGCGCTCTCCGCGCCGTACACGCCGGCGAGGAAGCCGAGCGGCAGCCCGACGACCGGGACGACGAAGAAGCCGACGACGCCGAGCGCCGCACCGACGACGAGCGTCCGGCCGGGCACCCCGCCCTGCCCGAGGTAGCGCCCGGCGAGGAGGTACTTGCCGACCTCGGCGGCGAGGACGGCGAGGCCGGCGACGACGCCGACCGTGAGGGCGACCGGGCCGCCGGTGAGGACGGCCCAGACGACGACGGCGACGCCGACGAGGACGCCCCCGCCGGGAATCACCTGGACGACTGCCCCGATGATCCCGACGAGGACGACGAGGAGGACGATCGCCTCACCCAGGACCCCCATCAGCGACTCAGCGCCACAGTGCCGCGAGGGCGATGTTGAGGGTGGTGAGCCCGGCGATCGCGCCGAGGAGCGCGCGGCTGGGCTCCTTGCGGCGGGAGGCGATGACGGTGAGCGTGACGATGACCGCGGCGACGACGAGCTTGACGCCGATCTTCATGTGGTTGAGGTCCGCGTCGAGGGCGGCCTCGGCGACCCCGACCATGAGGACGCCGGTGACGAGCGCGGTGATCGCGCCGTGGAGGACGCCCGGCGCCAGGCGGGGGGTACGCAGGTTGGTCACGGTGCCACCGAGGACGACCGCCCAACCCACGAAGTGGAGGAACAGGAGGAAGTAGTAGAGGAACGTCATGCTGCCACCCTAGGCGAGGCCGGACGCCGAAACCTCAGTGACGGCGCGGGTTCCGGGGCGGTGTGGCCCTTCCCACCGGGTCCGGGTTCATCAGATGAGGCGGCGCACGGCCGCCCACCGGGTGAGCTCGTGGCGCGAGGAGAGCTGGAGCTTGCGGAGCACGGCGGACACGTGGGTCTCGACCGTCTTCACCGAGATGAACAGCTCGCTCGCCACCTCCTTGTAGGAGTAGCCGCGGGCGATGAGCCGCATGACCTCCTGCTCGCGGGCCGACAGCCGGTCGAGCTCGCCGTCGGTCGTCGCGACGTCCTTGGCGGCGGTGCCGAACGCGTCGAGGACGAACCCGGCGAGGCGCGGGGAGAAGACGGCGTCCCCGCCGGCGACCCGGCGCACGGCGTCGGCGAGCTCGGTGGGGCTGATCGCCTTGGTGACGTAGCCGCGCGCGCCGGCCCGGATGACCCCGACGACGTCCTCGCTGGAGTCGGAGACGGACAGCGCGAGGAACCGGGCCGGCACGTCGCGGCACCCGGTGATGACGTCGATGCCGCCCCCGCCGCGGCCGCCGGGCAGGTGGACGTCGAGCAGGACGACGTCCGGCCGCGCCTCGTGGACGACGGCGACGGCCGACTCGACGTCGGCCGCCTCGCCCACGACGAGCAGGTCCGGGGCGTTCGCCTCCAGCTCGCTGCGCACCCCGCTGCGCACGAGCGCGTGGTCGTCGACGACGACGACCCTCAGCTGCGCCCGCTCGGTGCCTGGCGTCGTGTCCATCACTGCTCCCCTGTCTCCGGCTCCGGCATCCGCAGGACCACCTCGGTGCCCTCGAGGCCGCTGCCCGGCCCGGTACGGACCCGCGCGGTCCCGCCGTGGCGCTGGAGGCGCCCGACGATCGAGTCGCGCACCCCGTGCCGGTCGGCCGGGATCGTCGCGACGTCGAAGCCGGGGCCGCGGTCGCGCACGAACACCTCGGTGACATCCTCCCCCACCTCGACGTACAGCGAGACCGGCGGCGCCCCGTGGACGACGGCGTTGCGCAGCGCCTCGCGGGTGGCGGCGAGCAGCGCCGCGGTCGTCGCGTGCGGCGGGCGGTCGCCCGCGGTGACGACGTCGATGCCGACCCCGTGCTGGTCCTCGACCTCGGCCGCGACCTCGCGCAGCGCGGCCGCCACCGACGTGCCCGCCGCGGGCCGGTCGGAGTAGAGCCAGTGGCGCAGCTCGCGCTCCTGGGCCCGGGCGAGGCGGGAGACCTGGTCCGGGTCGTCTGCGCGGGAGCGGATGAGGGAGAGCGTCTGGAGCACGGAGTCGTGGAGGTGGGCGGCGATGTCGGCGCGCTCGGACTCCCGCGCGCGGGCGGTGCGCTCGGCGCTGAGGTCGCGCACGAGGCGAAGCCACACCGGGGCGAGGACGACCGCGACGCCGACGAGGATCGCCGTGCTCGCGACGATCCCGGAGAGCAGCTCGTCGGCGCCCAGCCCGCGCCCGAGGAGCAGGACGATGCCGACGACGGCGAGCAGCAGCCCGCCGCCGACCCGCGCGAGGGCGTGCCACCGGGGCACGGGCGGGGCGTCCTGGCCGGACAGCGAGGAGTCGAGCTGGGTCCACACGAGCGCCGCGCCGCCGACGACGACGAGGAGCGGGACGAGCCAGTCGTTGGGCAGGGTGACCCCGGCGCGCCACAGGACGAGCGCGAGGGCGGCGAGCAGGAGCAGCACCCCGGCCACGACGTCACTCGCCGACACCGAGCGGGTGACCGCCCGCAGCCGCGGGGCCAGCCGGGAGGCGGAGGTGGGGCGGGCGTCGGCGGCGGCGTCGACCGGGTCGCCCGACGGCACGAGGACCCACAGCCAGCCGTAGAGCACGAGCCCGGCACCGAAGGCGAGCGCGGACAGCACGAGCGCGAGGCGCACCCGCTGCACCGGGAGGCCGAGGTGCGCGGCGAGGCCGGCGCCCACCCCGGCGACCTGGCGGCCGGCGAGGGGGCGGCGCAGCGGGAGCCGCTCGGGCGCGGAGATCGTCACCCCCAGATCGTCACACGTGCCGCGGGCCTCCGGGGAGGCCCCGGGCCCGGTCCGGGGACGAGCCGGGGTTCCCGGGGCGGAGGTCGGGGGACGGTCAGGGGCCTCCCCGATACCGCCGCAGGTGCCCGAGGCGGTTTGCTGGTCACATGAACGGTCAGAGTGCACCGCACACCCCGCCCCCTCCCTCGTCCCCCGCCGCCGGGTTCTTCGACTCCGTGCGCCGCCTGGGCATCTGGCGCACGCCGGACCGCTGGGTGGGCGGCGTCGCCGCCGGCATCGGCCACCGCTACGGGCTCGACCCGCTGCTCGTGCGCGGCTTCTTCGTCGTCGTCAGCCTCTTCGGCGGCCTCGGCCTCGTCCTGTACGGCGTGGCCTGGGCGCTGCTGCCCGAGTCCTCCGACGGCCGCATCCACCTCGAGCAGGCGGTGCGGGGCCACTTCGACATCGCCCTCGCCGGGGCGGCCGCCGCGGTCATCGTCGGCCTCAGCCGCCCGGTGTTCTGGTGGAGCGGCGCGTGGTGGACGGTGCCGTGGGTGATCATCGTCGGCGTCGTCGTCGCCGTGGTGCTGCTGGGCCGTGAGGGCGGCACGCGGGCACCGTCGGGCGGGCCGCCCGCCGGCGGGCCGGTCCCGCCCCCGCCGCCCCCTGCGTCTCCGGCCTCCCCGGCCTCCCCGGACGCGACGACGCCCGGTACCGACCTCGTGCCCGGTCCTTGGGCCGCCGCCGCGCCGCACCCGGCCTACGACGTCCGCGAGGACGTCGACGCCCCCACCGTGCGCCCCGTGGACGCCACCCCGGCGGCCGACGTCACGACCCCCCTGCCGGCCACCACTGCCACCCTGCCTGCGAGCGCCGAAGCCGCCGCCGCCGCCACGGCCCCGCTCCCCGCGCAGGACGCCGGCCCGACCACGCCCGGGGACACGACCACGACGCTGCCCGCGGTCGACAGGACCGCAGCGGACGGGACCGCGCCCGACGCCGCGGCGCCGTCCCACTCGGCCGCCTCCCCCTCGGCCGCCTCGGCCTCCGACAGCAGCAGCTCGTGGGCCGAGGCCTGGGGACTCGGCGGCACCTCCGACCCGCTGCCCGGCTCCGCACCCGGCGCCGCGCCCGGTAGTTCGTGGGGCACCGGCGCCGCCTCCGACCCCCTGCCCGGCACCACCCCCGGCGCCGCCTGGGGCACCGGCGGCGCCTCCGACCCGCTGCCCGGGTGGGGCACCGGCACCCCGCCGGTCCCCCCGGGAACCGACCGGGGCACCGGAGGTACCCCGCCGGTCCCGGTGCCCGGGCCCGGCTCGCGGGCCACGAGCCTCGTGCTCGCCCTCGCGTTCCTCACCGCGGCCGGTGTGGCGCTGGCGAACCACCAGGGCGTGCTCGACGCGAACCCGTGGCTCGTCGGCGGCGGCGCCGTCCTCGCGGTGCTCGGCGCCGGGGTCCTCGTGAGCGGCCTGCGCGGCCGCACGCAGGGCGGTCTCGGGGTGCTCGCGCTCCTCATCGCCCTCGTCATGGTGCCGACCGCCGCAGCCGCGGCCGCGCTGCCCGGCTTCGCCCGGATCGGCTCGAGCGCCACGACGTGGGCCGGGGACCCGACGTGGGTCCCGCGCACCGCGGCCGACGCCGAGCGCGGCTTCTCGCTCGTCGCCGGTGAGCTCGTCGTCGACCTCTCCGAGCTCGACACGGACACCGACGTCACCGTCCCCGCGAGCGTCACCTTCGGCAACCTGCACCTCATCGTCCCGGAAGGCGCCGACGTCACCGTCGAGGCCGCCGTCGGGGCCGGGGAGGTCGTCGGCCGGCTCGACGACGAGTGGACCGGCCCGAACCTGCCCGTGTGGGGCTCCACCCGCACCGACGACTCGCTCACCAACGGCGTCGGCATCAGGACCACCCTCGCCCGGGAGGGCGACGGCCCGCGGATCACCGTCGACGCCGAGGTCAGCTTCGGCCAGCTCTACATCGAGGAGACGTCATGAGCGACCACACCAGCGCGCACCGCACGAGCCGCGGACCGCGTGTCGGCACCATCGTCTGGGGGATCATCCTGCTCCTCCTCGGGCTCGGGGTCCTCGCCGTCGGGGCGGGGCTGACGATCGACCTCGAGGCCGCGCTCATCGGGCTGCTCGCCCTCGCGGGCGTCGGCCTCCTCGTCAAGGCGTTGGTCGCCCGCGGCGACTGAGGACGCAGGAACGCCGAGAGCCGGCCCGTTGTGCACGGGCCGGCTCTCGGCGTTGTGTGGTGCTGGAGGTCAGGCGACGGGCTCGCGGACCGGGGCCGCGGCGGGGCCGGCGGTGGCGGGGGCCTTGGCCAGCTGGTTCATGCCCAGGCCCAGGAGGACGAACAGGGCGCCGAGGCCGATGACCAGGGCGGCCACGCCGTAGGAGACGACCGAGGTGAACAGCGAGGCGCGGAGGAAGGACGCGTTCATCACGGAGGTGCGCTGCTCCTGGAGCTCGGTGTGCTCGGGGCTCCCGGGCTCGAACTCACGCATCGCGGTGCCGAGCTCGGCGTAGGTGCGGCCCTCGGTGCCGGCCAGCGCGTGGGTGTTGATGATGTCGGCCTGGGCGAACGCGGAGAACGGACCCTGCACCTCGGCGCCGGCGAGGAACGCGGCGTCGTCGGGAACGGTGATGTTCTCGGCCTTGAGCTGGCTGGTCACCATGCCCCAGGTCACGCCGCCGGCGACGATGAAGATGATGCCGGCAACGATGGCGATGATGCCGGCGAGGCGGGCGATTCCGGTGCCGCGGGTGGTGCTCATGGTGGTGGTCCCTTTCGATCGTGGCCTCGGAGGCCCCGAGGTTGTGGCCTCGCTTTCGAGGTCCTGAGGACGATCCTGGCATTCCGGATTGTCCGGTTCAGGGCCAATGGTCCCAGTACAGGCGTTTTTTACCGCACCTGACGACGTGACCTGGGACACCCGTCCGCCAGGTCGGCCGAGCTGCTGCCCACGCCCGCCCAGCGGGCCGCAGCCGCCCCTCACCCGGCCCGGGAAGGCGTGAACTGCCAGGTCAGGGGCCTGACCGCCGCCGCGGCCCGCCCGCAGGCGGTCGCCGGAGCTGACCGTTCGAGCATGCTCCGCGCACCCGTGCCGCGCGAGACCTGCCAGCACGTCCTGCCGCGTGCCCGGAATGCCCGATGCGGTGCGGCGTGTCGCGCGCGTGTCGCCGACTTGGTGGCAGGAAACGCGACGGCGGGCGCGCGAGAGTTGAGCGCGCGGGCCGCCGCCGGGGCGTCAGAGAGCCGCGCCGGCTCGCTCGTAGAGCCGCTCGCAGGCCGCGCGGACGTCGCGCCAGTCGGCCGCGGGCGGCACCGTCCGGGCATGGGCGCGCAGGCGGCCGAGGAGGTCGCGGTCCTCGGCGAGCCGGACGACGGCGTTGGTGAGGGCGGCGTCGGAGGCGGCGTCACCGAGGCCGTCGCTGCGGTCCGGGGTGAGCAGCCCGTCGACGCCGTCGGTGATGTACTCGCTGACCCCGGTGCCCCGGCCGGCGACCACCGGCAGCCCGGCGGCGCGGGCCTCGAGCCCGGCGATGCCGAAGGCCTCGAGCTGGGCGGGGGCGACGAAGACGTGCTCCTGGGCGTACCGCGCGGCGAGCTCGTCGCGGTGCAGGCCCCCGAGGAGCGAGACGACGTCCTCCAGGCGGTGGTGGCGCACGAGCGCGCGCACGCGCGTCTCCTCCGGCCCGGAGCCGATGACGGTGAGGTGGACGCGAGGTGCGCCCCCGGGCCCCGGCCCCAGCCGCCGGTGGGCCTCGGCGACGATCTCGACGAGCGGGGCCACCCGCTTGCGGGGAGCCATGCGCTGGGTGGCGACGAGCCGCAGCGGGCCGTGCTCCACGGCCGGGCCGGCGCCCGTCGGTCGCCACTCCTCGACGTCCAGGCCGTTCGGCACGACGAGGACGTCCTCGCGCCTGAGCATGCGCGCCACGCGCTCCCCCGCGACCCGGGAGACGGCGGAGACGGCCGCCCCCTCACCCGGCAGGTGGGCGAGCCGCGTCAGACCGCGGAAGCCGGTGACGAAGCCGTCGAGCATGCAGTGCCACGTGACGGCGAGCGGCACGCCCTTGAGGTGGGCAGCGACGACCCCGTCGAGAGCGAACGGGGAGACGACCCCGGCGTGGACGTGGACGACGTCGGGGCGCAACCGGGTCACCGCCTCGCGCAGGAGCCAGGTGCCGCGCGGGTTGACCGGCACCCCGAGGGTGAGCGCGGAGGCCATCCGGTGCACGCGCACGCCGGAGCCCAGCACCCGCGTGGCGCGGCGGGCGCCGTCGGCCCCCGCCGTCGCCGTCGCGACGTGGACGTCGAACCCGGCCGCGGCCTGGTGGACGGCGAGGTCGTGCACCTGCGTCTCGATCCCTCCCGTGCGGGGAGGGAAGCAGTCCGAGACGTGGAGGACCCTCATTCCCACTCGATGGTGCCCGGGGGCTTGCTCGTGACGTCGAGCACGACGCGGTTGACCTCGGGCACCTCGTTGGTGATCCGGCTGGAGATCCGGGCGAGGACCTCGTAGGGCACGCGCGACCAGTCGGCCGTCATCGCGTCCTCCGAGCTCACCGGCCGCAGCACGATCGGGTGGCCGTAGGTGCGGCCGTCACCCTGGACCCCGACCGACCGGACGTCGGCGAGCAGGACGACGGGGCACTGCCAGATGTCCCGGTCCAGGCCGGCCGCGGTGAGCTCGGCGCGGGCGATGGCGTCCGCGGCGCGCAGGACGGCGAGCCGCTCGGCGTCGACCGCGCCGACGATCCGGATGCCCAGGCCGGGGCCGGGGAAGGGCTGGCGCCACACGATGGCCTCGGGCACCCCGAGCTCCAGGCCCACGGCGCGGACCTCGTCCTTGAACAGGGTGCGCAGCGGCTCGACGAGCTCGAACTGCAGGTCCTCGGGCAGCCCGCCGACGTTGTGGTGGGACTTGATGTTCGCCGCGCCCTCACCGCCGCCGGACTCCACGACGTCGGGGTAGAGGGTGCCCTGGACGAGGAAGCGGACCTCCTCGTCGTGGCCGGCCTCCGCGACGATCTCGCGGGCGGCCGCCTCGAAGGTGCGGATGAACTCGCGGCCGATGATCTTGCGCTTGGTCTCGGGGTCGGTCACCCCGGCGAGCGCGTCGAGGAACTGCCGGCTCGCGTCGACGACCTTGAGGTTGACGCCGGTCGCGGCGACGAAGTCCTGCTCGACCTGCTCGGCCTCACCGGCGCGCAGCAGCCCGTGGTCGACGAACACGCAGGTGAGCTGGTCGCCCACGGCCTTCTGGACGAGGGCGGCGGCCACCGAGGAGTCGACGCCGCCGGACAGCCCGCAGATGACGCGCGCGTCGCCGACCTGCGCGCGGATCGCGGCGACCTGCTCGGCGATGACGTTGCCCGCGGTCCACGTCGGCTGCAGACCCGCGCCGTCGTAGAGGAAGCGCTCGAGCGCGGCCTGGCCGAAGTCGGAGTGGCGGACCTCGGGGTGCCACTGCATCCCGAAGAGGCGCCGCTCGCGGTCCTCGAAGGCCGCGACCGGCGCGCCCGGGGAGGTGGCGAGGACGGAGAAGCCCTCGGGGGCCTGCTGGACGGCGTCCCCGTGGCTCATCCACACCTGCTGGTGCTCGGGCGTGCCCTCGAGGAGGGTGCCGGCGGCGCACAGCTCGACGACGGTCGCGCCGTACTCGCGGTCACCGGTGCGCGCGACGCTGCCACCGAGCGCCGAAGCCATGGCCTGGAAGCCGTAGCAGATGCCGAGGACGGGCACGCCGGCCGCGAAGAGCTCGGGGTCCACGCCGGGGGCGTCCTCGGCGTACACCGAGGCGGGGCCGCCGGACAGGATGATCGCCGCGGGGTCCTTGGCGAGGATGCGGTCCACCGGCAGGGTGTGGGGGACGATCTCGGAGTACACCCCGGCCTCCCGCACCCGGCGGGCGATGAGCTGGGCGTACTGGGCGCCGAAGTCGACGACGAGGACGGGGCGGGGCGTAGCGGCCCGCTCGGCTGTGGTGGGGGCGTCGGTCATGCTCACCGGGCCAGCGTAGACGCGGGGCGCGACACGACGCGCGGGAGGTCCGTCGCGAACCACGACGCCGCGCGGTGCTCCATGACGAAGGACAGCACCGGGACGACGCCGGCGACGACGAGGGCGGCCATCCGGCCCAGGCCCCAGCGCATCGTCGACCAGAGGTTGAAGACGCTCACGAGGTAGACGACGTAGATCCAGCCGTGGGCGAAAGGGATCCAGGCGATCCACGACGTGACGTCGGGCCCCACCTGGACGAGGTAGACGAGCACCATCTCGACGACGAGCAGGAGGAGCATCACACCTGTGACGAATGCCATGACCTGGTAGAACCGCCAGGCTCCTCTCGCCTTGCGCTCTCGCTCGGCGCGCAGCGCCGTGCCCGGTCCTGCCGCGGTCTCCGTGGACTCCTCGCTCACTTCTCCTCCTCCGTTGCCCGCCTCTACGGGTCGGCCCCAGTGTCTCAGGAGCGCCGGGCACGGCGGAAAACAGGCTGAGGACGCGCGGCGCGCCGACGTAGGCTCGACGCCGTGCTCGACGTCCCGACCGGCCACCCCGGCCACCCCTCCCTCCGGTCCCCGACGGCGTACCTCCTGTGGACCGGCCGCGGCGCATGGCGCACCCTCGTCGTCGCCTGCCTGCTCACCTCTGCCGTCTCGCTCGCCGGCGCGGCGGTCCCGCTGCTCCTGGGCCTCGCGCTCGACGCGGGCCTGGAGGACGGCGTGTCCGCCCGGCTGCTGTGGCTCGCCCTCGCCCTCGTGGCCGTCGGCCTGTTCAGCGCCGTCGCCACGAGCCTGGGCCACGCCGCCGAGGTCGGCGGGTGGCTGCACGGCTCCTTCACCACCACCCGCCTCGTCGGCCACCACGTGAGCCGCACGGGCCCGGCGATCGGTGAGGAGCTGCCCACCGGCGAGGTCGTCAGCGCCGTCGCCCACGACTCCTTCCAGGTCGGCAACGTCCTGGAGATGCTGCCCGCCTTCGTCGGCGGGCTCGCGGGCTACCTCGCGGTCACCCTCTACATGCTCCAGCAGTCCCCGAGCCTCGGGATCGTCGTCGCGCTCGGGCTGCCGCTCGTCACCGTCGTCGTCTCCTTCCTCATCCGCCCCCTCCAGGCGCGGCAGAAGGAGCAGCGCGACGCCACCGGGCGCCTCGCGACGCTCGCCACCGACACCGTCTCCGGCCTGCGGATCCTGCGCGGGATCGGCGGCGAGGAGGTCTTCGCCGAGCGGTACCGCGCCCAGTCCCAGCGGGTGCGCGCGGCCGGCGTGCGGGTCGCCGGCCTGTCCTCGGTGCTCGAGGCGCTCCAGGTGCTCCTGCCCGGCCTGTTCGTCGCGTGCGTCGTGTGGCTCGGGGCGCGCCAGACGATCGAGGGCACCATCACCCCCGGCCAGCTCGTCACCTTCTACGGGTTCACCGCGTTCCTCTCCGAGCCGCTGCGCTGGGTCACCCAGTTCCTCAACTTCTTCACCCGCGCCCGCGTCGCCGCCCGCAAGATCATCGGCGTGCTCTCCGTGACGCCGGAGGCGGGCAGCCTCGCCGAGTCCGAGGCCGCCGACTCCCTGCCCGTGCCGGTCGTGCCCACGACGCCGGGCCGGCTCGTCGACGAGACCTCGGGCGTGGAGCCGGTGCCCGGCGGGCTCACCGCCGTCGTCACCACCCGCCCCGGGGAGGGCGAGGCCCTCGCCGCGCGCCTCGGGCGCCTCGACGACCGCTCTGCCGGCTCGGTCCTCCTCGACGGCGTACCCCTGGGCGACCTGCCGCTCGCCGAGGTCCGCCGCCGCGTCGTCGTCGCCTCCTCCGCGCCGCAGCTGTTCACCGGCACGCTGCGCAGCGCGCTCGACGCGCGCGCCGACGGGATCGAGGACGCGGCGCTCCTGCGCGCCCTCGAGGCGGCCGACGCCCACGACGTCCTCGAGTCCCTCCCCGAGGGCCTGGACGGCGCGATCACCGAGAAGGGCCGCTCCCTGTCCGGCGGCCAGCGGCAGCGCGTCGCGCTCGCCCGCGCGCTGCTCACCGAGGCACAGGTGCTCGTCCTCGTCGAGCCGACCAGCGCCGTCGACGCCCACACCGAGGCGCGGATCGCCCAGCGGACCGCGGCCTACCGCCGCGGGCGCACGACCGTCGTCCTCACCGCCTCCCCGCTCGTCCTGGAGCAGGCCGACGAGGTCGTCCTGCTCGACGACGGCGTCGTCCGCTCCCGCGGCCGGCACCGCGACCTGCTCGCCCGCGCCGCGTCCGGCGACCCTGACGCACAGGCCTACCACGACGTCGTCGGCCGCTCCCTCGCCCCCTCGGAGGTGGTCTGATGCAGCTGCCCGTCGCCGACAACCGGCGCGTGCGCGCGTTCGCCGGGCGCCTGCTGCGCACCCACCGGCGCCCGCTCGCCGTCGTCGTCCTCCTCCAGGCGCTGGCCGCCGTCGCCGCGCTCGCCCTGCCGTGGATGCTCGGCGGGCTCGTCGACGCCGTCGCCCAGGGCACCACGCGCCGGTACGTCGACACCGTCGCGCTGTGGCTCGTCGGGGTGGTCCTCGTGCAGTCGGTCGTCACCCGGTACGCCCAGCGCAGCGCGATGCTGCTCGGCGAGGAGGTCTTCGCCGGGCTGCGCGAGCGCTTCCTCCTCGGGGTCACGCACCTGCCGCTGTCGACCGTCGAGCGCGCCGGCACCGGCGACCTCCTCGGCCGCACGACCAACGACATCGACCGCGTCCAGTGGGCGGTGCGCTTCGGCGTGCCCCGCCTCCTCGTGACGTCGACGACGATCCTCCTCACCTTCGGCGCCGCGCTCCTCGCCGCGCCGCTCGTCGCGCTCGCGATGCTCGTCGGCGTGCCCGTGCTCGTCCTCGCCACCCGCCGCTACCTCAAGCGCTCGGCGCCGGCCTACCGCGCGAACGCCGCCGCCTACGCCGACCTCAACGGCGTGCTCACCGAGTCCGCGGAGCACGCGGCCACGGTCGACGCCCTCTCCCTGGGCGCGGTCCGCCGCGAGCAGGCGGACGCCGCCGTCGCCGAGGCGTGGACCTGGGAGACCGTCACCCTGAAGCTGCGGATGTCGGTCTTCTTCTGGACCGTGCTCTCCTTCTCGCTGCCGGTCGCCGCCGTCGTCGTGTGGGGCGGGTACCTCACCGGCGCCGGTCTCACGACGATCGGCGCGGTCACCACGGTGGCGCTGTACGTCATCCAGGTCCGCGGGCCGCTGTTCGAGCTGCTCATGTGGGTCGACGAGGTGCAGGTCGCGACCGCGAGCCTCGCCCGCATCGTCGGCATCGAGCTCATCGCGCCCGACCGTGAGCCCGGCACCGCCCGGCCCGCCAGCGAGGACGTCCGCGCCGAGGAGGTGCGTTACGCCTACCGCGAGGGCGAGGACGTGCTCCACGGCATCGACCTCACGCTCGCCCCCGGGGAGCGGCTCGCCATCGTCGGCCCCTCGGGCGCGGGCAAGTCGACCTTCGGGCGGATGCTCGCCGGCATCCACCCGCCCACCGGGGGCCGGGTGACCGTCGGGGGCGTCCCGCTCGTCGACCTGCCCGAGGACGAGCTGCGCCGTCACGTCGCACTCGTCACCCAGGAGCACCACGTCTTCGTCGGGACCGTCGCGGACAACCTGCGACTGGCCCGCCACGACGCGGCGGAGGCCGACCTCGTCCGCGCGCTCGCCGCGGTGGACGCCGCCGAGTGGGTGGCCGCGCTGCCGCAGGGCCTGCACACCGAGGTGGGCTCGGGCGGGCTCACGCTCACCCCGGCCCAGGCCCAGCAGCTCGCCCTCGCCCGGCTCGTCCTGCTCGACCCGCACACCCTCGTCCTCGACGAGGCGACGTCGCTGCTCGACCCCCGCGCGGCGCGCCACCTCGAGCGCTCCCTGTCGGCGCTGCTCACCGGCCGGACCGTGGTGGCGATCGCCCACCGCCTCCACACGGCGCACGACGCCGACCGCGTCGCGGTCATGGAGGACGGCCGCATCGCCGAGATCGGCCCGCACGAGGCCCTCGTCGCCGCCGGCGGCGAGTACGCGGCCCTCTGGGAGTCCTGGCAGCAGGAGTGACGGGGGCGGCGGGCACTCCCCCGCCGCCCGCTCGGCGCGGGCACCGGGCGCCTGACGGGTGCCGCTGCCGGGGCGCCCCGCCCGTTTTTCTGCCACCACGTCGGCGACACGCCCGCGACACGCCGCGCCGAACCGGGCAGAACGGTCCCGACGCGGCACTTGGTGGCAGATTCCGCACGCCCGGCCGTGCCCTCGCGCGCCAGCGCGCACCCCGCGCCCCGCGGCGGCGCGGTCAGTTCGCGGGCGGCTCGGGCGGCGGAGCGGCGACCCGGACGGCCTCGACGAGCCGGCGCTCGCGGACGTCGTCGCGCAGCACCTTGAGCCAGAAGACGACGGCGAACAGGGCGAAGGCCCACCACTCGACGGCGTAGGCGAGGCTCTGGAGGTTGGGGTCGGCGTCGAGCCCCTCCACCGGCGACGGCGCCGGGGACAGGCCCTGCTGCGCAGGCTCCTCGAGCACGAGGTAGGCGCTGTACATCGGCGTGCCCCACTCCTGGGCGAGCTCACCGGCGCTGATCCCGCCGGCGAAGCCCTCGGGCAGGCCGGCCTGCCCGGCGGCCTCGGAGTCGCTGAGCATCCCGACGACCTCGATCCGGCCGGCCGGCGGCGGTGGCGCGGTGACCCGCACTCCCCCGCCCGCCTCGAGCAGCTCGGTCACGGCCCCGGGGAACCAGCCGCGGAGCACCGGCATGATCGCACCGTCGTGCGGGCCACCCTCGACGTGGAACGCGGTGACGACGAGCGTCGCCTCCTCCCCCTCGACCTCCCGGCCCGGCACGAGAACCTGCTGGGCGGCGTCGAACCGTCCCTCGAGGGACACCCGACGGCCGAAGTGCCCAGCGGTGAAGGCGGTCTGCGGCGCGAGCACGTCCTCCAGCGGCACGGCGGGCGCGGCGAGCAGCTCCTCGCGGGTGGCCTCCAGCGTGCGCTCCCCCCGGATCCCTGCCCGCTCGAGCTGCCAGAACCCCAGCTGCGTGCACACGCCGGCGACGACGGCCACGACGAGCAGCAGGACGAGCATCCGGCGGCTGGTCGCCGCCCGCAGCCAGTCGCGCGACCCGGGACGCCGCGTGGAGGTGGACACGGCTCCAGGGTAGTTCGGCGCGCTCTCCGGTGGCTGCAGGGCCGGGGAGCAGCGAGGCTGGGTGTGACGACCGACACAGGGAGCAAGCCATGACCACTCTCGACGTCCCCGCGGTGTGGCGCCGGCGCAGCCGGCAGGGTCCAGACGAGGCGACCATCGACCGCATCGACGCGTGGTGGCGCGCCGCCAACTACCTGTCCGTCGGGCAGATCTACCTGCTGGACAACCCGCTGCTGCGCGAACCGCTGCACACCGACCACGTGAAGCCTCGACTGCTCGGCCACTGGGGCACGACGCCGGGGCTGAACTTCCTCTACGCCCACGCCAACCGGGCCATCCAGGACCGCGAGCAGCCGATGCTCTACATCGCCGGACCGGGCCACGGCGGCCCGGGACTCGTGGCGAACACCTACCTCGAAGGCACGTACTCCGAGGTGTACTCCGACGTCACCCAGGACGTCGAGGGCATGCGCCGGCTCTTCCGCCAGTTCTCCTTCCCCGGCGGCATCCCCTCGCACGTCGCACCCGAGACGCCGGGGTCGATCCACGAGGGCGGCGAGCTCGGCTACGCCCTCTCCCACGCCTACGGCGCCGTGCTCGACAACCCCGACCTGCTCGTCCTCGCCGTCGTGGGCGACGGCGAGGCGGAGACCGGTCCGCTCGCCGCGAGCTGGCACTCCAACAAGTTCGTCAACCCGCGCACCGACGGCGTCGTCCTTCCCGTCCTGCACCTCAACGGGTTCAAGATCGCCAACCCGACGGTCCTCGCCCGCATCGGCGACGACGAGCTCACCGACCTCATGCGCGGCTACGGCCACCACCCCTACGTCTTCACCGCCGGCTTCGACGACGAGGAGCCGGTCTCGATCCACGCCCGGTTCGCCGCGCTGCTCGACGAGGTCCTCGACGAGATCGCCGACATCAAGCAGCGCGCCGCGCAGACCGACCCGGAGGAGCTCGAGCGGCCCAGCTGGCCGATGATCGCCATGCGCACGCCGAAGGGCTGGACGTGCCCTAAGGTCATCGACGGCCACCAGGTCGAGGGCTCGTGGCGCGCCCACCAGGTGCCCCTCGCCAGCGCCCGCGACACCCCCGAGCACCTGCGCACCCTCGAGGACTGGATGCGCAGCTACCGGCCCGAGGAGCTCTTCGACGCCGACGGCCGGCTCGTCGGGGAGGTCGCCGCGCTCGCCCCGGTGGGCCACCTGCGGATGAGCGACAACCCGAGCACCAACGGCGGCATCCTCCTGCGCGACCTGCGCCTGCCCGACGTCACGGACTTCGCCGTCGACGTGCCGGTGCCCGGCGGCGTCGTCAGCGAGTCCACCCGCGTGCTCGGCGAGTGGCTCACCGAGGTCATCCGCCGCAACCCCGACAACTTCCGGCTCTTCGGGCCGGACGAGGTGGCCTCCAACCGGCTCCAGGCGGTCTACGAGGTCACCGCCAAGCAGTGGAACGCCGAGATCATCGCGACCGACCGCGACGACCACCTCGCCCGCGTCGGGCGCGTCATGGAGACGCTGTCGGAGCACCAGTGCCAGGGCTGGCTCGAGGGCTACCTGCTCACCGGCCGCCACGGCCTGTTCACCTCCTACGAGGCGTTCATCCACATCGTCGACTCGATGGTCAACCAGCACCTCAAGTGGCTCAAGGTCACCGACGAGCTCAGCTGGCGCCGGCCGATCGCCTCGCTGAACTACCTGCTGAGCTCGCACGTGTGGCGACAGGACCACAACGGCTTCTCCCACCAGGACCCGGGCTTCATCGACCACGTCGTCAACAAGGGCGCCGACGTCGTGCGCGTCTACCTGCCGCCGGACACCAACACGCTGCTCGCCACCTACGACCACGTCATGCGCACCCGCCAGTACGTCAACGTCGTCGTCGCCGGCAAGCAGCCCGGGCCGGACTTCCTCACGATGGAGCAGGCGCAGGACCACTGCCAGCGCGGCCTGGGCATCTGGGAGTGGGCGGGCAGCGAGGAGGAGGGCACCGAGCCCGACGTCGTCCTCGCCTGCGCAGGTGACGTGCCCACCCTCGAGGTGCTCGCCGCGGCGAGCCTGCTCCGCGAGCACCTGCCCGAGCTCAGGGTGCGGGTGGTCAACGTCGTGGACCTCATGCGGCTGCAGGACGAGCAGGAGCACCCGCACGGCCTCAGCGACCGCGCCTTCGACACGCTCTTCACCCGCGACCGCCCGGTCGTCTTCGCCTACCACGGCTACCCGTGGCTCATCCACCGGCTCACCTACCGGCGCACCAACCACTCCAACATCCACGTGCGGGGGTACAAGGAGGAGGGCACGACGACGACGCCGTTCGACATGGTCATGCTCAACGACCTCGACCGCTACCACCTCGTCATCGACGTCATCGACCAGGTGCCCGGGCTCGGGGCGCGCCACGCGGGACTGCGCCAGCGGATGGCCGACGCACGGCTGGCCGCCCGCCGCTACACCCGCCTGCACGGCATCGACATGCCCGAGGTCGCCGCGTGGCAGTGGTCCGATGCCGGGGAGACGGGGACGCAGGACGCCGGCCCGCAGCACGACACGGGAGGGGACAACGAGTGACCGGACGTGTCCGGACACACAGGGCGAACCGGGGGAAGGTCCCAGGCACCGGACCCACGGCCAGGGGAGACTGACCCCTGACCGTGGGCGCCCGCCGCCGGAGAGAAAGAGGAGACGCCGTGGCCCGTAGCATCTACATCGCCTCGCCCGAGGGGCAGACCGGGAAGTCGACGATCGCGCTCGGCCTCGTCGACCTGTTCGTCCGGCGGGTGGAGCGCGTGGGGATCTTCCGGCCGGTCGTCCCGGCCGGCGACGAGCGGGACAACGTCCTGGAGCTCCTGCTCTCCCACGACGGCGTCGACCTCTCCTACGAGGACGCGGTCGGGGTCACCTACGACGAGGTCCACGCGGACGAGAAGGCCGCGATGAGCCGGATCGTCCAGCGCTTCCACGCCGTGGAGGAGCGCAGCGACGTCGTCGTCATCGTCGGGTCGGACTACACCGACGTCGCGGGCCCCGCGGAGCTCGCGTTCAACGGCCGGGTGGCAGCCAACCTCGGCGCGCCCGTCCTCCTCGCCGTGCGGGCGATGGACCGCTCGACCGAGGAGATCGCGCAGGTCGTCGACATCGCGACGAGCGAGCTGCGCTCGGACCACGCGACGGTCGCCGCCGTCGCCATCAACCGCTGCGAGCCGGACCGGCTGGAGGAGGTGCGCGCGGCCGTCGCGCGCCCGGACGTGCCGGTCTGGGTCTTCCCGGAGATCCCCGTCCTCGCGGCCCCCACGATCTCCGACCTCGTCACCGCGCTCGAGGGCACCGTCATCGCGGGCGACGACGCGCTGCTCGCCCGCGAGGCCGAGTCGATCCTCGTGTGCGGCATGAACGTCGAGCACATCCTCGAGCGGCTCACAGAGGGCCAGGTCGCGATCGCGGCGGGCGACCGCTCCGAGGTCCTCATCGCACTCGCCGCCGCGCACTCCTCGCAGAACTTCCCCTCCCTCGCGGGCATCGTGCTCAACGGCGGCTTCGAGCCGAACGGCGCGGTCCGCACGCTCGTCGAGGGCCTGGGCCGGTCGCTGCCGATCATCACGACGCAGCACAACACCTACGAGTCCGCGCGGATCGCCTCGACCACCCGCGGCGTCATCTCCCGCGGCAGCCAGCGCAAGCGCGACCTCGCCCTCGGTGCCTTCGAGCGCAGCGTCGACGTCGAGGACGTCGTCAAGATCCTCGACGTCCCGCGCAGCGACGTCGTCACCCCGCTCATGTTCGAGGCGCGGCTGCTCGACCGGGCGCGCGCCGCCCGCAAGCACATCGTCCTGCCCGAGGGCAACGACGACCGGATCCTGCGCGCGGCGAGCACCCTGCTCTCCCGCGGGGTCGCCGAGCTCACGCTGCTCGGCGTCGAGAGCGCCGTGCGTGACCGGGCCAGCGACCTCGGCCTGGACATCGACGCCGCGACGGTCGTCGACCCGCGCACGAGCGACCTGCTCCAGCCGTTCGCCGAGGAGTACACCCGGCTGCGCGCCCACCGCGGCATGACGCTCGAGCGGGCGCTGGAGATCATGCCGAGCGTGTCCTACTTCGGCACGATGATGGTCCACACCGGACGCGCGGACGGCATGGTCTCCGGCGCGCTCCACACGACGGCGCACACGATCAAGCCGTCCTTCGAGATCATCAAGACCCGCCCGGGCACCTCGATCGTGTCCTCGGTGTTCCTCATGGCGCTGGCCGACCGCGTGCTCGTCTACGGCGACTGCGCCGTCAACCCCGACCCGAACGCCGAGCAGCTCGCCGACATCGCGATCTCCTCGGCCGAGACGTCGGCCCAGTTCGGCATCGAGCCGCGCATCGCCATGCTGTCCTACTCCACCGGTACCTCCGGCAGCGGCGCGGACGTCGACAAGGTGCGTGCGGCGACGGAGATCGTCCGCGAGCGCCGGCCCGACCTGTCCGTCGAGGGGCCGATCCAGTACGACGCCGCCGTCGACGCGTCGGTGGCCCAGACCAAGCTGCCGGGGTCGCAGGTCGCGGGCAAGGCGACCGTCTTCATCTTCCCGGACCTCAACACCGGGAACAACACCTACAAGGCGGTCCAGCGCTCGGCCGGTGCCGTGGCGATCGGGCCGGTCCTCCAGGGGCTGAACAAGCCGGTCAACGACCTCTCGCGCGGCGCCCTGGTCCAGGACATCGTCAACACCGTCGCCATCACCGCCATCCAGGCGCAGGCCAACGAGGAGCAGCAGTGAGCAGCACCGTCCTAGTCATCAACTCGGGGTCGTCCTCGATCAAGTACCAGCTGATCGAGCCGGAGCAGGGCATCGTCGTCGCCTCCGGTCTCGTCGAGCGCATCGGGGAGCACACGGGCCGGCTGCGCCACACCTTCGAGGGTGTCGACACGACGCTCTCCGAGCCGTTCGCGGACCACGGCGTGGGCCTGCGCCGGGTGCTCGACCTCTTCACCGAGGTCGGCCCGGGTCTCGCCGACGCCGGGATCGTCGCCGTGGGCCACCGGGTCGTCCAGGGCGGGTCCCGGTACTCCGGCCCGGCGCTGGTCGACGAGAACGTGCTCGCGGACATCGAGGAGCTCATCCCGCTCGCCCCGCTCCACAACCGGGCGAACCTGCGCGGCATCGAGGTGGCGCGCGAGCTGCTGCCCGACGTCCCGCACGTCGCCGTCTTCGACACCGCGTTCTTCTCCGACCTGCCCGAGGCCGCGGCGACCTACGCGCTGGACCGGGAGGTCGCCGAGAAGTACCGGGTGCGTCGCTACGGCGCCCACGGCACGTCCCACCAGTACGTCTCGCGCACCGCCGCGACGATCGTCGGCCGCCCGCTGGAGGAGCTGCGCCAGGTGGTCCTCCACCTCGGGAACGGGGCCTCGGCCTCGGCCGTCTCCGGTGGCCGGGCGCTGGACACCTCGATGGGCATGACGCCGCTCGAGGGTCTGGTCATGGGCACCCGCACCGGCGACATCGACCCGGCGGTGATCTTCCACCTCGCCCGCAACGGCGGCTTCACCATCGACGAGATCGACGACCTGTTCAACCGCCGCTCCGGCGTCAAGGGGCTCGCCGGGCAGAACGACATGCGCGAGCTCCACGAGCTCGTCGCCGCCGGTGACCCGGCCGCCCGGCTCGCCCTCGACGTCTACTCCCACCGGCTGCGCAAGTACGTGGGTGCCTACGCCGCGGTCCTCGGCGGCCTCGACGTCGTGACCTTCACCGCCGGCATCGGCGAGAACGACGACATCGTGCGCGCCGAGTCGATGCGGGGCCTGGAGTTCCTCGGCATCGAGCTCGACGCCGAGCGCAACGCCGGGCGCATCAAGGAGCCGCGCGTCATCTCGACCGACTCCTCCCGCGTCACCGTGCTCGTCGTGCCCACCAAGGAGGAGCAGGAGATCGCCCGCCAGGCCGTCTCGCTCCTCTGACCTGACGACCCACGCGCCCGCCCGGAGCTCCCCGGGCGGGCGCGTGCGCGTTCACTGAGGGGCACCGACCCACAGGTCGTCGAAGGACACCGTCACCGGGGCGTTCGTCGCCGAGGTCGACAGGTAGCCGCGCAGGGCGATCCCGCCCGGTGCCTGGAGCGCGGCCGTGGTGTCGGTGACCGCGACCGTCCACGCCCCCGGCTCGGCGGTGCCCGCGGCCCACACCTTGGCCCGCAGGGTGGTCGGCGCGGTGCCCACCGCCTGGGCCCGCACCTCCAGCGGCTGGCCCGGGACCGCGGTGAGGCCGCTCACCGTGCGGGACTGCAGCGCCGTCTCGACGTCGCTCACCCGCCGGCCGGCCGTGAGGACGACCTGGCCCGTCGCCAGCACCCGCGTGTCGACGAAGTAGCGGTTGCCGTCGGGCAGGTAGCGCGGGGTCACGGTGAGGTAGGTGCCCCCGCCGGTGGCCGGCTTGTCGGCACCGGCACGGACCCGCACCTCCACATCGGTCGAGGAGATCCCCGCCAGGCGCATCCCGGGGCCGGCACCCGGGGTGCGCAGCGCGATCCGCCCGGCGCCGCCGGCGACGGAGAAGTTGGAGGCCGTCCCCACCGCCGTCCACGGCCCGCCGGCGTCGGCGCTGCCCCAGCCGTTGCTCACCGTGCGCCCGAAGACGTCCAGCGCGAGGGGCGCGGGCACTGCGCTCACGGTGACCTGCCGGGTGAGGCTGGTCGTGGCGCCGTCGTCGTCCCTCACCGTGAGCGTGACGTCGTAGGTCCCGGCCTGCGCGTACGTGTGGGACGTCTCGGCGCCCGACGCGCTCGCGCCGTCACCGAAGGTCCACTCGTGGGAGACCACCTCACCGTCCTCGTCGCTCGACCCACGCCCGTCGACCCCCAGCGCGAGACCGTCGGTGCTCGACGTGAACGCGGCCAGCGGGGCCGCGTTGGGCACGGGCGCGACGGTGACCTGCCGGGTGAGGCTGGTCGTGGCGCCGTCGTCGTCCCTCACCGTGAGCGTGACGTCGTAGGTCCCGGCCTGCGCGTACGTGTGGGACGTCTCGGCGCCCGACGCGCTCGCGCCGTCACCGAAGGTCCACTCGTGGGACACCACCTCACCGTCCTCGTCGCTCGACCCACGCCCGTCGACCCCCAGCGCGAGACCGTCGGTGCTCGACGTGAACGCGGCGACGGGGGCGAGGTTGGGCGCCTCGGTCGCGGTGCCCGCCGCGTGGTGCTCGGCGACGTCCCGCGCCGAGAGCGCGGTCTTGTAGATCGCCACCTCGTCGAGGTCGCCGGCGAAGTAGCCGCTCGACGGCGCCGAGGGCCACCCATTGACGGTGTCACCACCGATGCGCCAGTAGCCCAGGGCGAGGTGCTCCCCGACCGTGACGTCGGCACGCCCGCCGACCGCGGCGCCGTCGAGGTAGAGCGCCATGCCGTCCTCGGAGAGGGTGGCGACGGCGTGGTGCCAGGCGCCGTCGTTGTAGCCGGCGGCGCTGGAGACGACGAGCCTGCTCGCCGCCGGCTTGACCCCGAAGTGGATGCGGCCGGAGCCGTCCATGTACAGCTGCCGGTCGTGCTTGCTCGAGCTGCCCTGCGTCGCGCGGTTGCTCCACCCCACGAGCCGCCCGCCTGCGCTGGACGTCGTGCGGAACCAGGTCTCGACGGTGAAGACGTCCGGCGGGTTGCCCTGTGCCGTCGTCGCCGCCCACCCGGTGTTCGTGCCGGTGAACCGCATCGCCCCGTTGCCGTCCCCGGCGATCGCGCCGGTGGTGGGGCTCA
This sequence comes from Georgenia wutianyii, assembly GCF_006349365.1. Classification (NCBI taxonomy): domain Bacteria; kingdom Bacillati; phylum Actinomycetota; class Actinomycetes; order Allobogoriellales; family Allobogoriellaceae; genus Georgenia; species Georgenia wutianyii. The sequence goes on from NZ_CP040899.1 coordinate 2,914,216, forward strand.
GCCCGGCCGCCGCCGTGAGCGGGTGGAGGCCGACGGTGTCGGCGAGTGCCGGGCCGGACGCCTCACCCAGGCGCCAGTAGCTCGTCGGCTCGTCGGCGTAGACCGCCTCGACGTAGGCGCTGTCCGCCCCGCTCGCGGCGACGGCGACGGTCGTCCACGGCGAGTTGGCGATGTTGCCGAAGGGGTCGGTGACGGCGACCCGGTAGCGGTGGGAGGACCCGGGGGCCACCCCGGTGTCGGTGAACCCCATGGTGAACGGGTTCCAGTAGCGCGAGGTCACCGTGCGGGTGTGGACGAGTCCGGCGCCGTTCTGGGTGTCGCGGTAGACCCGGTAGGTGAGGTTCTCGTTGTCCAGGTCCTGGTTCGTGCGCCAGTTGACCCGCACCTGCCCGGCCTCCGTGGAGGAGACGTTGAGCGGGTAGGTCGCGTTGAAGAGGCTGGGCCCGACGGCGTTGGGCGCCTTGTCCGCGGTGGTGAACCTGGTGAGCCCCTGCTGGCTGGTCCCGTTGACCCGGGTGAACTCCCCGCCCATGACGACGTAGTCACCGTTGCCGACGACGCTCCACGGACCTTGGTACTGCCCGGTGTAGCTGCCGGTGTTGAGCTCGGGGAACCAGCCGAGCTGGGTGGAGGTCGGCTGGCCCTCGAAGCTGTAGTAGCGGCGCTGGTCCGGCTCCCACGACGCGGTGCCGGTCGGCTCCTTCCCGAAGGCCACGGCCCGGTGGTAGGGGTAGTCGCCGACGCCGCCGGGCCCCTGCCGCATGCCGCCGATGTTCTCGCAGTAGTGGGTGTGGCTGGCGGCGTAGACGACGTCGCCGACCGGGTAGACGCCGTAGGTGTCCCCGTGGCAGTCGTTGAGCCAGCGCACCGCACCGCCGTCCCAGCTCGCCGCGAAGAGGCCCTCCCACGTGCCGCCCTCCTTGCCGAAGGTCCAGCCGCCGCCGTAGATCGTCGTGCCGTCGGTGGCGAGGGTGTCGATCGCGCCGTCGCTCGTGCCGTTGCGCACCAGGCTGTTGGCGGCGAACGGGAGTGACGCGCCGGTGACGGTGTCGAGCATCCCGAGGCCGTAGCCCGGGTTGTTCGAGCCGTTGAGCGCGGTGAACCCGCCGCCGACGGCGACCCTGGCGCCGGCGGGGTCGATGGTCATCGCGTCGACCGTGCCGCCGGTGGCCTGCGGCGCCCAGTCGAGCAGCGCACCGTCGGAGGCCCGGAACGCCGCGAGGCGGCCGCGCGCGGCGCTGCCCACCGCGGTGAAGTTGCCGCCGGCGTAGACCGTGGTGTTCGTCGCGACGATCGCGCGCACGTGGTAGTTCACGGGCGGCGCGAAGCCGGGGACGAGCGCCCCCGTGGCGGTGTCGAAGGCGGCGATGCGCTGACGGGCCTGGCCGTTGACGGTGGTGAACTCCCCGCCGACGTACAGGCGTCGGCCGTCGGGAGACACCGCGAGCGTACGGACCTGCTGGTTGAGGGTCGGGGCGAAGGAGGTCATCTGCCCCGTGATGACGTCGAAGGCCATGATGTTCGCGCGCGGGACGGTGTTCTGGCCGGCCGGTGAGCCCGCGGGACGCGCGGCGGAGAAGCTCCCGCCGACGTAGACGGTGGTGCCGGCCATCGCCATCGCCCACACGACCCCGTTGATCTGGGGCGTGGGCAGCGCGTCGGCGGTGACGGTCACGGGCGTGGCGGGGTCGGCCGGGTCGGCGGGCCTGCTGTCGGCCCAGGCCGCCGGGGCGAGGCCGACCAGGGCGAGCGTGAGGAGGAGGGACAGGCACCGGCGCAGCCAGGCGTGCGAGGGAGGGAGGGAGGGGTTCACGACGGAGGGTCCCATCTGTGCGAAGGGGCACGTCGCCCGCGTACCGGGCCCGTGCGGGGTGGAGGTCAGTCGAGGGAGCCCGCGAAGGCCACCGTGGGTGCCGCGTCCGCGGCGATCTCGACCCGGAGGTCGTCGCGCACGTCCTCGGGGACGGCGAACACGTAGGTGCCGGTGGCGGAGGCGCCGGCACTCAGGCTGCCGCTCAGCGGGGTGCTGCCCTGCCCGAGGTCCGTGGCGGGGGTGCGGTCCTGACCGTAGGAGAGGAGGACGACGACGTCGTCGAGGGGGATCGTGCCGGTGGAGTCGTTGGCCGCGCGAAGGGTGACGGCGAGCGCCGGGCCGGCCACCTCGCCGGGGGCGCGGGCGACGCCGTCCACCGCCTCGATCGCGGTGAGCCGCACGGTGAGACCGGTACCGAAGTCACCGGTGGCGTCCAGCCCGACGGCGGGCAGGACGGGGACGGTCTCGACGGGCACCGTCCGGCCCTCACCGGGGCTGGGGGGTGCGCCGGGTTCCGGGGCCGCCGTCGGGTCCGCGGGGCCCGGCGTGGCCGTCGTACCCCGAGGCGCCGCCGCGTCCGCCGGACCGGCCGACGTCGTCGCCGCCGACGGCTCCTGCGGCCCACCCGGCCCGCCCGCGACCAGCGCCCAGACGAGGACGGCGAGAACGGCCACGGCGAGCAGGAGCGGGAGGAGGCGGCGGCCCTGCGACGTCGAGGTGTCCGGATCCACGATGCTCCCGCTCTCGTTCAGGTCGCCCGGTAGCACCGAGTATGGAGGCGGCCGGGCGCGGGGGCGCCCCGCATATCCCGCCAAGCGCCCGCAAGGCTCCCCACCGGGCCCCCGAGGACGCCCCGACCACGGCGAGGATGGGCCGAAGTCACCCTCGACGGTCGGGAGCACGGACGTGGACGATCCTCAGCTCAACGCGGTGGGGTACGTGCCGGGTGGTTTCGACATGTTCCACATCGGGCACCTCAACATCCTGCGCGCCGCGAGGGCGCGGTGCGGGCACCTCGTCGTGGGGGTCGCGACCGACGAGGCCCTCACCGCGATGAAGGGGCGTCCGCCCGTCGTGCCGCACGCGGAGCGGATGGAGATCCTCTCCAGCCTGCGTTTCGTCGACGCCGTGGTGCCCGACGTGGCGGCCGACAAGAGGGTCGCGTGGCACGCGCACCCCTTCGACGTGCTCTTCAAGGGCACCGACTGGCTGGGCACCGCCAAGGGCGACCGGCTGGAGTCCGAGCTGAGGCAGGTGGGCGCGCGGGTCGTCTACCTGCCCTACACCCCCTCGACGTCCTCGACGATGCTGCGGGCGTTCCTCACCAGCGCGCTGCCGTCGGCCCCCTAGCGGCCGGGGCGTCCGGCGCGGCGAGACCGGGGAGCCCGCGCAGCTCGCGGCGCGTGCCGATACCGAGCTTGCGGTAGATGCTCGTGAGCCGCAGCTCCACCGTCCGCACCGAGACGTAGAGCGCGGCCGCGACCTCCTTGTTCGTCGCCCCTCCGTGGACCAGCCGGGCGATCGTGCGCTCGTCCTGGGTCAGGCGGCCGAGGTCGGCGGGCGCCGCGGTCCGCTCGACGCGCTCGGCCTCCCGGTCGACGGCGGTGGCCCGGGCGACCGCCCCCGCCCGCGCGTACAGGTCGCGCGACCGCCGCAGGAGCTCGAGACGGACGGTCCTGTCCTGGACGAGGTCCGCCGCGAGCTCGAGGAGCTGGGCCTCGTGGGCCGGCCGGCCGGCAGCGGTGTCGGTGAGGGAGGTGAGCGCGCGGAGCACCTCCCCCGCCGGGACGCGCAGCAGCGTGAGCGCCGCACGCAGTGCCGGGTCGCCGTCCGCACCGCGCGCCTCGAGGAGGGCCTCCGCCTCCTCCTCGCCGGCTCCCGTGCGCCACCGCAGCCGCACGGCGTCGAGCACGGTGGCGGACTGGACGGGTCCCTCGCGCAGCGCGCGGCGGTAGTGCTCGGCGGCGGTGTCGACGTCGTCCTCGAGCAGGGCTCGCAGCCCGAGCGCCTCGTGGAGCGCGGCCGTCACGGCCGGGCCGGCCCCGCGCACCTGCGTGAGCTCGACGAGGTCGGCCAGCCAGTCCTCGGCCTCGCCGGCACGCCCGCGCAGCAGCGCGACCTGGGCGAGCAGCGCGAGCCCGGAGCCGCCCCGTGGCACGTGCAGCGGCAGGAGGTCCTCGACCGCGCCGGCGGCGATCTCCTCGGCGCGCCGGTACTCGCCCATGGCCAGGTGGAGCCCGAGTGCGGCGAGCGCGAGCTGTGCCCGCACCAGCGGTGCCGGGAACCGCCGGACCCGCGCGAGCAGGTCGGCGACGGCGCCGCGGGCCTCGGCCCACCGCCCGGTGACGACGAGCTGCTCGACCTCCTGCACCTCGCCCAGCCAGCCCGCGAGGTCGGCCCCGGGGCGGGTCGCCCCGAGCGCGCCGAGCGGGTCGGCGGAGCGGGGCGCCGACCGGTCGACCATCGCCCTGGCGAGCGCGAGGTCGGGGTCCGGCTCCCCGCCGTCGTCGGGGAGCAGACGCTCGGCCTCGGCGAGATAGCGGCGCGCCTCCTCACGCTGGCCGTACTCCACGCACAGCCGCGCGGCGAGCGCCGCGACGGCGGCTGCCTCCTCGGGCCGGTCCAGCCGGCGCAGGCAGGAGGCGACCAGCCGGTGGGGAAGCCCGTTCTCCCGGTAGGTCGTCGCGACGAGGAGGAGGGGGAAGAGGCGTCCCAGGCCGTCTGGCGCCTCCGCCAGGGCGGTGGTCAGGAGCGTCACCGCCCGGGCGGGGTGGCCGCAGTACACGGCCGCGACGCCGCCGAGCACGAGGAGCTCCAGCGGAGGTACCGGCGGCCCGGGGTGGTGGACGGCGTCGCCGACGAGCATCTCGACCACCTCGGTGCGGCCGCTGTCGAGGTACTCGCGTGCGCCGCGCACGAGCGTGTCGAGGACGGCCGGGGTCACCGCCTCCCCGGCGCGCAGGGCGAGCCACGACCGGTCGAGGGAGGCCTCGGGGTAGCAGGAGGCGAGGGAGCCGAGGGCAGCGCGCAGCTCGCGCGCCGGCGTGAGGGCGCGCACCGCCGAGAGCAGGCGTGCGTCGGCGGACCGCACGAGCCCGCGCTCCTCGTCCAGGACGGGCTCGCCACCCGGCCCGAGCACGTCGGTGAGCACGGCCCCGGAGCACTCCTCGAGGGTCGCGCGCTCCGGCCGGACCGCAGCCGCCGCCCCGAGCACGAGCAGCCGCTCCTGCTCCCCCAGCCCGTCCCACCACCGCCGGTAGGTGGCGGCGGTGGTGGCGGTGCCGGGCAGGACGTCCGGCAGCGGCTCGAGGGCGGAGAGCTGGTCCGGCTCGAGCGCGGCGCACACGGAGACGACGTCGCCCGGGTTGCCGCCGCAGCGCCGCGCGATCGTCGCGGCCACGGGGTGGGGGACGCGCCGGCCCACGGTCTGGCGCACGAGCGCGACAGCGTCCGCCGCGCCGAGCGGCGCCACCCGGCGCACCCACAGCGGCCCGACCGGGGAGTCCTCGAAGGAGCTGCGGGGCAGGTCGTGGCTGGTGAGGACGACGAGCACCGGCGCTCCCGCGAGGCCGGCGGCGAGCGAGGCGAGGGCCGGGAAGACCGCCTCGTCGGCCACCGGCAGGTTGTCGACGGTGACGAGCAGCGGGCGACTGCTGCTCAGCCTCCGCAGCGCCGTCACGGCCACCTGGACGAGACGCGGGTCGTCCGGGGAGACGGCGCCGTCGAGCTCCCCCAGGGCCTCCACGACGACGTCACCGAGGTCCCGGAAGGCCTCCCCGGCGACGACGGAGGCAGCGACGGCGGCGGCGGCCTCCCCCTCGAGCAGCCCGCTCGGGACGTGGACGGAACGGACGTCCTCGACGGCCTCGCCGACGCGGACCAGCGTCTCGGTGAGGAGGGTGGTGAGACCGACGCCCGGCGGGCCGGTGAGGAGCACGACGCCGCCCCGGCCGCGGGCCAGGCGCCCCACCATCTCCCGGATCCGGGACAGCTCCGGCTCGCGCCCGAGGACCGTGGAGGAGCCCTCGCCGCGGACGTCGTCGGCCATCGGCACAGCGTACTGGCGCCGCCCCTGGGCGCGCGGGGGAACGACCGGGTCGCCGCGGGTCCGCACCGAACCCGCAAGACGTCCGCACGGTCCGCAGGTTCGGGCGGGGATCCGTATCCGCCGTACCTAGTGTGACGAGCCCGGGCCCAGCGCAGACAGGAAGCCCTCATGGTCGAGGCCACAGCGTCGTCGTTCACCGAGTCGGTCCGCGCCCTGCGCAGCGCGCAGAAGTCCGCCAAGGGAGCGCCGCTCTACTCGCGGTTCGTCAACCGTCCGGCGGGCCGCCTCCTCGCCGCACTCGCCCACCAGGCCGGGCTCAGCCCCAACCAGGTGACGGCGGTGAGCGCGGCGTTCACCTTCACGGGGGTGGCGCTCATCGCCCTCGCGCCACCCTCCCCGGCGATGGCGGCGGGCGTCGCGCTCCTTCTCGTCGTCGGCTACGCGCTCGACTCCGCCGACGGGCAGCTCGCGCGCCTGCTGGGGGCGGGCTCGGTGGCGGGCGACTGGCTCGACCACGTGTGCGACTGCCTCAAGACGACGACGATCCACCTCGCGGTCCTCGTCTCGCTGTTCCGCTTCGCCGACGTCCCGCAGGAGTGGCTGCTCCTCCCGCTCCTCTACGCCCCGGTCGACACGCTCCTGTTCTTCGCGTTCGTCCTCACCCAGAGCCGCCGGCGCCCGGGCGACCCGGCGCCGACCGCCGGTCCCGCCTCGCTCGCGCGCTCGGTGCTCTCGCTGCCGACCGACTACGGCGTGCTGTGCCTGGTCCTCCTCACCCTCGCCTGGCCCCCGGCCTTCCTCCTCCTCTACGGGGCGATGTTCCTCGGGACGGCCGGCTACACCGCGCTCGCCCTGCCCACGTGGTTCCGCCGGCTCTCCCGCCAGGAGTCGTAGGGATGGTCGAGACGAGGTGGGACGAGCGCACGGGGACGCGTGGGGCGACGCGGGCCAGGGTCACGGCCGTGGTGTGCGCCGCCGTCCTCGTCCTCCTCTGCCTGTCCTGGGCGCTGGACCTGCCCCCGTGGGACGGGGCCGACGGGCTGCCCAAGCTCACGCCCGTCCACGAGCCCGACACGATCCACGTCTCGGTGGACGGCGACGACGAGGCCACCGGCTCGCCGGCCGAACCGCTGCGCACGATCACGGCGGCGGTGCGGACGTCGGGTGCCGGGGACACGATCGTCGTCCACGGCGGCAGCTACCACGAGGAGCTCAAGGTCGAGAACCGGCAGGGGCTGCACCTCGTGGCGGCGCCCGGCGCGGAGGTCTGGCTCGACGGCTCGGTCGTCGTGGAGGGGTGGCAGCCCGAGGACGGGCACTGGGTCTCCCCCGGGTGGATCACCGAGTTCGACCCGAGCCCGACGTACAGCTGGGGCGCCCCGGACCACGACCAGCCGGGGTGGAGCTTCATCGACCCCGAGCACCCGATGGCCGCCCACCCCGACCAGGTGTGGGTGGACGACGTGCGCCAGGAGCAGGTCGGCTCACGCGCCGAGGTGCGCGAGGGGACCTTCTACGTCGACCACGACCGCGACGAGCTGGTCCTGGGCACCGACCCGACCGGCCGGACCGTCGCCGCGAGCACGCTGGCCCGGGCCCTGCGCGTGCGCAGCGCCCAGATGGTGCTGCGGGACATCGGCATCCGCCGGTACGCCCCGTCCGTGCCGCACATGGGCGCGGTCACGATCGAGGCGCACCACGTCCTCCTCGACGGCGTCACGCTCGCCGACAACGCCACCACCGGCCTCCACGTGCTGAGCACCGGCGTGCGGCTCGAGGACGTCGAGCTCGTCGGCAACGGGATGATGGGGCTCTCCGCCACCGAGGCCGACGGCCTCGAGCTCGTCCGCGTCACCGCCCGGGGGAACAACGTCGAGGAGTTCAACCGCTCCCCGGCGGCCGGGGGCGCGAAGATCGGCCGCTCGTCCGGGGTCCTCGTCCGCGACAGCACGTTCTCCGACAACCTCGCCAACGGCGTGTGGTTCGACGAGTCCGTCCACGACCTGCGCCTCGTCGGCTCGCGGATGACCGGCAACACGGGGCACGGGGCGTCGGTCGAGCTCACCGGGAAGGTCGTCGTCGTCGGGAACGTCATCGCCCGCAACGGCGGCAACGGGCTCAAGCTCAACGACGCCGAGGACGTCGAGGTCTGGAACAACACCTTCGTCGACAACGCCCGGTCGATCAACGTCGTCCAGGACGACCGCGACCTCGACCCGCGCGGCAGCTACCGGGACCCCGAGCTGCCCCTCACCTGGAAGACGCAGGACGTCGCGATCCGCAACAACGTCCTCGTCCGCACCGGCACGGTCCCGCTGGACGGCGACGAGCAGCGGACCTGCCTGCTCTGCGTCGAGGACCACAGCGGCCGGTGGACGGCCGCCGAGATGGACGTCACGGCCCTCGGCAACGTCTACGTACGACCCGACGCGGGCTCGCCCAAGTGGGTCGTCGTGTGGTCCCGGCGTGACCGGGACCCGTACGTGTTCCGCAGTGTGGCGGACTTCCGCCGCACGGTGAACCAGGAGGGGACCGGCACCGAGCTCACGGGCACGGCCGCACTGTCCCCCGACCTCCACCCCCTCCCGGTCCTCGAGCAGCTCGTCGCGTCGGTGGCACAGCCGCTGCCACGCGAGATCGCCGAGCTCGTGGGCCAGGACGAGGGCGCCCAGCACCTCGGTGCCTGGACGTCCCCGCCTCCACATCGCTGATCACCACACGTCGGGCGGCGCGCACGAGAAAAGGACCTCGCATGACCCGTCAGCCCTCCCTTGCCATCGCCATGGTCGGCACCCGCGGGGTGCCCGCGCACTACGGCGGCTTCGAGACGTGCGTCGAGGAGGTGGGCTCCCGACTCGCGGCGCGCGGGCACCGCGTCGTCGTCTACTGCCGTTCCTCCGCCGACGAGGCGACCAGCCGTCCGGCCGAGCACCTCGGCATGGAGCTCGTCCACCTGCCCGCCGTCCCGCGCCGGTCACTGGAGACCCTGAGCCACACCGCGGCCTCGGTCGCCCACCTCGCCACGCGGGGCGCCGACGTCGCGCTCGTGTTCAACGCCGCCAACGCCCCCCTCCTGCCTGTCCTGCGGGCCCGGCGCATCCCGGTGGCGACGCACGTCGACGGCCTGGAGTGGCTGCGCAGCAAGTGGGGCCCGGTCGGGCGGCGCTACTACCGCGCGGCGGAGGCGCTCGCGGTGCGCTGGTCCGACGCCGTCATCGCCGACGCGCAGGGCATCGCCGACTACTACCTCGCCGAGTTCTCCGCGCCCACCACCCTCATCGCCTACGGCGCGCCGATCATCGACCCCGCGCTCGACCGGCTGGCCGAGCTCGGGCTGCGCCCGCACGGCTACCACCTGCTCGTGGCACGCTTCGAGCCGGAGAACAACATCCACCTCGTCCTCGAGGGCTACCGGGACAGCGCCGCACGCCTGCCGCTCGTCGTCGTCGGGTCAGCGCCGTACTCCGACGCCTACACCGCCCACCTCCACGGTCTGGGCGACGACCGGGTCCGCTTCCTCGGCGGCGTGTGGGACGCCGAGCTGCTCGACCAGCTCTACGCCGGGTGCTGCACCTACCTCCACGGCCACTCCGTCGGCGGCACCAACCCCTCCCTCCTGCGGGCTATCGGGGCCGGTGCTCCGACGATCGCCTTCGACGTCGTGTTCACCCACGACGTGCTCGGCACCGCAGGCGTCTACTTCGCCGACGGTGCCGGCGTCCGCGCCGCGCTGGAGGACGCCGAGCGTGACGAGCCCGGCCGGCGCGCCCGCGGCGAGCGGCTGCGTGAGCGGGCCCGGGACTACCGGTGGGACGACGTCGCCGACGGCTACGAGGACCTGTGCCGGCGCCTGGCCGCCGCGCCACCAGCGCAGCGGCCCTCGGGACGCCGGGCCCCGCGTCCCGCCGGTGCGGCCGCCCCCGCGCGCACCGCCGTCACCGTGGCCGGCCATGTGGGCTGACCCGGGCGGGGGCCGGCGGGTCGTCCTCGCCCACCCCTCCCCCGACGTCTACGGCTCGGACCTCCAGCTCGCCGAGAGCGTCCGAGGGCTGGTCGAGCACGGCTGGCTGCCGACCGTCGTGCTGCCCGCCGACGGCCCGCTGCGGCCGCTGCTCGAGGAGCGGGGCGCCGAGGTGCAGGTGAGCGACTTCCCCGTGCTCCGCCGTGCGCTGCTGCGCCCGCGCCCCCTGGCCGGGCTGGTCCTCCGGGCGCCGGCGACCGTCTGGCGTCTGCGGCGGCTGCTGCGCGCCTCCGGGGCCCGCGCCGTGTACGTCAACACGCTGACGATCCCGCTGTGGGTGGTGGCCGCGCGCGCCGCCGGCCTGCCCGTGCTGTGCCACAGCCACGAGGCCGAGCGCCTCGCCCGCCCGGCCCGGCTCGCGCTCACCGCCCCGCTCCTGCTCAGCGACGTCGTCCTCGCCAACAGTGCCTCGACCCGGGAGGTGCTCACCTCCACCCTGCGGCGCCTGGCCCGACGGGTCGTCGTCGTCCACAACGGGGTGCCGGACCCCGGCCCGCCGGCGCCGCCGCGGGTGCGGGGAGCCGGTGAGGAGCTCCGCCTCGTCGTCGTCAGCCGGCTCTCCCCGCGCAAGGGGATCCATGTCGCGGTCCAGGCCGTCGCCCTCCTGCACGACCAGGGGCTGGACGTCACCCTCGACGTCTGCGGGAGCACCTTCCCCGGCTACGAGTGGTACGAGCGGGCGCTGCGTGACCAGGTCGGCGACCTCGGCCTCACCGACGCGGTCACCTTCCACGGGTACGTGGCTCCCACCCGCCCGCTGCTCGAGGCCGCCGACGTCGTCCTGGTCCCCTCCTTCGGGGAGTCCTTCGGCAACGTCGCGGTTGAGGGCATGCTCGCCGGGCGCCCCGTCGTGGCCTCGGACGTCCAGGGACTGGCCGAGGTCCTCGAGCACGGCGTCTCCGGCGTGCTCGTCGAGCCCGGCTCGGCGCCGGCCCTGGCCGAGGCGGTCGCGGCCCTGGACGCCGACCCCGCGCTGGCCGAGCGCCTCGCGGACGCGGGCCGGCAGCGCGCCACCTCACGCTTCGGGGTGGACCGCTACCGCGCCCTCGTCGCCTTCCTCGTCGCGCAGGTCGCGGGCGACCCGGTGCCGGTCAGCGCCGCCCCGGCCAGGCCAGGTAGCGCGACCGCGGGGAGTACGCCGAGCCGTCGATGACCTCCAGCCGGCCGGCCCGGTTGAGCGTGTGCAGGCGCGTCCCGGGCCACTGCGGCCCCGGGGCGAGCCGGGCCACGACCCGCTGGGTGAAGGCGGCGCCGTCGAGGCGGGTGACCTCCGCGAGGGCGAGGGCCGCGCCGTAGCCCGCGCGCCCGTCCTGGACCGGGCGCACGAGGCGCCCGCCCCGGCGGACCACCCGGCCGGCCGGCCGCGCCGCGGCGATGTCGACGAGCACCGGGTTGCGCTCGTGCGCCACCCACGGGCCCTGGAGACGGTCCGCCGACCACAGGTGGAGGCTGTCGGAGAAGGAGCCGCCGTCGCGGACCGTGGCGCTGAGCCACCATCTCCCGCCGTGCCGGAACGGCGTCGCGTCACTCACCTCCTGCCCCTCGAGCAGCACCTCCTCCAGCACCCAGCGGTCGGGGAAGCGCGCGGCCCGGTACAGCTCGACCGTCCGGGCGCCGGACGTCTCGGGGACCATCCACACCTGCCCGGCGTCCTCGAGCACGAACGGGTAGGACAGGTGGGCCCGGTGCTCGAGCACCGGTCGCGGCGCGCCCACCGGACCGGACGGGCCGACGTCGACGACGGAGATCACCCCGCGCCCGAGCGCGTGGTCGTAGTCCTCGACGAACAGGTGCGTCACACCGTCGACGACGACGGGGAACGGGTCGGCGTAGAAGTGCCGGCCGTCGTCGGGGAGCTCGCTCCACCCACCGGGAAGCCGGCCGAGGTCGATGACGTCCGGCCCGTCGACCCAGCGCCACCCGACCCTCCAGTGCGGGGCCCGGTACAGCAGCCGGTAGGCCCGGTGGACCGCGGCCCGCGCGACCGACCGGCCCGCGTGGCGCAGCACCTCCCCCCGCGCGAGCCGGGACGGCTCGCCGTCGGCGACGTCGACCGGCGCACCGCCGTCGAGCGCCTGCCGGAGCAGGTGCGTGCACCCGGCGAGCACGTCCTCGAACGCCGCGACGGTGACGCCCGGGGTCTCGCTGCCCGGCCGGCCCGCCGCGAGGGTGCGCCCGGCGGTGAGGTCGACGACGCGCACGGCCGGGACGCGACCGGCGAGCAGGGCGGCGAGGAGCGGCGCCTCGCCCGCACCGCCGTCGAAGGTGAGGTGCCAGGTGGGCCCGGCGGTGCCGTCGTCCCCGACGAGGTCGAGCACGACGTCCGGCTCCCCGTCCCGCGCGAGGTAGGGCGCCAGGTGCGCCTCCTCCAGGCGGGCCGAGCGACCGGCGGGGAGGCCGTGCAGGATCCGCTCGAGGGCGAAGAGCCGGTCCACCTCGGGTGCCGGCGGGCGGGACCCGGTGCTCCACCGCACCCCGACCTCGAGGTCCGGGCGGCCCGCGAGGGCGGAGACGACCTCGAGGTGCCAGCGGCGCAGCGCCCGCCGGTCGAGCCTGACCGCGACCCGCACCGCCTACCCCCTGCCGTCCGCCGGCTCGGGGAGCCGGTAGGCGATCACCGTCGCGGTGAAGAGCACGATGAAGGCGGGGGCGGTGTCGAACAGCCCGCTCTCCAGGACGCCGAGCAGCGTGACGAGGACGATGAGCGCGGCCACGAGCAGCCGCTGCGGGGAGGGCAGGTGCACGGCGTGCCACAGCGCGGCGAGCACGAGGAGGGCGAGGACGGCGCTGCCGACGTAGCCCACCTGGAGCAGCGCCGAGACCCACGAGCTGTCGAGGATCTGCTCGTTGCGGTACAGCGCCGTCACCGGGATCTGCTTGAGGGCGAGCCCGCTGCCGAAGAGCTGCTGGGACAGGGTGTCGGCGTAGTCCGCCGCCGCGCTCCACGCGACGGTGCGGGAGTTGAGCGTCGTGATGTCGGCGAGCGTGCCGCGTCCGGCGAAGGCGGCGACGTAGGGCGTGAGCACGGCGACGAGCAGCAGGCTGGTGGCGGCGACGACGACCCCGGCGACCATCGGCGGGCGCACCCGGGGGGTGAGCACGAAGAGCAGGGCGAGGACGACGAGCAGGACCGACAGACCGGTACGGGAGCCGGTGAGCCAGATGACCGCGAGCAGCGGGACGAACGCGGCGACCTCCCGGGCGGAGGCGACCCTGGTGAGGGCCTTCCAGAACAGCAGGAGCACGGGCACGCTGAGGAGCAGGCAGATGACGTTGGCGTTGAGCGGCGGGATCCCGCCGTACAGCCGTCCCGTCTCGGCCAGCGACCCCACCCCCGTCACCGCCCCGACGCCGGCGAGGATCACCATCGCGCTGCTCAGCGCGCTGAGCACGTCCTGCCACGGGTGGGTGACGGTGACGAGCACGAGGGCGAGGGCGAGCAGCGCGAGCCGGGCGGCGAGGACGGCGGCGGGCAGGCCGTCGGCGTTGAGGATCCCCCCGGCGACCGAGATCGCCAGGTAGGTGGCGAGCCAGATGACCGGCGCGGCGCGCACCCGCCCCCAGGCCCCGGGTGGGCGGGGGGTGAGCAGCGCGATGCCGACGGCGACGACGGTGAGCACCGCCTTGGTGACGACGACGACGTCGAGCCCGCCCTCGTAGAAGGCGCCGCGCCGCCAGGCCACCGCCGAGACGAGGAGCAGGAGGAAGGTGAGGACGAGGGAGAACGGGCGCAGCGTCACGGCCCTGAGGGTGGGCGCGGCGGCAGGGCGGGCGAGCTCGAGGGTCATGACGTCACCCGGACCGGCCGCGCCTGCGCCGGGCGGCCCGGGCGCAGGAGGAGCCGGCGGCACAGCACCCCGCCGACGAAGGAGCCGACAGACAGCAGCCACGGGGTCCAGTCCGGCCCGGCGTCCGCGGCGCGCAGCACGAGCACGACGAGCGCGAGACCGACGGCGGCGTCGGCCGCCCGGATGAGCAGCACCCACTGCTGTCGGCCCTGGACGGCAGCCAGGCTGCCGTAGGGGAGGACGGCCGCGCACGACGCGGCGTAGACCGCCCACCCGAGGGTGGCGAGGAGGCTCACCGGGAACCTGTCGGCCGTGACGAGCGGGCCGAGCCAGGGCAGGAGGAGCGCCGCCGCTGCCCCGACGACGACGGCGCCGCCGAGCATGACGCCGGCGGCCCGGTCGGCACGGGCGAGGAGGGCGGCAGGGCCGAGGTGGCGGTCCGCCGCGTAGGTGGAGAACAGGTAGGAGCCCAGGCCCTGGACGAGCAGCATGGCGGGGGCGACCACGACCCGGGCGGCCTCGAGCTCCCCGACGGCCGCGGTCCCGGCGGCGACGAGCACGACGGACCGGGCGAGGTTGAGCGTCGTCGGCCGGACGAACTGCTGGACCGCCCGCCACGAGCCGTACCCGACCACGGCGCGCCAGTCGGCCGGGCCCTGCAGCCGCGGTCGCCGCTCCGCCGCGGGCAGACGGACCAGCGCGAGCGACGCGGCCACGACCTGCCCCGCCGCGAGCGCGCCGAGGACGTGGTCGAGGGTGAGCGGGCCGGTGAGTCGGGACGCGCCGAGGACGGCGAGCACGGCGAGCAGCCCGGCGGCGTCGACCAGCACGAGGCTCCAGAAGCGCAGCGTCGCCATGAGCAGGCGCCGGCCCAGGTCCGCGACGACGAACGCGGTGAGTGCGAGGGTGAACACGAGGGCGGTGCGCACCCCGAGCCCGTGGAACGTGGCGAGGAAGCCGGCCGCGGCCAGCACGAGGACGAGCACGAGCGCGGCCCGGGTGAGGGCGGCGCGGACGGCCGGCTCGGTCCGGTCCAGGACGGTGAGGGAGTCGCCGACGAGTCCCGTGCTCAGCGCCGTGGCCATGACGACCGCACCGAAGAGCAGAGCGTACGTGCCGAAGCCGTCGGCACCGAGCGAGCGGGCCGCGACGACCGACAGGACGAGGCTGCCCAGCGCCAGGGTGACCTGGCCGGCGAGCGCACCCAGCGCCCGGTGGGGCAGGCGCGCGAGCGTGGACCGCACCTTTCCCCGCACCCGCCTCACCGCCCGGCCCTCACACGCTCGGGCTCATCGCGTTGGGCTCGAGGGCCCGGTGCGTGCGGCGCTGGTCGCCGCCACGCCCGGCGCGCCGCTCGCGCCGCCGCCGGCCCCCGGACCGCACGGTGCCGAGCACCTCGGCTCTCCCCCCGCGCAGCGTCTCGAGGCTGTCGGTGAGCTCCTCGCGGGTCGTCCTGCCGGCGCGCACGACGACGAGCACGCCGTCCAGGGCCCGCGCGACGACGACGGCGTCCGCGACGTCCGTGGCGCCCACGTCGTAGACGACGAGATCGAAGCGGGCGCGCAGCTCGGTGACGAGCAGCGTCATGGCCTCCGAGGCGAGGAGGGCGGCCGGGTCGGGCGGGGCGAGCCCGGCGGGCAGGACGTGGAGCAGCCCGTCGCGCCAGGGGTGCAGGACCGAGGCGAGCTCGGTGTCCCCGACGAGCACGTCGCCGAGGCCGGGGTCGTCCTCGACCCCGAGCACCCGGGACAGCGCTCCCTGCCGCAGCCCGGCGTCGACGAGGCAGACCCGCGCCCCGCCCAGCGCCCCGGTGATCGCGAGGTTCGCCGTCTCCACCGCCCTGCCCTCCCCCTCGGTCGGGGAGGTGACCGCGAGGTCGCGCAACGGCGCCGCGCGGGTCACCGCGAGGGCATCGCGCACCGCGCGGTACTGCTCGGCGCCCGCCGACCGCTGGTCGAGCGCGACGAGCGGCTCCCCGGCAGGGTCGCCGTCGGAGGTCGAACCGAGCGGCCGGGTGCCGGTGACGGCACGCACGTCGGCTGCGGTGCGCAGGCGGCGGTCGGCGTGCTCGCGCACGAGGGCGAGCAGGACGCCCGCCGCGGCCCCGACGACGCCGCCCAGCAGGATGCCCAGGCGCACGCGGGGGGAGGACGGCTCGGTCGGCACGGCCGCGGGGTGCGTGAGCACGACCTCCACCGAGGAGGCCGCCAGCCCGCGGGGCGTCTCGACCTCCTCGATGAGCAGCCCGAGCTGCTCGGACACCTCGTCGGCGACGGCGGCCGCCAGCTCCTGGTCCCGGTTGCGCACCGCGACCTCGAGCATGACGGTGCCCGTCGGGCTGCTCACGTCGACCATGTCGTTGAGCTCGCTCGGGGTGAGGTCGAGGTCCAGCGCCTCGAGCACGCCGTCGACGACCGTCGGGCTCGTGCTGAGGGCGGCGTAGGAGACCATCCGCTGGGTGACGAACTGCGCCCCCTGGAAGCTCTCCCCGGCCCCGGCGGCGTCCTCGTCGGCGACGGTGACGAAGGACCGCGCGATGGCCACGTACTGCTCCTCGGCGAGCAGGCCGAGCCCCAGCCCGACGAGGAGCCCGACGGCGATCATCGACACACACGCCCGCCAGCGACGCTGGAGCAGCGCGAGGTAGTCGAGGAACGTCATCGCACTCCCTCCCGCAGCGAAAGGCCGCTGCCGGGTGGAGGCCGCGCAGCCTGCGCCCGATCCTATTTCCGCGGTCCTGACGCCGGGCACGGCTCGGAGGGGGATCGCCACCCGACCCTCCGAGGAGGGCCGGGGTGACCTCTCCCCTCACCCGCGAGCGTGGACGTCCCCCCGAGAGGGGACGTCCACGCTCAGGTCCGCGTGCCCGTCTCCTCGAGCTCCCCGTCCTCCGTGGCCTCGTCATCACCGGTCACGTCGTCGGCCGTGGGCGCGAAGACGACGGGGTCCTCCCCGTAGTACGTGCCGCGGAAGCGCGGGCGCATGAGGTTCTCCGGGGACAGGACGTCGTCGAGCTCCTCCTCGCTCAGCAGCCCCCACTCCAGGACGACGTCGCGGACGCTGCGGCCGGTGCGCGCGGCCTCCCGCCCGACCCGGTCACCGTTGTGGTGCCCGATGATCGGGTTGAGGAAGGTGACGAGGCCGATCGAGTTCATGACGTTGGCGCGGCACACCTCCTCGTTGGCGGTGATCCCGGCGACGCAGCGCCGGTCGAGGGTGTCGCAGGCGCGGGTGAGCAGCGAGACGGACTCGAACACCGACTTCGCGATGACCGGCTCCATGACGTTGAGCTGGAGCTGGCCGGCGTCGGCGGCCATCGTCACCGTCGTGTCGTTGCCGATGACGGCGAAGCACACCTGGTTGACGACCTCGGGGATCACCGGGTTGACCTTCGCCGGCATGATCGAGGAGCCGGCCTGCATCTCGGGCAGGTTGATCTCCCCGAGGCCCGCGCGCGGCCCGGAGGACAGCAGGCGCAGGTCGTTGCAGATCTTGCCGAGCTTGACCGCGACCCGCTTGAGCGCGGCGTGCATCGACACGTACGCGCCGGCGTCCGACGTCGCCTCGATGAGGTTCTCCGAGCGCACCACCGGCAGGCCGCTCACCTCGGCGAGGTGGGCCACCGCCCGCACGGTGTACCCGGGCGGGGTGTTGAGCCCGGTGCCGATCGCCGTCGCCCCGAGGTTGACCTCCAGGAGCAGCGCCTGCTGGCGGGAGAGGTTGAGCAGCTCCTCGCGGATGAGGGCGGCGAAGGCCGCGAACTCCTGCCCCAGCGTCATCGGCACGGCGTCCTGGAGCTGGGTGCGCCCCATCTTCAGCACGTGGGAGAACTCGTGCCCCTTGCGGGTGAGGGTGACCGCGAGCGCCTCGAGGCGGACCTTGAGCCGCTCGACGGCCTGGTGGATCGCGATGCGCAGGCCGGTGGGGTAGGCGTCGTTGGTCGACTGGCTCTTGTTGACGTGGTCGTTGGGGTGGACGACGTCGTAGCGGCCCTTGGGCAGCCCGAGCCGCTCGAGGGCGAGGTTGGCGATCACCTCGTTGACGTTCATGTTCACCGAGGTGCCCGCGCCGCCCTGGTAGACGTCGACGGGGAACTGGTCCAGGCACCGCCCGGTCGCGAGCATCTCGTCGCAGGCCCCGACGATCGCCGCGGCGACGTCCGCCGGGAGGGTGCGCAGGTCCCGGTTGGTCATCGCCGAGGCCTTCTTCACCATGACCATGCCGCGCACGAGGTCGGGCAGGTCGCGCACCGTGGTGCCGGAGAGCGCGAAGTTCTCCACCGCCCGCAGCGTGTGGATGCCCCAGTAGACGTCGTCGGGGATCTCCCGCCTGCCGAGGAGGTCCTCCTCCGTCCGCGTGCCGCTCATCAGCCTGCGGGGCGCGTCATCGACATGACGTCGAGCGCCGAGTCGAGCCGCTCGGGGGTGACCTCTCCGCGCTCGACGTAGCCGAGCTCCTCGACGGCCTCGCGGATGGTCGTGCCGTTCTTCACGGCGTGCTTGGCGATCGCGGCGGCCGCCTCGTAGCCGATGACGCGGTTGAGCGGCGTGACGATCGAGGGCGAGGACTCCGCGAGGGCGCGGGCCCGCTCGACGTTGGCGGTGATGCCGTCGACGGTCCGGGTGGCCAGCGCCTGGCTCGCGTTGGCGAGCAGGGTGATGGACTCGAGGAGGTTGCGGGCGATGACCGGCAGCATGACGTTGAGCTCGAAGGAGCCGGACGCGCCCGCGAAGGCGATCGTCGCGTCGTTGCCGATGACCTGGGCGCACACCATGAGCGTCGCCTCGGGGATGACCGGGTTGACCTTGCCGGGCATGATCGAGGAGCCGGGCTGCAGGTCGGGGATCGCGATCTCGCCGAGCCCGGTGTTGGGGCCCGAGCCCATCCAGCGCAGGTCGTTGCAGATCTTGACGAGCGAGACGGCCACGGTGCGCAGCGCCCCGGACATCTCGACGGCGCTGTCCTGGGCGCTCTGCGCCTCGAAGTGGTTCTTCGCCTCGGTGACCGGCAGGCCGGTGTGCTCGGCGATGAGGGAGATGACCCGCGGCGCGAAGCCGAGCGGGGTGTTGATGCCGGTGCCGACGGCGGTGCCGCCGAGCGCGAGCTGGGCCAGGCGCGGGAGGGCCGCCTCGACGCGGTCGATGCCGAGGCGGATCTGGGCCGCGTAGCCGCCGAACTCCTGGCCGAGGGTGACCGGGGTGGCGTCCATGAGGTGGGTGCGTCCCGACTTGACGACGTCGGCGAACTCGGCCGCCTTGGCCTCCAGGGACGTCGCGAGCGTGTGCAGCGCCGGGACGAGCTCCTTGACGACGGACTCGGTCGCCGCGATGTGGATCGAGGACGGGAAGACGTCGTTGGAGGACTGGGAGGCGTTGACGTGGTCGTTGGGGTGCACGCTGCGCCCGAGGAGCGTGGCGGCGATGTTCGCCACGACCTCGTTGGTGTTCATGTTCGACGACGTGCCCGAGCCGGTCTGGAAGACGTCGACCGGGAAGTGCTCGTCGTGGTCCCCGGCGATGACCTGCTCGGCCGCCGCGGCGATGGCCCGGGCGACGTCGTCGTCCAGCACCCCGAGCTCGGCGTTCGCCAGCGCCGCTGCCCGCTTGATCTGCGCGAGGGCCGCGATGTGGTGACGCGAGAGCCGGGTGCCGGAGATCGCGAAGTTCTCCACCGCCCGCTGCGTCTGGGCGCTGTACAGCGCTCCACGCGGGACCCGCACCTCCCCCATCGTGTCGTGCTCGATGCGGAAGTCGGCATGGTCAAGCGTCACTGCAAGCTCCAAGGTCGGGGGTGGTGGGGAGACTTACTTCTCGTCGAGGTCCGTGCTCAGCAGGTCGGCGAGGGAGTCGAGGACCTCCTCGGCGCGGTCGCCCTCGGCGGTGAGCGTGACGGAGTCCTGGTACTTGGCCCCGAGGGTCATGATGCCGAGGATGCTCGTGGCGTCGACCGGGGTCCCGCCCTCCTTGGCGACCTTCACCGGGATGCCGGCCTCGCCGGCGGCCTTGACGAACAGGGACGCCGGACGGGCGTGCAGGCCCACCTTCGAGCCGATGGTGACCGTGCGCTCTGCCATGGGGTGAATCTCCTACCGGTTGTTGTTGGGGGTGTACGGGGACACGACGACCTCGACGCGCTGGAACTCCTTGAGGTCGGAGTACCCGGTCGTGGCCATCGCGCGGCGCAGCGCGCCGACGAGGTTGACGGTGCCGTCCGGCTGGTCGCTGGGGCCGTGGAGGATCTGCTCGAGGGAGCCGACCGTCCCGACCCGCACGCGCTCGCCGCGCGGGAGCTGGGGGTGGTGGGCCTCGGAGCCCCAGTGCCAGCCCCGCCCGGGCGCCTCCTCGGCGCGGGCGAGGGAGGAGCCGAGCATGACGGCGTCGGCGCCGCACGCGATGGCCTTGACGAGGTCGCCGGAGCGTCCGACACCGCCGTCGGCGATGACGTGGACGTAGCGCCCGCCCGACTCGTCGAGGTAGTCGCGGCGCGCGGCGGCGACGTCGGCGACGGCGGTGGCCATCGGGGTGTGGATGCCGAGGGAGGTGCGGGTGGTGTGGGCGGCGCCGCCGCCGAAGCCGACGAGCACGCCGGCCGCACCGGTGCGCATGAGGTGGAGGGCGGCGGTGTAGGTGCCTGCCCCGCCGACGACGACGGGCACGTCGAGCTCGTAGATGAAGCGCTTGAGGTTGAGCGGCTCGGCGGTCGAGGAGACGTGCTCGGCCGAGACGGTGGTCCCGCGGATGACGAAGAGGTCGACCCCGGCCTCGACGACGGTGCGCCAGTGCTCCTGGGTGCGCTGCGGGGAGAGCTTGCCGGCCACGGTGACGCCGCCGGCGCGGATCTCCTGGAGGCGCTGGGTGATGAGCTCGGGGACGATCGGGCGGGAGTAGATCTCCTGCATCCGGGCGGTGACGTCGCGTCCGTCGAGCTCGGCGATCTCCTGGAGCAGCGGCTCCGGGTCCTCGTAGCGGGTCCACAGGCCCTCGAGGTCGAGGACGCCGATGCCGCCCAGCTCGCCGAGCCGGATCGCCGTCGCCGGGCTCATCACGGAGTCCATCGGCGCGGCCAGCACGGGGGTGTCGACGTAGTACGCGTCGATCTGCCAGCCGACGGAGACGTCCTGGGGGTCGCGCGTGCGCCGCGAGGGCACGACGGCGACGTCGTCGAAGGAGTAGGCCCGCCGCCCTCGCTTGCCGCGGCCGATCTCGATCTCGTTGCTCACAGGCGTCAGGTTACCCGCCGGTCGGTAGATTGCTCCCATGCCCGACCGTCCTGTCCCCTCCCGGCGTCAGGTGCTCGCCCTGGCCGGAGCCGGCGCCGCGGCCGTCGCGCTGGCCTCCTGCGCGGAGGAGGCGCAGGCCCCGCCGCCCCAGCCGGGCGAACGGCTGCTGCCCGTCTCGGAGATCCCCGTCGGTGAGTCGCGCTCCGTGCGGACCGCCGAGGGAGCCGAGCTCGTCCTCACCCGGGTGAGCGAGGACGAGGTCGTCGCGCTCAGCGCGGCGTGCACCCACCAGGGGTGCGCGGTGCGCCGGGAGACCGAGGACCTCGTGTGCCCCTGCCACGGCTCGCGCTTCGCGCCCGTCGACGGCGCGGTCCTCCAGGGCCCCGCCGACGAGCCCCTCCCCTCGGTGCCCGTCCGCATCGAGTCCGGCACCGTCGTCGTCGGCTGACCCCGCCCGGCCCGCCCACGCGAGCCCTCAGCCCTCACCCGCTCCCGCCGCCCCCTCCCCCCGGCACCGTCCCGCCGAGCGCTGGACCGTGCACACCCAGCCGCCCCCTCCCCGACCGGCAGATCGGGCGCACCCGGTGCGGCGTCGCCCTGAGGTGTGGAGTTCTGGACCTCTGAGGTCCAGAGCTCCACACCTGAGGCGCCCCCTCGTTCGAGATCCAGCGCTCGGCGGGGACGGGAGACCCCGGAGGCGGCCTCGCGTGGGGTGGCTAGACCGTGGTTCGGGCGGCGGGCGGGGCTGGGAGCCAGGCGGTGTCCTCGGGGGGCAGCCCCTCGCCCACGCGCCACTCGTTGAGGCGGACCACCCACTGACGGTGCTGCTCCTGCTGCCACTCGTGGACGTCCGCCAGGGTGCGGGCGCCGAGCTCGGGAAAGGCCGCGAACAGGCGGTCGAGCACGGCGAGCGTCGCGAGGACGTCGACCTCCGCGGTGTGCAGTCGGTCGTCCGTCTCGACCCCGTAGTGCGCGCAGAGGTCGACGAGCTTGCGCTTGCCCCGCCGCTCCCTGTCGAGCGAGCGGTCCAGGACGAGCGGGTCGACGACCGGCCCGGGCGCGCGGCCGAGCCGCTCGGCGACCGTCGGCAGCCCCCAGCGGACGAGCTCGTGCTCGAGGAGGGTGAGGTCGAAGCACGCGTTGTAGGCGACGACGGGGATCCCGGCGTCCATCGCCCAGGCGACCTCGGTGGCGATCTCCTCCAGCGCGGTGCGCGGGGCCACGCCCTCCGCGCGGGCGTGGTCGGTCGTCACGCCGTGGATGTCGCTGGCGACCGTGGGGATCTCCACCCCCGGGTCGAGGAGCCAGGTGCGCTGCCGGGTGCCGCGCGCGTCACGCAGGACGAGCGCCGCGGTGACGATCCGGTCGCGGCGCGGGTCCACGCCGGTGGTCTCGGTGTCGAACCCGAGGAACGGACCGTTCGCCCAGGTGTCCATGCCCGCCTCTCCCGCGCGGCGTGTGCGCCGGCGTCGTGGGCACCACTGTGCCGGCGACCACCGACACCGCGGCCGCCGCACGCGCGGGAGGAGGGGCACCGGCTCAGCGCGTGTAGTTCGGCGCCTCGACGGTGAGCTGGACGTCGTGCGGGTGGGACTCCCTGAGGCCGGCCGTGGTGATCCGCACGAAGCGGCCCTTCTCGACGAGCTCGGGCAGGTCGTGCGCCCCGACGTAGAACATCGACTGGTGCAGCCCGCCGACGAGCTGGTAGGCGACGGCCGCGAGCGGCCCGCGGTAGGGCACCTGGCCCTCGATGCCCTCGGGCACGATCTTGTCGTCGGTGTCGACGTCGGCCTGGAAGTAGCGGTCCTTGGAGTAGGAGACACGTCCGCGCGAGGCCATCGCCCCGAGGGAGCCCATGCCGCGGTAGTGCTTGTACTGCTTGCCGTTGACGAAGACGAGGTCGCCGGGGCTCTCGTCGCACCCGGCGAGCAGGGAGCCGAGCATGACGGTGTCCGCGCCCGCGACGAGCGCCTTGGCGATGTCGCCGGAGTACTGCAGGCCGCCGTCGCCGATCACCGGCACACCGGCCGGCCGGCACGCCTGGGCGGCGAGGTGGATAGCGGTCACCTGCGGGACGCCGACGCCGGCGACGACGCGGGTGGTGCAGATCGAGCCCGGCCCGACGCCGACCTTGACGGCGTCCGCCCCGGCGTCGACGAGCGCCTGCGCGCCCTCGCGGGTGGCGACGTTCCCGCCGACCACCTGGACGTGCCGGGTGGCGGGGTCGGTCTTGAGCCGGGTGACCATCTCGAGCAGGAGGCGGGCGTGGCCGTTGGCGGTGTCGGCGACGAGCACGTCGACGCCGGCGTCCACGAGCGCGGTGGCCCGCTCCCAGGCGTCACCGAAGAAGCCGATCGCGGCGCCGACGCGCAGCCGTCCCTCGTCGTCCTTGGTCGCGTTCGGGTACTGCTCGGACTTGACGAAGTCCTTGACGGTGATGAGGCCCCGGAGCACCCCGGCCTCGTCGACGAGCGGCAGCTTCTCGATCTTGTGCCGGGCGAGGAGGGCGGCGGCGTCCTCGCGCGCGATCCCGACCGGCGCGGTGACCAGCGGCATCGGCGTCATGACGTCGCGCACGAGCCGCGTGGCGAACTCCGAGCGCTCGATGAAGGCGGTGTCGCGGTTGGTGATGATGCCGAGGAGCACGCCGCGGTCGTCGACGACCGGCAGCCCGGAGATGCGGTAGCGCCCGCACTGCGCGTCGAGCTCGGCGAGGGTGGCGTCGGGCTGGATGGTCACCGGGTCGGTGATCATCCCGGACTCCGAGCGCTTGACCGTCTCGACCTGCTGGGCCTGGTCCGGGATGGACAGGTTGCGGTGGAGGATGCCGATGCCGCCCTGGCGGGCCATGGCGATCGCCATCCGCGACTCGGTCACGGTGTCCATCGCGGCGGACACGAGCGGGACGCGCAGGCTGATCTCCTTGGTCAGCCGCGCCGTCGTGTCCACCTCGGAGGGGATGACGTCGGTGGCTCCGGGCAGGAGGAGGACGTCGTCGTAGGTCAGGCCCGTGAGGCCGAAGGGGTCGGTGGAGTCGCTCACGGGACGATCCTACGTGCGCCCGCGGGCCGGTGGGTGCCGGGGTCTACTCGCGGACAGCGGCGGTGATCTCCGCCACGGCTGCCTGGGCGGTGCGCACGCGATGGACCTTGCGCAGCCAGATCGCCGGGCTCTGGCTGCCGAGGAGGAAGACCTCGACGTCCCCGCGCTCGGAGGCGCGGGTGACGATCTCCTCCGTGACGGGTGGGTTCCCGATGACGGCGAGGACCTTCGCCTCCCCGGGCGGGAGCCAGCTGTCGAGCTCGACGTCCGCGACGTGCTCCGCCCCGACGACGAGCGCGCCGAGGTCGTTCTCCGCCAGCCCGCCGGCGATGACGTGCGCCCGCACCCGGTCCTCCGGGGCGGCGAGGATGCGCACGGGCGAGGGGCCCGTGACGACGAGCTCGCGGATGGCCTGCATGAGCCCCACGTGCATGACGCCGTGCGGGTCGGTGCCGGGACGCTCACCCAGGCGCCGTCGGCCCTGGTCGACCATGTCCTCGGCGGGCTGGACGAGGTCGGTCCACACGGCGACGACGCCGGCCTGGCGGGTGGCCCGCTGGAGCATCCGGTGGACGCGCCGCAGGTCGGGCTCGACGGCGGCGGCCGCGAGGGTGAGCGGGTCGAGCGCGAGGGACCCGTCGTCGACGGTGACGGCCGGGACCTCGTCGGCGACGGTCTGCCCCTCCGAGCCGCCGGGCTCGGTGGCGATGCGGGCGGCGTCGGCGGGCGCGACCCCGCGCAGGGTGAGCCGGCGCATGGTCTGGAGCCGGGCGACGTCCTCGGGGGTGTAGCGACGGTGGCTGCCGGCCTGGTGCGCGGAGGGGCCGAGGCCGTAGCGGCGGTCCCAGGTGCGCAGGGTCGACGCGGCGACGCCCAAGGTACGCGCAACAGCTGCCACGGTCAGCGGTGCCGCCTCGAGCCGGGAGTCGCCGCTCCCCGCACCGGGGGTCGCTCGCGCCACCTGTCCTCCTCCGCCTCGACCTCGATCATCCACCCCGACAGAGATTAGGGCACCTCCGCCCCGGGCGCCGAACGCGCCCACCGCAGCGCGCCGCCGGTGACGCGCGCACCGGCCGTTCGTGAGTCGGTTCCTGAATCACTTCCGGAAGGGACTTGAACAACCCTTGCATCGGTTGCTAGGTTCAACCCATTCGCCCAGGCGGCCCCGAGTCGCAACCCGAACGAAGGAGCGCGGACATGGCAGAGCTCTCGAGGCTCCCCGGCCCGATCATGGATCTGTGGGAGTGGCAGTACCAGGGCAAGTGCCGCGAGGCCGACCCCAACCTCTTCTTCCACCCCGAGGGCGAGCGTGGAGGCACCCGCCGTCGGCGCGACGAGGCCGCCAAGGTCGTGTGCGCACAGTGCCCCGTGATCCAGCAGTGCCGTGAGCACGCCCTCAAGGTGCGCGAGCCCTACGGCGTGTGGGGCGGCCTGTCCGAGGACGAGCGCCTGCAGATCCTGTCCACCCCGCTGCGTCGGGCCAGCTGACTTCCGCGGCGTCGCCGCCGCACGACGACGGGCCCCGGCCCTCCATGACGGAGGACCGGGGCCCGTTGTTCGCGTCCGGACTAGGCGGACGTCACTTCTCGACGACGGCGAGGACGTCGCGCGCGGAGAGGATGAGGTACTCCTCGCCGGCGTACTTCACCTCGGTGCCGCCGTACTTGCTGTAGATGACGACGTCACCCACGGCCACGTCCATGGGGACGCGGTTGCCGCTGTCGTCGACGCGGCCGGGGCCGATGGCGACGACGGTGCCCTCCTGGGGCTTCTCCTTGGCGGTGTCCGGGATGACGAGGCCAGACGCCGTGGTCTGCTCGGCCTCGAGCGTCTGCACGACGATGCGGTCCTCGAGGGGCTTGATGGAGACCGACACTACGGACCTCCCCTTCACATGAGTGGGTACGGAACAAGGTCAGATCGCACCCTCCCCTACCGGGCCGCCGTCGCGGGGGTCGGCCCTGGGTTCGGGTGCTGGCGCTGCAGCAGTGCCGCAACATGCCCAAATCTATGCCCGGGTTAGCACTCGGTCAAGGCGAGTGCCAACGTGCTGCTCCCGTCCGCCGTCCACCTAGGATCGACGGGTGGACCCCAGTGCGCTGAGCAAGCTGCTCTCCCCGGAGGGCTGGGCGCTGCTCGGCCAGCTCCCGCCCTACGACGAGACGACCGCCCTGCGGCTGGCGAGCGGCCTGCGCGAGCGCGGGGTGGACGCCGAGCTCGTCGCCGCGGCGATGACGCAGTCGCGGCTGCGCGCCAAGGGCCGGGCCAAGTTCCGGGAGTTCGCCGACGGGGATGCTCTTCACCCAGGCGGGGCTCGAGCAGGCCACCCGGCTCACCGTCGCCGCCCGCCACGCCGCTCGCTACTCCGGGGCCGGCGCCACCCTCGTAGCCGACCTCGGCTGCGGGATCGGCGGGGACGCGATGGCGATGGGGGCGCTGGGGCTGTCGGTCCTCGCCGTCGAGCAGGACGAGCTCACCGCGGCGGTGGCCACCGTCAACACCCGTCACTTCCCCGACGTCACGGTCCGGCACGCCGACGCGATGGCCGTCGACCTGCGCGCCGAGGGCGTCGACGCCGTGTTCGCCGACCCGGCCCGCCGCACCACCGGAGGGCGACGGGTCTTCGACCCCCGGGCCTACACCCCGCCCCTGGACCAGCTGCTCGCGCTGCGTGAGCAGGTGCCCGCCCTCGGCCTCAAGGTCGCCCCGGGCATCCCGCACACGATGCTCCCGCCGGAGAGCCACGCCCAGTGGGTGAGCGTCGACGGCGACGTCGTCGAGGCCGGGCTGTGGTTCGGCGCCCTGGCTCCCGAGGGCCCGGGCCGCAGCGCGCTCGTCCTGCGCGACGGCGGCGCGCACACCCTGGCCGACGACGCCGTCGCCACCGCGGACGCGCCCGTGCGCACGGGTGAGGTCCGCCCGCTCGACCACTACCTCTACGAGCCCGACGGCGCGGTCATTCCGCGCCGGGCTCGTCGCCCGGGCCGGCGAGCTCGTCGGCGCCGGGCTGGTCGCGGACTCGATCGCCTACCTCACCGGCCCGCGGCTGGAGGACAGCCCGTTCCTCACCGCCTACCGGGTGCTCGACTCCCTCCCGTTCTCGCTCAAGCCACTGCGCACCTACCTGCGCGACCGTCAGGTCGGCACGCTGACGATCAAGAAGCGGGGCACCGCGGTGGAGCCCGCCCAGCTGCGCCGCCAGCTCTCGCTCAGCGGTCCCGCCAGCGCGACGATCGTCCTCACGCGCGTCGCGGGCCGGCAGACGGTCATCGTCGTCGAGCCGGTCTGAGCGCCCTGTCGTCCTCGCCGGGCACTCGACGGCATCATGGGCCCATGGAGATCCCCTTCGCGCCGTCGGCGCGGTCGACGATCGGCATCGAGTGGGAGCTCGCCCTCGTCGACGCCGACTCCGGGCACCTGCGCCAGGTCGCCCCGACGGTCCTCGAGGGGGTGCGGCCCGCGGGCGCGGACGCCCACCCCAACGTCCACCCCGAGCTCCTGCTCAACACCATCGAGGTCGTCTCCGGGGTGGCCGCGACCGTGCGCGAGGCGGGCACGGACCTCGAGCGCACGATCGAGGAGCTGCGCGCGGTGTGCGAACCGCTGCGGGTGGACCTCATGTGCGCCGGCACCCACCCCTTCGCCCAGTACGACGACCAGCGGGTGACGAACAAGGAGCGCTACGCCACCCTCATCGAGCGCACCCAGTGGTGGGGCCGCCAGATGGTCATCTACGGCGTCCACGTCCACGTCGGCGTCGAGCACCAGCGCAAGGTGCTGCCGATCCTGCGCGCGATGCTCTCCTACTTCCCCCACCTGCAGTCGCTGTCGGCCTCCCTCCCCGTTCTGGTCCGGGCGCGACACCGGCTATGCCTCCAACCGCGCGCTGCTCTTCCAGCAGCTGCCCACCGCCGGGCTGCCCCAGCTCTTCGACCAGTGGCAGGAGCTGGAGGCCTACACGCGGGACATGCTCCACACCGGCGTCATCGACCACTTCAACGAGGTCCGCTGGGACATCCGCCCGGCCCCGCACCTGGGCACCCTGGAGATGCGGGTGTTCGACGGCGCCTCGAACCTCACCGAGGTGCTCGCCCTCGCGGCGCTCACCCACTGCCTCGTCGAGCACTTCTCGACGATGCTCGACGAGGGCCGGGAGCTGCCGCGGATGCCCGCGTGGTACCTCCACGAGAACAAGTGGCGCTCGGCGCGCTACGGCATGGACGCCATCGTCATCCTCGACGCCGCGGGCAACGAGCAGCTCGTCACCGACTCCCTCGATGAGCTGCTGCGCACGCTCGAGCCGGTCGCCGACCGGCTGGGCTGCCTGGAGGAGCTCGACGGCGTGCGCACGATCATCCGCAAGGGGCGCGTCCTACCAGCGCCAGCGCCGGGTTGCCCGCCGCAACGACGGCGACCTCGACGCCGTCGTCGCCTCGCTCGTCGCCGAGATGAGGGCCGGCCGGCCGCTCTGAGCGTGTCCGCCCGCCGGTCCGGCCGGACGGTCAGGCAGCCGGGTCCGGCGCGGGTCTCCGGGCGGAGGTGGCCCGCCGCCTGCGCACCGAGGGCAGGGTGTAGAGCCCGGGCACCTGGCGCGTGACCCGCTCCACGCCCAGGCTGAAGAGGATCGCCCCGGCGGTCAGCACCAGCGGGAGCACCGGGGCGGCCCAGCCGATCCCGCGCAGCGACCGGCTCGAGCAGCGCGCTCAGGACGATCACCGGGTAGAAGTGCAGGACGTAGATCGGGAGCGTCCGGCGCCCCAGGAACTCCAGCCACCACATGGCGGGACTCCTGCTCAGCACCACGGCGAGAGCGACGCCGAAGGCGACGGCGAGGCAGCTCACGCCGAGGCGGACACCCGGGACCCGCATCGCGTCCGCCGCGGACACCGCTGCCGAGACGGCGAGGTAGCCTGCCGCGGCCACGACCGCGTGGCGCGGGCGCACCAGACGTGCTGCGTCCCGGACCCTGGGCCCCAGGAGCGCGGCCGCCAGGAAGAAGACGAAGTACGTCGCGATCTTGTCCAGCGTCATGTTCCCCGTGTCGAGCACGCCGGCCTCGAAGGCGACGGACACCACGGCGGCGAGCGTCAGCTGCGCCCACACCGGCAGCCGGCGGATCGCCCAGGCCACCACGAAGTACAGCGCCAGGGAGTAGATGAACCAGGTGCTGGTGCTCGCGTGGGGCCACACGAGGATCAGGCCGAGCTCACCCCAGGTCGGCACGTGGTCGAGGTTCGGGAGCACCCGGAACGCCAGCGTCCAGGTGAAGGACCACAGGACGTAGAGCCACAGCAGCAGGAGGACCCGCCGCGCGAGCAGGTGGCGCAGGTCCAGGGAGAGCGCCCTCGCGGCGAAGAGCCCGGCGGTGAAGAAGAAGAGCGGCATCCGGAAGGTCGTCAGCGCGCCGCCGGCCTCTCCCCAGAACCAGGCCAGGCCCACGTCGTCGAGGAAGAAGGCCGCGTGGTAGAGCACGACGAGGATGATCGCGCCCCCCTTGGCGACGTCCACCCAGCCCTCACGAGGCGGCACACCTGTAGTCATGAGGTGACGGTAGCCACGATCCCCTCGCCCGGCGGAGATGACCGGGGGGCCGAGGACGACGGGCGGAGGGTGAAGCTCGGGGTGAGGCCTCAGGCGCGCACGAGCGTGAGCGGCATGCCGGAGTCGACCGGGATGTCGATCGCCGACGGCGCCACGCCCGAACGCAGCATCGCCGAGCCGAGCGCGGCGATCATCGCGCCGTTGTCGGTGCAGTAGCGGATCGGCGGGATGCGCACCTCGATGCCGTGCACCTCGCCACGCTCGGCGAACAGCTCGCGCAGCCGCGAGTTCGCCGAGAAGCCACCGCCGACGACGACGGTCCCCGTGCCGGCGCGCTGGGCGGCGACCAGCGTCTTGCTCACCAGGACGTCGGCGACCGCCTCGGAGAACGAGGCCGCGACATCGGCGGCGGCGAGCTCCTCGCCCGCGTCCTCGACGCCCTCGACGTAGCGGGCCACGGCCGTCTTCAGTCCCGAGAAGGAGAAGTCGTAGGGGTGGCGCACGGCGTCCTTGCCCTTGGACAGCCCGCGCGGGAAGCGGATCGCTGCGCGGTCGCCCTCCCTGGCGAGCCGGTCGACGTGCGGGCCGCCCGGGTAGGGCAGCCCGAGCAGGCGGCCGACCTTGTCGAAGGCCTCCCCCGCGGCGTCGTCGAGCGTCTGGCCGAGCTCGACGACGTCGGTGGCGATGTCGCGCACCTCGAGCAGGCTCGTGTGACCGCCCGAGACGACGAGCCCGACGAAGCGCTCGGGGAAACGGACCGTGGACGAGCTCGTCCACGGCGATGTGCCCGATGACGTGGTTGACGCCGTAGAGCGGGCGGTCCAGGGCGAGGGCGAGGGACTTCGCGGCGGCGACGCCGACGGTGAGCGAGCCCACGAGTCCTGGGCCGGCCGTCACGGCGACGGCGTCGACGTCCTCCAGGCGGCACCCGGCGGCGTCGAGCGCGGCGTCGAGCGTGGGGACGAAGGCCTCGAGGTGGGCCCGGCTCGCGACCTCGGGCACGATGCCCCCGAAGCGTGCGTGCTCGTCCATCGAGGAGGCGGTGACGTCGGCGAGCAGCTCGCGGCCGCGGACCAGCGCGAAGCCGGTCTCGTCGCAGCTCGTCTCGATCCCGAGGACCAGTGGTTCGCTCACCCCCACAGGGTAGTGCGCCACCGTGCCGGGACACGTGTGGCCGACATCACCGGCACCGCGGGATGGGGCGCGCGGCCGGCGTCGTTGCCACCGACATGACGACCGACGTTCTCCAGCACCCCTCTGTCTCCCTCGACCCGCGGATCTTCCAGGACGCGCACACGACCAACCTCTTCACCGACGAGCCGGTCGACGTCGCGACGGTGCGTGAGGTCTACGAGGCGGTGCGCTGGGCGCCGACGGCGATGAACTGCCAGCCGCTGCGCCTGGCGCTGGTCGAGCGGGGCGAGGGCCGCGAGCGTCTCGTCGCGCACCTGGCCAAGGGCAACCAGGACAAGACCCTCGTCGCGCCGCTGAGCATCGTCGTCGCCTACGACCCGGCGTTCCACGAGCACTTCGACGTCCTCGCGCCGCACCGCCCCGGGGCCCGGGAGAAGATGGACGGCGACCCCGAGTTCCGCGACGGCTTCGCCCGCACGAACGCCCTCATCCAGCTCGGCTACCTCATCCTCGGGCTGCGCGCGGCTGGTCTCGCCGTCGGCCCGATGACCGGCCTGGACGCCGCTGGCGTGGACGCCGAGCTCTTCGCCGAGTCGGGCTGGCGCACCCTCGCGGTGCTCAACGTCGGGCACGCCGCGAGCGAGGAGGACGGGGCCGTTCGGCCGCGCGCCGGGCGCCTCGACTTCGAGACGGCCGCCGTCGTCCTGTGACCGCGGCCGGCCCCGGGCACTGGCCGCGCCCGTCAGCCGGCGGTGAGGTCCCCCAGGCCACCACGCAGCCGCAGCCGCATGACGACGGCGTCCTCGTCGCCGTAGTAGCGCGGCCGGGTGCCGATCTCCTCGAACCCCGCCCGGCGGTAGAGCCGCTGGGCGGCGTCGTTGCCGGCCCGCACCTCGAGGAACACGTGGCGGGCGCGGGCGGCACGGGCCCGCTCGAGCAGGTCGGCGAGCAGTGCCGCCCCCACGCCCCTGCCGCGGCTCGCGGGAGCGACCCCGACGGTCATGACCTCGGAGTCCTCCGCCAGCGCGATCCCCGCGTAGCCGACGAGCACGCCGTCCTCCTCGGCCGCGACGTAGTACCGGCCGGCCAGGGCGAGCTCGCCGAGGTAGACCTCGCGGGACCAGGCGCCACGACCGAAGAGCTCGGCCTCGAGCTCCATCACCCGGTCGAGGTCGCCCTCGCGCAGCGGCCGGAGGGTCACGAGGCCCGCTTGCGGGCTCCCGCCGGGGACACGTCCGGGCGGCGCAGGTAGAGCGGCTCGGTGCCGAGCGCGACGTCCTCACCGGCGTCGGCGCGCGCCAGGCGTGCCGCCACGATCCGCCCGAGCACGCCTGGGTCGACCTCGTCGGGGGTCCCCGGCGTCGGGGGCACGACGTCCGCGTAGAGCACCGCGCCCGCCCCGGCGACGACGACGGGCGGCTGGTCGACGGCCGCGCCCAGCGCGTCACCGGCGACGTCCGCCGCCGGGCCGACGCGAGGGCCCTCGAGCAGCTCGACGTCGTCCGCCCCGAGCGCGCGGTAGCGCGCGGAGTACACCTCCTTGCGCCGCGCGTCACCGAGGACGACGACGGTGGCGTCCGGCTCGAGGTCGAGGACCTGGCGCGCGAGGACGTCGAGGCTGCTCACGCCGTGGACGGGGATCCCGCGCGCCCGACCGAGGGCGAGCGCGGTGACGATGCCCACGCGCAGCCCGGTGAACGGCGCCGGCCCCGTGCCGACCGCGACCCGGTCGACGTCCGCCGTCGTGAGACCGGCCGCCTCGAGCACCTCGACGACGAGGGCGGACAGCCGCTCGGCGTGTCCGCGGTGGTCGGCGCTGCGCGCCCGGGCCAGGACGCCGGCCTCGGTGTCGTGGAGGGCGACGGCGCTGCCGGCGGAGGTGTCGATGCACAGGGTTCGCACGCGCCCAGGGTAGTCCGCGCGGGGCACGGCGGGCACGCGGCTACCGCTGCGCCGGGTCCTCGGTGGCGGTGTCCTCCCCCGGCGGGGGCGGCTCCAGCCCGGCGCGGACGTCGGCCGCGATCCGGGAGTCCGCGCGCCGGTAGTGGCGCACGAGCAGCCAGGCGACGACCGCGCCCACGACGATGATCGCGACCGGCACGAGCGGGGAGAGCGCGGCGGCGTCCTCCTGCTCCGCCGCCCGGGGCGGGGCCGTGCCGGACTCCCCGTGCCAACCGGCGAGGAAGGTCTGGAAGACCTCGGGGGGCAGCGAGCCCTGGAGCACGCCGCGGGCGCCCTCGGACACCGCGCGGACCTCCCCGTCGAGGAGCCCGAACCAGCCCTCGACGGTGTCGTCCGCGACGAGGACGGCATCCTCGGGGGCCCCGGCGACCGTCTCGGCGAGCAGCGTGTCCGCCACGACGGCGACGAGCTCGAGCCCGCCGTCCTCGGCGGCATGGACGACGGCGACGGCCTCGGCCACGTCCTCGACCTGGCGCAGCACCGGGGCGACCCACTCCGCGGTCTGCTCGGCCACCTGGTCGGCGTCCTGCCCCGTGAGGAAGGCCTCGGTCCACCTCGCGACGGGCCGGGGGGTGCCGACGGTGAGCTGGTCGGGCGCGTCGAGCTCCGCCGCGGTGAGGGCGCGGGGCCCCTGCTCGGCGAACCAGGCGACGACGTCCTCGGGCGCGGTCGTGACGACGACGGCGGGAGCGCCGGGGTCCTCGGTCGCGGCGAGGGCGGCGGTGGGGACGGCGACGAGCAGCGCGGTGAGCACCGCCCTGAGCAGCCGGTGGGTCACGGCCGGTCCCAGGCGTCCGCCCGCCCGACGGCGGAGGCGAGGTCCACACCCTCCCAGCGCGGCCCGACGGCGCGGACGGTGACCGTGCGGGTGCCCGCGTCGGCGACCTCGTCCTGCCCGGCCAGGCCGCCGCGGGGACGCGCGACGCTGATCTCGAGCCGGTCCTCGGTGAGGTCCTCGACCATCCCCTCGCCCCACTCGACGACGGTGACCGAGTCCTCCAGGGAGCTGTCGAGGTCGAGCGCGTCGACCTCGGCGAGGGACCCGAGGCGGTAGGCGTCGACGTGGACGAGGTCGGGGCCCTGCCCGAGGCTCGGGTGGGAGCGGGCGATGATGAACGTCGGGGAGGCGACCTGGCCCCGCACCCCGAGCCCGGTGCCGATGCCCTGGGTGAGGGTCGTCTTCCCGGCGCCGAGGTCGCCGGTGAGGACGACGAGGTCCCCGGCCCGGAGCACGCCGGCGAGCCGGCGGCCCAGCTCGCGGGTGGCCTCGGGGTCGGGCAGCTGCCAGGTGGTGCTCACGGGGTGACCTCCTGCGAGACGTGGGTACGGGGGACGCGGGTGCCGAGGCGGGTGACGATCTCGTAGCCGATGGTGCCGGCCGCCGCCGCCCAGTCCTCGGCCGTGGGGACGCCGTCGCGGGCGTCGCCGAAGAGGACGGCGACGTCACCGGGGGCGACGTCGGCGCCGGGGCCGAGGTCGACGACGATCTGGTCCATGCTCACCCGGCCGGCGATGCGCGCCCTGCGCCCGGCGAGCTGGACCGGCCCGGTGCTGCCGGCGTGGCGGGGGATGCCGTCGCCGTAGCCGAGCGGGAGGAGGGCGAGCCGCCCGGCCTCCGGGGTGGCGTAGGTGTGGCCGTAGCCGACGCGCGTGCCGACGGGGACGTCCTTGGTGAGGATGACGTCGGCCTCCAGGCGCATCGCCGCGCGCAGGCCGAGGTCGACGGGGCTCGCGACGTCGGGCGCCGGCGACAGGCCGTAGAGGGCGATGCCGGGCCGGACCAGGTCGAAGTGGGTCTCGGGGTGGAAGAGCGTCCCGGAGGACGCCGCGAGGTGGCGCACGGCGGGGTGCAGGCCCGCGCGGGAGACGACGGCGAGCGCCGCGCGGAAGGCCGCGACCTGCTCGGCGGTGGTGGAGGCCTCCGGCTCGTCGCCCCGGGCGAGGTGGGACCACACCCCGACGACGTCGAGCGTGCCCTCCGCGGCGAGCCGGGCGGCGTGGTCGACGAGCCCGTCCCACGCCTCGGGCCGGGCGCCGCCGCGGCCCATCCCGGTGTCGGCCTTGAGGTGGACGCGGGCGGGCCGGCCGGCGCGCACGGCGGCCGCGGCGAGCTCCTCCAGCGCCCACGGCGCGGCGGCCGAGACGTCGATCCCGGCGGCGACCGCGTCGGTCAGGGGCGCGCCCGGCGCGTAGATCCACGTGAGGAGCGGCTCGGTGACGCCCGCGGCGCGCAGGCCGAGCGCCTCCCCGAGCTGGGCGACGCCGAGCCAGGTCGCCCCGGCGGCCAGCGCGGTGCGCGCGACCGGGAGGAGGCCGTGCCCGTAGGCGTCGGCCTTGACCACGGCCATGACCTCCGCACGGCCGGCGACGGCGCGCAGCCGCTCGACGTTCGCGCGGATGGCGGCGTGGTCGACGACCGCCCGGGCCGGGTAGTAGCTCACAGTCCCCGAGTCTCCCACCTGTGCCCGGCCCTCAGGGTGAGGCCAGGACGTCGGCGACGACGCCGGGGAGGGCGTCGGCCACCGTGAGGGCGGTGACCGGGCCACCGGCGGACGCACGCGTCCCGGCCCGGCCGTGGAGGAGGGCCGCGGCCGCGGCGAGCTCGGCGGTGAGGGCGCCGTCCGGGTCTCCCCCGCCGGCGAGGTCCTCCGCGCGCTGGGCGAGCAGCGCCCCGAGCACACCGGCGAGCACGTCGCCGGTGCCGGCGGTGGCCAGCCACGGGCCGCCGTCGGCCTGGGTGAGGGTGGTGCCGCCCGGGGCGGCGACGACCGTCGTCGCCCCCTTGAGCAGGACGGTGGCGCCGGTGAGCGCGGCGGCGCGGCGGGCGGCGGGCAGCGGCGCGGCCTCGACGTCGGCGCGGCTCGTCCTCTCCCCGCGCTCGGTGAGGAGCTGGGCGAGCTCCCCGGCGTGCGGGGTGAGGACGACGGTCGCGGGCAGCCGCTCGGGGGCCAGGGCCAGCGCCCCTGCGTCGAGGACGGCGGGCAGGCCGTCGGCGAGCGCCCGGCGCAGGGCGTCGCGGACGTCCTCGGCGCGTCCCTCGTCGGCCGGGTCGACGCCGCTGCCGGCAGCCCAGGCCTGGACCCGGCCGCTGCCGGCGACGACCTCGGGGAAGCGTTCGTGGACGAGGCGGGTGGGGCCCTCCGGGCCGAGGTAGCGCACCATGCCCACGCCGGTGCGCAGCGCGCCGGCGGCGGCGAGGACGGCGGCGCCGGGGTAGGTCGTCGACCCGGCGACGAGGCCGAGGACACCGCGCGTGTACTTGTGGTCGGTGGGCAGGGGCGGGCGGAGCAGGTCGGCGACGTCGGCGGGGCCGAGGCGGGCGAGGGCCGCCTCCCCCAGCCCGAGCCCGATGTCGACGACGACGAGCCGTCCGGCGAGCGCCTCGGCCGGGCGGGCGAGCAGGCCCGGCTTGGCCGCGCCCATCGTCACCGTGACGTCCGCGCGCAGGACCGGCCCGGCCACCGTGCCGTCGTCGACCCCGATGCCCGAGGGGACGTCGACGGCGACGACGGTCGGCTCGTCGGGCATCGCGGCCCGCCGGTCGGCGAGCGCCGTGACGATCCCGGCGAGCGGCTCGCGCAGGGCGCCGCGCGCGCCGATGCCGGTGAGCCCGTCGAGCCACACCCCGGCGCGGTCGGCGAGGACGGTGAGGAGCTCCTCGCGTGGCCGGCCGGCGGCGTCGAGGACGTCGTGGGTGCGGACCCTGGCCCGGCGCGCCGCGGCCAGGCCGCGCTCGTGGGGGCGGTCGGTGCACAGCGCGGCGGCCACCTGCAGCCCGCGGCGGGCGAGGTAGGCGCCGGCGTACAGGGCGTCCCCGCCGTTGTTGCCACCGCCGACGAGCAGGAGCACCGTCGTGCCGCTGCGGCGCGCCCCGAGCCGGTCGAGCTCCTCGAGCACGGCCGTCGCGACGGCGAAGGCGGCGTGGGTCATGAGCGCGTCGGTCGGGGTGGCGGCGAGCAGGGGGGCCTCCGCCTCCCGGATCGCCTGTGCCTCGTGTGCGCGGATCATCAGCCCTCGGCGACGACCATGGCCGAGGCGATCCCGGCGTCGTGGGAGATGGACAGGTGCCAGGTGCGCACGCCGAGCTCGGCGGCCCGCTGCGCGACGGAGGCGCGCACGTGGACGACCGGCGCCCCGCCCGGCACACGCTCGACGGTGCAGTCCTGCCACGACATGCCGCCCGGTGCCCCGAGCGCCTTGGCGATGGCCTCCTTCGCGGCGAAGCGCGCCGCGAGCGAGGCCGGCGGCAGGCCGCGCTCCTCGGTGGTGAAGAGCCTGTCCCGCAGCCGGGGCGTGCGCTCGAGGGTCGCCATGAACCGTTCGACGTCGACGACGTCGATCCCCACCCCGACGATCACCGGCTCACTCCACGGTCACGGACTTCGCGAGGTTGCGCGGCTGGTCGACGTCGTAGCCCTTCGCCCGGGCGAGCTCGGAGGCGAAGATCTGCAACGGCACGACGGACACGAGCGGCGTCATGAGCGTCGGCGTGGCCGGGTAGCGGAAGACGACGTCGGCGTACGGCTCGACGGCGTCGTCGCCGTCCTCGGCGATGACGAGGGTCCGCGCACCGCGCGCCCGCACCTCCTGGATGTTGGAGATGACCTTGGCGTGCAGGGTGGGCCGGCGCGGCGTGGGGACGACGACGAAGACCGGCTGTCCCTCCTCGACCAGCGCGATCGGCCCGTGCTTGAGCTCCCCGGCGGCGAAGCCCTCGGCGTGGATGTAGGCGAGCTCCTTGAGCTTGAGCGCACCCTCGAGCGCCACCGGGTAGCCCACGTGCCGCCCGAGGAAGAGCACCGACGTCGTGTCGCGCATCGCGCGGGCGACCTCGCGGACCTCGTCCTGGCGGGAGAGGACCTCCTCGATGCGGGCGGGGATGCGCCCGAGCTCGGCGAGGTAGTCGGCGACCTCGTCG
This sequence comes from Georgenia wutianyii, assembly GCF_006349365.1. Classification (NCBI taxonomy): domain Bacteria; kingdom Bacillati; phylum Actinomycetota; class Actinomycetes; order Allobogoriellales; family Allobogoriellaceae; genus Georgenia; species Georgenia wutianyii. The sequence continues at coordinate 2,951,702 of NZ_CP040899.1, forward strand.
ATGTACTTGTTGCCGCGCAGCTGGGCGAGGTAGAGGCCCAGGAGGTAGGTCGCGGTGATCTGGGCGATGAAGGCCTTCGTCGAGGCGACGGCGACCTCCGGCCCGGCGTGGGTGTACAGGACGGCGTCGGACTCCCGCGCGATCGTCGAGCCGTAGGTGTTGACGACGGCGAGCACCTTGGAGCCCTGCTCGCGCGCGTGCCGCACGGCCATGATCGTGTCCATCGTCTCCCCGGACTGGGAGACCGCGACGACGAGCGTCTTCTCGTTGACGACGGGGTCGCGGTAGCGGAACTCGTGGGCGAGCTCGACCTCGACCGGGATGCGGCACCAGTGCTCGATGGCGTACTTCGCGACGAACCCGGCGTAGGCGGCGGTGCCGCAGGCGACGACGATGATCTTGTCGATGCTGCGCAGGATCGTCTCGTCGATGCGCAGCTCGTCGAGCTTGAGACGGCCGAGCTCGTCGGTGCGCCCGAGCAGGGTGTCGGCCACGGCCTGGGGCTGGTCGTGGATTTCCTTGTCCATGAAGGAGTCGAAGCCGCCCTTGACGGCCGCGGCGGCGTCCCACTCGACGGTGAACGCCCGCGGCTCGACCTCCTGGCCGGCGGCGTCCACGACGGTGACGGAGTCGCCGGTGAGGGTGACGACCTGGTCCTGGTCGACCTCCAGCGCCCGCTTGGTCTGGGAGACGAACGCGGCGACGTCGGAGCCGAGGTAGTTCGCGCCCTCGCCCAGCCCGATGACGAGCGGGGAGTTGCGGCGGGCCGCGACGATCGTGCCCGGGTGGTCGGCGTGGACGGCGACGAGCGTGAAGGCCCCCTCCAGCCGCGCGGTCACGGCGAGCATCGCGGCGGTGAGGTCACCGGCGTAGGCACGTCCCAGGAGGTGGGCGACGACCTCGGTGTCGGTCTGGGAGAGGAAGAGCGCGCCGTCGGCCTCGAGCTCGCGGCGCAGCGCGGCGTAGTTCTCGATGATCCCGTTGTGGACGACGGCGAGGTTGCCGTCCCCGGACAGGTGCGGGTGGGCGTTCTCGTCGGTGGGGCCGCCGTGGGTGGCCCACCGGGTGTGCCCGATCGCGGCCCTGGAGGGCGGCAGCGGGTAGCGCTCGAGCTCGTCGAGCAGGTTCTGGAGCTTGCCTGCCTTCTTGCGCACCGCGAGCCCGCCGTCGGTGACGGCGGCGATCCCCGCGGAGTCGTAGCCCCGGTACTCCAGACGGGCCAGCCCGTCGAGCACGACCTCGGCAGGCGGGGTGCCTGCGCTCGCCACGGACACGGCACCCACGATTCCGCACATGTCGCCCAGGCTATCGTCTCGGGCGGCGGCCGGGCGCGGCACACCTCGCGGTAGGGGACACTGTGTGCCGTGACCCAGCCCGCGCTCCCGGCAGCCCCCACGTCGCTGTCCCCCTTCCTGGAGCTCGACCGCAGGGCGTGGAGCAGGCTGTCGGCGTCGACCCCGCAGCCGCTCACGGCCGGCGACATCGACCGCCTCCGCGGCCTGGGCGACCCCATCGACCTCGAGGAGGTCGACACGGTCTACCGGCCGCTGTCGAGGCTGCTGTCGCTGTACGTCGCCTCCTCGCGCCGGCTCGGGTCGGTGACGTCGACGTTCCTCGGGGAGCGGATGGGCCGCACGCCGTTCGTCATCGGGGTGGCCGGCTCGGTGGCCGTCGGGAAGTCGACGGCCTCGCGCCTCCTGCGCGAGATGCTGCGCCGCTGGTCCGGCACGCCCCGGGTGGAGCTCGTCACCACCGACGGCTTCCTCCACCCCAACGCCGAGCTCGAGCGGCGCGGGCTCATGACGCGCAAGGGCTTCCCGGAGTCCTACGACCAGCGCGCGCTGCTGCGCTTCCTCAGCGCGGTGAAGTCCGGGGTGCCGGAGGTGAGCGCCCCGGTGTACGACCACCTCACCTACGACATCGTCCCCGGCAAGCAGATCACCGTGCGCCGCCCGGACGTCCTCATCGTCGAGGGCCTCAACGTCCTCCAGCCGGCGCGCACGACGTCGGACGGCTCCCCGAGCCTCGCGGTGAGCGACTTCTTCGACTTCTCGATCTACGTCGACGCCCGCACCGACGACGTGCGCCGCTGGTACGTCGACCGGTTCCTCTCGCTGCGCCGCACCGCGTTCGCCGACCCACGGTCCTACTTCCGCCGCTACGCGGACCTCAGCGACGAGGAGGCGACCGCCACGGCGACCCGCATCTGGAGCACGATCAACGAGCCGAACCTCGAGGAGAACATCCTCCCGACCCGCAGCCGGGCCTCCCTCGTCCTCACCAAGGCGGGCGACCACCGGATGCGCCGGATGCGCCTGCGCAAGATCTAGCCGGAGGTGCTCGTGCGCTCGTCGCTGCCGCGCCCCGGCGCGGGCGGGTCCGCGGGCGGCACGTAGTCGGGGTCCAGGGCCCCCAGGCTCTCGGGCAGCTTGCTGCCCAGGCGCCGATGGACCCACCGCAGCAGCGCGTCGACCCCGAACCCGAGGAGCACGCCACCGGCCACACCGACGCCGACGGCGACGAGCGGGTGGTCGTGGAGGAAGACGCCGGCGCCCATGCCGAGCAACGTCGCGTACCCGCCCCAGAGGATGGCCGCGATCCCGGCGACGAGGACGAAGCGGGGGCGCGGGAAGCGCACGGCGCCCGCGGTCATGTTCACCGCCACACGGCCGATCGGGATGAAGCGCGCGGAGAGGATGAGGACGGTGCCCCGGTGGACGAGGGCGCGCCTGGCCCAGCCCAGGCTGGCCTGCCCGCGTCTTCCCTGGAAGATCCGCAACCGGTCGATGGGCACCTTCGTGCCGATCGTGTACGCGATGAGGTCCCCGGCGAACGCGCCCGTCGCGGCGACGAGGATGAGCAGCCACAGGTTGGGCCCCTCCCCGGTCATCGCGAGCACGGCGACGGCGATGACGATCGACTCGCTGGGGACCGGCGGGAAGAACCCGTCGATCATGGCGAGCGTGAGGACGGCGACCAGGAGCCACGGGGAGTCGGCCATGCCGAGGACCCAGGCCTCGATCCCCATCATCGCCTCGCTCACGAGGTTCTCACCGGGCTCACCTCACCATTGAATCCCGCCGGGCCCCGGATGTCACCGGGGAGGAGTCGTCGGTCCGGTCGGTGGTCAGCCGAGGGACAGGCGCGCACGCACGACCTCTGCCAGCTCGCCGGCGACGAGGTCGGCCTCCTCCTGGGTCGCGGCCTCGACCATGACCCGGACGAGCGACTCGGTGCCCGAGGGGCGGAGCAGGACGCGGCCGGTGTCCCCGAGGCGCGTCTCGGCGGCGGCGACGGCCTCCTGGAGGACGGCGTCCTGCCCTGCGCGCGCCTTGTCGACGCCACCGACGTTGAGGAGGGTCTGCGGCAGCCGGGTGACGATCGAGGCGAGGTCGGCGAGCGGGCGGCCGCTCTCCACGACCCGCGCCGCCAGGAGGAGCGCGGTGAGCAGGCCGTCGCCTGTCGTGGCGTGGTCGCTGGCGATGACGTGGCCGGACTGCTCACCGCCGAGGTTGAAGCCGCCCGCGCGCATGGCCTCGAGCACGTAGCGGTCCCCGACCCCCGTCTGCACGGTGCGGATGCCCGCCTCCCGCATGGCGAGGAGCAGGCCGAGGTTGCTCATGACGGTGACGACCAGGGTGTCCTCGGCGAGCTGCCCGCGCTCCTTGAGCGCGGTGGCGAGCACCCCCATGATCTGGTCACCGTCGACGATGGTGCCGGCGTGGTCCACGGCGATGCAGCGGTCGGCGTCGCCGTCGAAGGCCACGCCCATCGCCGCGCCGGAGGCGACGGTGACGGCCTGGAGCTGCTCGGGGTGGGTCGAGCCGCAGTCGTCGTTGATGTTGCGGCCGTCGGGCGAGGCGTTGATGACGACGACGTCGGCACCGGCCTCCCGCAGGGCGAGCGGGGCGATGTCGCTGGCGGCACCGTTGGCGCAGTCGATGGCGATGCGCAGGCCCTCGAGCGGTCGGCCGGTGGCGGCGACGAGGTGGTCGATGTACGTGCGGTCCGCGGAGCGCGCGTCCTCCTCGATGCGGCCCACGCCGTCACCCGTCGGGCGCGCCCAGTCGGTGCCCAGGCTCTCCTCGATGGCGTCCTCGATGGCGTCCTCGAGCTTGAAGCCACCTCGCGCGAAGAACTTGATGCCGTTGTCGGGCATGGGGTTGTGGGAGGCGGAGATGACGACGCCGAGGTCGACGTCCGTCGTCGCCGTGAGGTGTGCGACACCGGGCGTCGGCAGCACGCCGACCTGGACGACGTCGACGCCCGCGCTCGTGAGCCCGGCGGCGATCGCGGCGGAGAGGAAGTCACCGGAGATGCGGGTGTCACGGCCGATGACGGCACGTGGCCGGCGGCCCGAACCCTCCGTGCTGGCGGTGAGCACCCGCGCGGCGGCGGCGCCCAGCCCGAGCGCCAGCTCGGCGGAGATGTCCCGGTTGGCGAGCCCTCGCACGCCGTCGGTGCCGAAGAGTCGAGGCATCAGCAGTCCTTCACGTCTCAGGTCGGTGTCGAGATACGACGACGGTCCCGGGCCGGCGGAGCCGGCACGGGACCGTCGTCCATGGCGCAGGTCAGCGCTTGGAGTACTGCGGGGCCTTACGGGCCTTCTTGAGGCCGGCCTTCTTGCGCTCGACGGCGCGGGCGTCGCGAGTGAGGAACCCGGCCTTCTTCAGCGTCGGGCGGTTGGACTCCGCGTCGATCTCGTTGAGGGCGCGGGCCACGCCGAGGCGCAGCGCGCCGGCCTGACCGGAGATGCCGCCGCCGTGGATCCGGGCGATGACGTCGAAGCGGCCCTCGATGTCGAGGAGCGTGAACGGGGACTTCACGAGCTGCTGGTGCAGCTTGTTGGGGAAGTAGTCCTCGAGCGTGCGGCCGTTGATGGTCCAGTTGCCCGTCCCGGGGACGAGTCGGACGCGCGCGACCGCTTCCTTGCGGCGACCGAGCGCCTGGCCCGGAGCGGTGAGGCTCTGACCGGCGCCCTGGGCGGGCGCCTCGGTCTCGGTGGTGTAGCTGCTGGGGACGTTCTCGTCGTCCAGCTCGATCTCAGGAGTGGTCTCAGCCACAGTTCTCCTCGTGTCCTGGTGAGAGGCTGCCCGGTCCTGACGGACTACTGGGCAACCTGGGTGATCTCGAAGGCCTGCGGCTGCTGCGCGGCGTGGGGGTGCTCAGGGCCGGCGTACACCTTGAGCTTCTTGAGCTGGTCACGACCGAGGGTCGTCTTGGGCACCATCCCGCGCACGGCCTTCTCGATGACGCGCTCGGGGAAGCGCTCCAGCAGCTGTGCGTAGGTGGTCGCCTTGAGGCCGCCCGGGTAGCCCGAGTGGCGGTAGGCGAGCTTGTCTTCGAGCTTGCTGCCGGTGAGGGCGACCTTCTCCGCGTTGACGACGATGACGAAGTCACCGTTGTCGACGTGCGGAGCGAAGCTCGGCTTGTGCTTCCCACGGAGCAGGGTGGCGACGTGGGTCGCCAGTCGGCCGAGGACGACGTCGGTAGCGTCGATGACGTACCAGTTCTTCTCGACGTCGCCGGGCTTCGGTGTGTACGTGCGCACGGGCGTAGCCTTCGTTTCTCTCATCGAGGGCGGACACTGTGCGCGAGGCGCACTGCCGCCCATGGTCTGGTGATGCTCGCTGCGCGCATCCGCGCAGGCGCCGGCGAGTGGGAGCACCGGGGAGCGCAAAGGGATGCACAACGACATCCAAGGGTACCGCCGCGGTCCGGGCCTGGTCAAAGGGCCCGTGATCCGGGTCGAGTGAGACGCGCCACCGGTCAGCCCGGGGTACCCCCTTCGTCGGTGAGCCCGATGGGGTCGTTCTCGTCGCGCACGCGCACCGCTGCCTCCTCGGCGCTGGCCGCTCCCCCAGCGACCCCGACGTCGCGCGCCATCATGTCCTGCTCCCGCGTACCGCCGGCTCCGGCGGCCTCGTCGGGCACCGCCTCGAGCCGTCCGGCGCGGTCCGGCTCACGGGACGGGTCGGCCGCCACGGGAGCGTCCCAGACCTCCGGCTCCTCCGCCTCGAGCCGCTCGTCGAGCGTGTGGCCCTCGATGAGCTCGCGCTCGGTGAGGTTCTGGCCGCGCAGCGGGTCGCGCTCCGGCGGGGAGTACCCCTCCTCGATGAGGTCGTCGACCCCCCGCTCCTCGAGCGTGTCCTCCTTGGAGAGCTGGTCGGGTGTCCCCCTCGCCGGGCCACTGGAGGTCCGGGCTGGTCGCGGGGGTGTCCTCTGCTGGTTCGGTCATGGTTCCAGGCTGCCATCGGCTCCCGGCTCGCGCACGGGGAGCGGGGCGGGCAGCGGTGCGGACGTTGCGCGCCTGCGCCGCGCGCGCGGCGAGCTCCGCGTCGGGCGGGTAGGCGACCTCCTCGAGGGTGAGGCCGTGGGCGGGGGCGACGGCGACGGCCGGGTCGCGCCGCCCCGCGGCCAGGACCGCGGCCGGCCAGTCCACCGGGCGGCGCCCCTCGCCCACCGCGAGGCTCGCGCCGACGAGCGCGCGGACCATCGAGTGGCAGAACGCGTCGGCACGCACCGTGGCGACGACGAGCCCGCCGTCGGCCTCGGGCACCCGCTCCCAGCGCAGCACCTGCAGGGTGCGGATCGTCGTGGCCCCCTCCCGGGGCTTGCAGTACGCGGCGAAGTCGTGCTCCCCGAGCAGCCACTGGGCGGCGAGGTCCATCGCGGCGACGTCGAGCGGTCGCCCGTGCCACAGGACGTCGTGGCGGCGCAGGGGGTCACGGGTGCCCGGAGAGTCGGCGATCCGGTAGGCGTAGCGGCGGGCCACCGCGGAGAAGCGCGCGTCGAACCCGGCGGGGGCGGGGGCGGCGCGCCAGACGACGACGTCACCCGCGCCGCGGGGGTGTGCGCCCCGCCCGAGCACCCCGGCGAGCCGGGCGACGAGGGCCTCCCCCGGCGCGCGGTCGCTGCGCCCGGGCAGTGCCGCCCACGCCTCGCGCGGGACGTCGAGGTGGGCGACCTGCCCGCGGGCGTGCACGCCGGCGTCGGTGCGTCCCGCGACGGTGAGCCTGGCCGGCGCGGGGAGGCGCAGGACGGTGGTCAGCGCCTCCTCCAGGGTCCCCTGGACGGTGCGCAGGCCCGGCTGGGTGGCCCACCCGGCGAAGCCGGTGCCGTCGTAGCGCAGGTCGAGGCGGACCCTGAGGGTCCCGGTCGGGGTGGGGGTTCCTGCGCTCACCCGCCTGAGGCTAGTAGCGTCGGACGGGTGGACCCAGTGAGCACCGACGGCCGCGCGCCGGCCACCCTCGCCGTCGACTGCGGCGGAGGGGGGATCAAGGCCTCCGTGCTCGACGCCGCCGGCACCATGCACGCCGCGCCCGTCCGGGCGGCCACCCCCTACCCGCTGCCGCCCGAGCGCCTGCTCGAGACGATCCGCGCGCTCGCCGAGCAGCTCCCGCCGGCCGACCGCGCCACCGTCGGGATGCCCGGGATGATCCGCCACGGCGTCGTCGTGAGCACCCCCCACTACGTCACCCGCGCCGGCCCGCGCACCCGGGTCCTGCCCGAGCTCGTCACGGCGTGGGAGGGGCTGGACTTCCAGGACGCGCTCAGCGCGACCCTCGGGATGCCGGTCCTCCTCCTCAACGACGCCGAGGTGCACGGCGCCGGGGTCATCGCCGGCGCGGGCCTCGAGCTCGTCGTCACCCTCGGCACCGGGCTGGGCAACGCCCTGTTCGACGGCGGCCGTCTCGCCCCGCACCTCGAGCTCTCCCGCTCCCCCGCCCGCTGGGGGCTCACCTACGACGAGTACATCGGGGAGCACGAGCGGCTCCGGCTCGGCGATGCGATGTGGTCCCGTCGCGTCCGCCAGGTGGTCGACTCGCTGCGGCCGGTCTTCCTGTGGGACCGGCTCTACCTCGGTGGCGGGAACTCCCGCCGGATCACCCCGCAGGCGGTCGACCGGCTGGGCGACGAGGTGGTCGTCGTGCCGAACAGCGCGGGCATCGTCGGCGGCGTGCGGGCATGGGCCCTGGGCGGGATCAGCCCGAGCCGCCGGCCCTGACCGTGCCGGGGCCGACCTCCGCGACGAGGTCGAGCATGATGCGGTTGAAGTCCGCCGGGCGAACGAGGGAGACGAGGTGGTGGGCTCCGGGGACGACGTGGAGCCGGCCGTTCGCGCAGGCCGCGAGCAGCCGGCGCTCCTCGAGGCGGAAGTGGTCCCAGCGGCCGTTGACCAGTCGCACCGGCACGTCCCCGAGCGCCCGGAGGTCGGCGACGGGGTCGATGCCCGCGACGGCGGCGAGCGCCGCGTCCATCACCCCGAGCGCCATGCCGCCCGCGTCGAGGTCGGCGACGGCCTCCCGGGGCAGCGCGAGCCGGGCGAGGGTGTCGTTGAGGCCGCGTCCGCCGTCCGGCAGCCGGGCGATGAGCCGGGCCACCCGGCGGTAGCCGGCCAGCCCGGGCCCTCTGGGCCGGGTCGAGCAGCCCGCGGCGAGGACCCCGGCGACGGGCCGTGCGGTGCGGGCCGCCCAGTGCAGGGCGAGGTACCCCCCGAGCGACAGCCCCACGACGACGACGGCGCCGCCCGCGGACCGCGCGGCGTCCTCGATCGCCGCGTGGGCGCCGTCGAGCGTGAAGGGCTCGGCCGCGCGCTCGCCGTGCCCGGGCAGGTCCGGGGCGAGGGCGGGCACGCCGGCCTCCTCGAGCGCGGTGAGCTGGCGCAGCCACATCGTCCGCGACGCGCGGATCCCGTGCACGAGGAGGACCGTCACCGGCCGACCGTCGACGGTCTCCGGGCCGCTCACCGCGCGGCGGCCGCGGACCGGGCGCCGGCCTCCACCGCCCGGAGGTAGACCTCCAGCGCCTGCGGGCCGGCGGGCACCCGGTCCGGGGCGGGGCCGGCCGCCGGGCGCACCCGGTCGCGCATGCCCTGGCCGGCGTTCCGCGCGACCTGCACAGCGGTGCGCACGGCGCCCGGTCGCACGGCGCGCGAGACGAGCCGGGGCACGGAGGCGTCGCTGCGGTGCGCTGCCACCGGCCAGAGCCGGTCGACCGCGTCCAGGAGCGCACCCAGCGGCGCCGACGTCCCGAGCCTGCGGTGGACCTCGTCCGGCACCGGGGTCCCGAGCGTGGCCACCGACCTGCGCAGCGCGAGCGAGACCTGGGCCTGGGCGCCCCACTGCACGGCGCGGTCCGCCACGACCCCCCAGTCCTCCACCTGCCGGGCGAGCTGGTCGACGTCGAGCATCCACGCGAGCCGGTTCGCGCCGGCGAGGGCGGCGTGCAGGGCGACGTGGACGAGGGAGTCGGCCCCGTCCATCGTCCACGCCCGCGCGAGCCCGATGCGCACCTGCCGGCGCCGGGCCAGCAGCTCGTCGGTGGGGATGGTGAACAGCCGCCGCCGTGAGCGCATGTTGACCATGGCCCAGTGGAGGTCCACGGGGATGCCCGCGGGGGTGAACCAGTGCATCTCACCGGGGACCTCGGGGTTGCGGAGCATGTCCTCGTAGTCCCCGACCTCCCAGCCGGCGGCGAGGAGCGCCGCGCTCACCCGGCGCAGGTCCTGCGGGGCGACGAGCAGGTCGAGGTCGCCGTAGGGCCGCAGGCCGGGGACCGGGTGGGCGAGCTCGGAGAGCACCGGGCCCTTGAATACGACCCACGGCACTCCCCCGAGGAGCTCACCGACCTGCCCGAGGAGCATCCCGGCCCGGATGTGGAGGGACTTGGCGACGTCGCGGTCGGGGCGCAGCAGCTCGGCGGCCCGGGGGGCCTGCTCACGGAGCCTGACGTGCGTGAGCGGGGAGATCCGGTGGTGCCGGGCCGCCCGGACGAGCGCGGCGTCCGGCACGTCGGCAGCACGGCCACCGACCTCGTCGCGGCACACCGCGACGAGCAGCTCGGAGACGGCGCGCTCGCCGGCCCTGGTCCCGTCCATCCTCGTCCCGTCCTCGTCGCCGCGTGGTCAGGGCGAGCGTAGCGACGCGGCGGTGCCGGGGACGCCGATTCGCCGCCTCCACGAGGTCGCCCCGCGCGGGGGGTGAGAGGCCGGGTGACAGTACCCGTCCCAGCTGGTCACCCCGGCTTCACCCAGGTTCTCGGGCCCAGGGCATCCTCCTACAGGGGTCGCCGACCCTAGGCTCGGTCCCACGTCAGCGGCACCCCCCGTTCCGCTGTCGGAGCCGGCCCCCACGAGGGTGCCGTGCACACCGTGACGAAGGAGGCTCCATGTACGAAGCGCCACGCATGACCGAGGTGGGAAGCGTCCACGGCCTGACCCTGGGCAAGCTCGCCTGGGGTCCTCAGAAGGACAACCACATCTGGTGGGACGTCTGGGGCGACCCGGCCGACCCGAAGCCCCCGGTCGGCTCCCGCTGACCGCGACGCTTTCGGGGCGGGCCGGCCGGACCACGTGGTCCGGCCGGCCCGCCGGTACGTGCACCTTCGACGAGAGGCGTCCATGAGCACCCCGACGGCGCACGCGACGTTCACCCGGCTCACGCGGGCCGAGACGCACCTCGCCCTGCCGGCCGAGGGTCCGGTGGACGCGCCCCGTCACCCCACAAGCGGCACCGCCCGCCAGGTGCTCGAGTCCGTGCTCCTCGACGCCCTCACCACCTCCCCGTGCTACGTCCTCTTCTCCGGCGGCCGTGACTCCTCCGCCCTCCTCGCGCTGGCGACGCACGTCGCGCGCAGGCAGGGTCTGCCGGAGCCGGTCCCGGTCACCGTTCGCCACCCGGGCGTGCCGGAGGCCGACGAGACCTCCTGGCAGGACCTCGTCCTGGGGCACCTGCGCCTGCGCGAGCACGTCGTCCTGGAGTTCCGCGGCGAGCAGCGCCTCCTCGGCGAGGTCGCCACCGCCGCGCTGCTCCGGCACGGGCCGCTGTGGCCCGAGGCAGTCCAGCTGCAGGGAGCCGTCTACCGGCAGCTCGACGTCGGTGCCGTCGTCTCCGGGGAGGGCGGCGACCTGCTCCTCGACGGCCGGCGTGCCGGTGCCCTCCGCGACGCCCTCGCGATGACCCGGCCCCGGCGCCGGCACCTGCGTCGCGGGCTGCGGGCGGCCCGCCCCACCCACCTGCGCCGTCGTGAGCTGCGCCGGCACCGCTCCGACCTCACCCCGCCGTGGCTACGGCCCCCGGCCGCCGAGGCGTACCTGCGCCAGGTCCTCGCGATGAGCGCCGAGCCGCTGCGGTGGGACGCCGCGACCCGGGCCGGGCTGCGCGCCCGCCCGATGGTCGTGGCCATGGACAACTTCGAGGCCGGCATCGCGGAGTACGGCTCGCGGCCGGTCACCCCGTTCACCGACCTGCGCGTCGCCGACGCCCTCGCCGCGGAGGGCGGGCCCCTCGGGCTCGGGGACCGGACGGCGATCTTCCGCCGGCTCTTCCACGACGTCCTGCCCGACCGCGTCCTCGCCCGCCGTTCCAAGGCCTCGTTCAACTCCACCCGCTGGGGGCCGCAGGAGCGGGAGTTCGCCCACGGCTGGGACGGCAGCGGCCTCGACCCGGCGTGGGTCGACCCGGTGGCGCTGCGCGCGGCGTGGCTCGAGGAGGACCCCCACCCGGCGGCCGACTTCCTCCTCCACGTCGCCTGGGCGCACGCCCACGGCGTCCCGGTGTGGCCGGAGGGCTCGTCGTGAGGCCGCTCGGCACGGTCCGCACGCTCCTGCGGCGTCCGCCCCGCGCGTGGTTCCGGGCAGCACAGGCCGCCGCCCTCGCCGGGGTCGTCGAGGTCGGGCTGCGTACCGTGCGACTCCCCCGGCTCACGCGGCTGCTGGGCGTGCGCCTCGTCCTGGACGGAGCCGTCGGGCGGGTCGGTGACCCCGGTCTGGTACGGCTGTCCTCCTCCGAGGCGGAGCGCCTCGACGTCACCTGGCGGTTGTTGCGCCACCGGCCGTTCAACGGCACCTGCCTGCGCCGGGCGCTGCTCGGCGCCCACGCGCTGCGCCACCGCGACCACGCGGTCCGCATCGGGGTGCAGAAGGTCGCCGGGGAGGTCAAGGCGCACGCCTGGCTCGAGGTGGACGGGATCGTCATGGACCCGGACGGCATCGAGAGCTTCCGGTCGCTCACGGCGGGGGCACCCGCATGAGGCCCGAACCACCCCAGCGCCTCTACGGCCTCACCGTCGCGGCGGACTTCCCGCTCCACCAGCACCGCCCCGCGCCGGCCGGCGCCCGCGTCGACCTCACCGTGCTCGACGGCGAGCCGCTCGACGGGAACCACGGCACCCCCGCCGGGCAGGTCCTGCTCGACTTCGGGCAGGAGCCCGACCGGTGGTACACCGCGGTGCGCCGCCCCGACGCCTCCGTCCTCCTGCGCGTCCACGGCGTGTGCGACTTCGTCCTCGGCCCGGACCTCGCGGACGTCACCGTGCACCTCGTGCGCGGGACCGACCCCGGCATGCGCGCGATCATGACGACGGGCACGCTCCTCGCCCTGCAGCTCTACCTCCGGGGCAACGCGGTCCTCCACGCGAGCGCCGTCGAGCGCGACGGCACCGCCGTCGCCTTCCTCGGCCACTCCGGGATGGGCAAGAGCACCCTCGCCGCGCTCATGTGCGCCGACGGGGCGCGGGTCGTCAGCGACGACGTCGTCCCGGTCGCGGCGGGCAGCCGTCCCTGCGTGCCGCTCGGGGCCACCGAGCTCCGGCTGCGGCCGGGTGCCGAGGCGGTCACCGAGGCCATGGCGACGGGCAGCTACCGGGTACGCACGAGCGCCGACGACCGGACCGTCGTCGGCCTGCCCTCCCCGCAGACCGAGGACGTGCCCCTGGGCGCCGTGCTCATCCCCCGCCCCAACCGGGATGGCCGCCTGGAGATGGAGCGGCTGGACCCGAAGTCCGCGGCGTTCGCGATCATGAGCTTCCCGCGGCTCATGGGCTGGCGGGACCCCGCGGTCCTCGGTCAGGTCCTCGCCCACGCCTCCTGGCTCGCCAGGACGGTCCCGGTGCTCGTCGCCCACGTCCCCTGGGGACCCCCGTTCCGGGCGGACGTCGCCGAGACGATCTGGGCCGCCGTCGACCGGACTCCCGTCGCGGGCGCCTGAGTCACTCGCGGGCGGGGGCGTCGAGGTAGGCCGCCGCCTGCAGCCGGAACAGCTCTGCGTACATCCCGTCGCGGGCCATGAGCTCGGTGTGCGAGCCGGACTCCACCACCCGGCCCTCGTCGAGGACGTAGATGACGTCCGCCGAGCGCACCGAGGAGAAGCGGTGGGAGATGAAGACGGCCGTACGCCCGGCGAGCACGGCGCGCAGCGACTCGTACAGCCTGCTCTCGGCTCGCGGGTCCAGCGCTGCCGTGGGCTCGTCGAGGATCATGAGCTCGGCGTCGCGGTAGAAGGCGCGGGCGATCGCCACGCGCTGCCACTGGCCTCCCGACAGGTCGCGCCCACCCTTGAAGATCCGGGAGAGGACCGTGTCGTAGCCCTGGGGCAGGGCGGTGAGGAAGCCGGCGGCCCCGGAGCGCGCGGCGGCCTCGGCGACGCGCTCGTCGTCGGGCCCGTCGGCGTACCTGCCGAAGGCGATGTTCTCCCGGGCGGTGAAGGCGTAGCGGACGAAGTCCTGGAAGATCACCGCGACCCGCTCGCGCACCGAGACACGGGAGTACTCCCGGGTGTCGCGGCCGTCCCACCGCACGGCCCCGTCCGTGGGGTCGTACAGCCCGGCGAGGATCTTGGCCAGGGTGGTCTTGCCCGAGCCGTTCTCCCCGACGAGCGCGACGACCTGGCCGCGCCTGATCCGCAGGTCGACCCCGCGCAGCGCCTCTGCCTCACTGCCCGGGTAGGTGAACCGCACGTCCTCGACGGAGATCTCCTCGAAGCCCTCCGGCGCGGGGGCACCGGCCTCCTCGTCCCGCGCCACCGTGCCCAGCGCCATGAACTCGTCGACGTCGTGGAGGAAGAGCCCCGCCTCGAAGATCGACTGCGTGCTCCGCAGGAGGGTCTGCACCTGGCCCTGGAGCATCCGGATCGCGACGATCGCGGCGCCGGCCTGCGCGACCGAGACCGCCCCGTCGCCGATGAGCCGCACGAGGACGAGCAGGGTCCCGGTGAGCACGACCGCCGAGCCGAGGTTGCCCATGGTGCTCAGGGTCAGCCGGCGCCGCAGGTGACGGGCGAGGTCGGCGAGGTAGGCCGCGTAGAGCTCGTCGAACCGCGCACGCAACGGCCGCCCGAGGTCGAAGGCCCGGACCTCCTTCGCCTCCTCCCGGGTGGTGAGGAGGTAGCTGAGGTAGGCGCGCCGCCGCTGGTGCGGCGTCTGGTCGACGGTGAAGCCGAACTCCAGGCGGCTCTCCCGCCGGTTGGTGAGGATCAGCGGCAGCCCGCCGAGGAGCAGCAGCGGCAGGAGGACCGGATGGATCCCCACGAGGACCGCGCCGACGCCGACCGTGGCGGTCAGTCCCCCGACGATCCCGAGGAGCGCCTGGGTCACCTGGAAGGGCCGGCTCGTGGCCGCCGCCTCGACCCGCTGGAGCCGGTCGTAGAAGGCCGCCGACTCGAAGTAGCGCAGGGACACGCCCGTCGCGGCGTCCAGCACGTCCTGGTAGGTGCGGCGCGCCACCGACTCCCCGAGGTACCGGCTGAACCTGCCGCGGACGGCGTCCAGGAGCGTGGCCAGCGCCATGAGCCCGGCGAGGCCGAGCGTGGCGAGGAGGAGCGAGGTCGGCACCCCGTCGCCCGGTCCCAGGGTGAGGACGGCGGAGAGGAACGACTCGACGATGAGCACCTGGCCCGCGAGCACGAGCGCGGCCAGGACCTGCACGACGAGCAGGCCGAGGAAGAGGGACCGTCCGGCGCCCCACACGAGCTGGGTGGAGCGGCGCAGGAGCCGCCACAGCCGTCCCACGGACCGTCGCTGGTTCCGGCTCTCGATCTGCAGGTCGAGCGGGTCGAGCGGCTCGCCGGCCTCCTCGCTCACCGCCGGGTCACCGCAGCAGGCCCTTGTCACGCAGGTCGGTGACGAAGGAGCGGGCGTCCGCCTCGGCGGTCTCACGCGGGATGCCGAACTCCTCGACGAGCGCGTCCGCGAGCTCGTCGAGCGAGCGCTCCTCGGTGAGCAGCCGCGTCAGGGTGGCGCCGGCGACGTTCGTCGTGAGGTAGACGGACCTGGCCGTGTCGAGGACGACGAGCTCGCCGTCGATCTCCTGCCAGGTGATGTCCTCGCTCCGCAGCTGCACGTGCGCTCCCTCGTCCTCGCGGCCCGGCAGTGCGCGGGGCGGCCGCTCGTCAGCCTACTGGCGCCCGCCCTCCCGGGAGGGCGGTTTGCTGCGGGGGCCGACGACGGACGAGGCCCGCCGCCCCGGGTGGGGGCAGCGGGCCTCGTCTGTGTCGGCGCGCCTGGTGAGGGCGCCGTCGCGGACCGGGCACACGGTGGTGGGCCCGGCCCGACGTCACTTGCTCTCGGCGTCCTCGGCGGGGGCCTCGGTGGTCTCCTCGGCGGCGGCCTCCTCGGCCTCCTCGGCCGGCGTCTCCTCGACGACGGTCTCCTCGGTGACCTCGGCCTCGACGGCCGGGGCGGCCGCGGCGCGCGCGGTGGCCTTCTCGGCCTCGCGGACGGTGGCCTGCTTCGGGCTCACCGGCTCCATGACGAGCTCGATGACCGCCATGGGGGCGTTGTCGCCCTTGCGCGGCGCCGTCTTGGTGATCCGGGTGTAGCCACCCTGACGCTCGGCCATCGCCGGGGCGATCTCGGTGAAGAGCTCGTGGACGACGCTCTTGTCCTTGACCGTCGTCATGACCTTGCGGCGGGCGTGCAGGTCACCACGCTTGCCGAGGGTGATGAGCTTCTCCACGACGGGACGCAGGCGCTTGGCGCGGTGCTCCGTCGTCGTGATGGCGCGGTGCTCGAGCAGCGCGGTGGCGAGGTTCGCCAGCATGTGACGCTCGTGGGCGGGGCTGCCACCAAGACGGGGGCCCTTGGGGGGAGTGGGCATGATCTCTCCTGTAGTCGTTCGTTGGTGGCGTCAGTCGCGCGGGTCGCTGAACTCGACGTCGCCCTCGTAGGAGGGCTCGTCCACGGCGTTGATGTCGAAGTCGATCGGGCTGTCCTTGAGGCTCAGGCCGAGGCCGGCGAGCTTCTCGCGGATCTCCGTGATCGACTTCGAGCCGAAGTTGCGGATGTCGAGGAGGTCGGCCTCGCTGCGCGCGACGAGCTCCCCGACGGAGTGGATGCCCTCGCGCTTGAGGCAGTTGTACGAGCGCGACTGCAGCCCGAGCTCCTCGATCGGAAGGGCGAGGTCGGCGGCGAGGGCGGCGTCGGTCGGCGAGGGGCCGATCTCGATGCCCTCGGCCTCGACGTTGAGCTCACGGGCCAGGCCGAAGAGCTCGACGAGGGTCTTGCCGGCGGAGGCGAGGGCATCCCGCGGGCTGATCGCGCTCTTCGTCTCGACGTCGACGATGAGCTTGTCGAAGTCGGTGCGCTGCTCGACTCGGGTGGCCTCGACCTTGTAGGTCACCTTGAGGACCGGGGAGTAGATCGAGTCGACCGGAACGCGCCCGATCTCGGAGTCGAGGCTCTTGTTCTGAGCGGCGGACACGTAGCCACGCCCGCGCTCGACCGTGAGCTCGACCTCGAGCTTGCCCTTGGAGTTGAGCGTCGCCAGGTGGAGGTCGGGGTTGTGCACCTCGACACCGGCCGGCGGGGTGATGTCACCGGCGGTGACGACACCCGGGCCCTGCTTGCGCAGGTACATGACGACCGGCTCGTCGTGCTCCGAGGAGACGACGATGTTCTTGATGTTGAGGATGATCTCGGTGACATCCTCCTTGACCCCGGGGACGGTCGAGAACTCGTGGAGCACACCGTCGATTCGGATGCTCGTGACCGCAGCACCGGGGATCGAGGAGAGCAGGGTCCGACGCAGGGAGTTGCCGAGGGTGTAGCCGAAGCCCGGCTCGAGCGGCTCGAGAGCGAACCGGGAGCGCGTGGGGGAGACGACCTCTTCGGTCAGGGCGGGGCGCTGTGCGATGAGCACGATGTGTTCCTTTCAGCAGGCATCCGCTATATGACGCCGTGCAGGGCACCCGCCGGTCATCGGTCCGACCGGCGGGGTGGAGCGAGAGAGCACCGGCCGCACGCCGCGCGAGGCGGCGTGCGGCGCGGACGACTCAGACGCGGCGACGCTTCGGGGGACGGCAGCCGTTGTGGGCCTGGGGCGTGACGTCCTGGATCGAGCCGACCTCGAGGCCGGCGGCCGTGAGGGAGCGGATCGCGGTCTCACGACCGGAGCCGGGGCCCTTGACGAAGACGTCGACCTTCTTCATGCCGTGCTCCTGGGCGCGGCGCGCCGCGGCCTCGGCAGCCATCTGGGCGGCGAAGGGCGTCGACTTGCGCGAGCCCTTGAAGCCGACCTGGCCGGAGGAGGCCCAGGCGATGACCGCACCGCTCGGGTCGGTGAGGGTGACGATCGTGTTGTTGAACGTGCTCTTGATGTACGCGTGGCCGTGCGTGACGTTCTTGCGCTGGCTGCGACGCGGCTTGCGCGCCGCGGACGAGGCCTGGCGGGTCTTGGGGGGCATGTGGTGCTTCTCTCCTGGTCGTCGGACCGGGGCACGCGGCGCGGGGCGCCGTGTCGTGCGACCGGACTACTTCTTAGCGGGCCTTCTTCTTGCCGGCCACCGTGCGCTTGGGGCCCTTGCGGGTGCGCGCGTTGGTCTTGGTGCGCTGACCGCGGACCGGCAGACCGCGGCGGTGGCGAAGGCCCTGGTAGGACCCGATCTCGACCTTGCGGCGGATGTCGGCCTGGACCTCGCGGCGCAGGTCTCCTTCGACCTTGAAGTTGCCCTCGATGTAGTCACGCAGGGCGACGAGGTCGCTGTCCGTCATGTCCTTGACGCGCAGGTCCGGGCTCACGCCCGTGGCCTCCAGCGCCAGCTTGGCGCGGGTGCGACCGACGCCGTAGATGTAGGTGAGCGCGATCTCGAGCCGCTTTTCGCGGGGGAGGTCGACGCCGACGAGTCGTGCCAACTTGTGCTCCTCATGCTGCTCGGAGGTCCTCCGCACCACCCTCCCGTCCGAGCCGGACGGGCCCCGGCCTCCGAACCGGGGGTTGCACGCTGTGCTGGTGGTACGTCTGGCGGCAGGTCGCCGCCGTCGTCAGGTCAGCCCTGACGCTGCTTGTGCCGAACGTTCGTGCAGATGACCATCACGCGGCCGTGCCGCCGGATGACCTTGCAGTTGTCGCAGATCCTCTTGACGCTGGGCTTGACCTTCATGTCATTCCTCCGCCGCCGTCGACGCACACGTCGGGACGGCGATGCAGTTGTGTCGGGTGATTACTTGTAGCGGTAGACGATGCGACCCCGGGTGAGGTCGTACGGGCTCAGCTCGACGACGACCCGGTCCTCCGGAAGGATCCGGATGTAGTTCTGACGCATCTTGCCCGAGATGTGCGCGAGCACCTTGTGGCCGTTGCTCAGCTCCACCCGGAACATCGCGTTGGGCAGTGCCTCGACGACACTGCCCTCGATCTCGATGACGCCGTCCTTCTTCGCCATGTCCTCCGCTAACTCTTCTCTCCTGCATGGCCACCGCGTCTCGGCGGTGGGGCGCACCCCATGAGCCCCACTCGTCTGCTTCCGGGCAGAGTTGTGGGCAGGCACGCTCGTCCAGCGCTCCATCATACGACATCGGGCACCTGCCCGTGTCCATGACCTCACTCACAGCGCTGCGCCTGCGCCGGGCCACGAGCCTACCCGGACGACAGGTGCGGGCGGGGCCCCGAAGGACCCCGCCCGCGGACGTGCCTGCGCTGCCGCTCCCCGCCCCGGCGCCGATCACAAGCGCCAGGGCGGTCCCACGGACCGGCACGTCCCGTGCGCCCCGCCGGCGGGCGAACCGGCGGGACACGTCTCAGGGGCCGGGCACCCGGCCTGCCACCGTCCGGCGGCGTGCGACGAGCACGGCCGCCCCCAGCCCTGCGACGAGCGCCGCGAGGCCGGCGAGCACCCGGACCTCGGCGCCCGTCGTGGGCAGGTCCGTGGTGCCGCTGGTCCCGCTCGCCGGCGGCTGCGGTGGCAGCACGACCGGGGCGGCCGTCGACTCCTCCGGTGGGTCGGTGGGCATGTCCCCGCCGATCTCGAGGAGGACGTCGAAGGACGCCTCCCGTGGCCCGACGTTCGCCCGGTTGCCCGAGGTCGCGTCGGCCGGCAGTGCGTAGCTCAGCGTGATCGCCAGCTCCTCGTCCTTGGCGAGCTCCTGCTCGAGGATCGCGGTGACACCGTCCGTGCCGAGGTCGGTGAGCGATGCCGAGCCGCTCCCCCACCCGACGACGAGGTCGTCGTAGAAGCTGCCGAGGTCCTCCCCCGTCGCGTGGTGGGTGTCCGGGGTGTCGGGGTCGAGGAGCTCGACGTCGACGATGCTCGCCCGCAGGAGCCCCGCCGTCGGTCCGTCGTTGCGGACCAGCAGCGTGCGGGAGGTGGAGTCCCCGGGGACGGTGACCGGGGTGCCGAGGAAGCTCTCGACGGTCACCCCGGAGTAGGTCCGCCCGTCCCAGGACAGGTGGACGGCCTCGTCGAAGTAGACGTCCGCGTGGGCTGCCGCCCCTGCGCCGCTCAGGACGAGGGTGAGGGCCGCGGTCGTCGCCGCCCGTCGGGCTCGTGTCGTGCTCACGGCTCCTCCCCAGGTCGGAACGTCGTGTAGGTGAGGGTGATCTCGTGGTCGGGCTCGGCGGCCGGGTCGAGGCCGGCGACGAGGACGGCGTTCCACGAGTCCTCGTCGGTGACCTGCCGGCCGTCGGGCGACGTCGCCGTGACCGTGGCGGTGTTCTCGTACTCCCCGGTGACGGGCGGGCCGTCGTAGGCGGCGTACACGCACCAGTACTCGGTGACCGGCGTCGTCGTCGTGGAGTAGGTGGCGGGCACCGGGGTGGAGTCCCACGGCCCGGCGGGGTGGGGGTCGCCGGGGGCCAGGGCGTCGGTGCTGCAGGCAGCGGCCGTGTCGACCCGGAAGACGGCGACGTCCGCGGCTCCCAGGAGGTTGCCGCCCCAGTCCTGCGGGGGCGTGAGCACGTAGTGCAGCCCCTTGTTGCCCTGGCTGACGCTGTCGACCTGGATCGGCACGGCGACCTCCCCGTCCCGGGCGAGCGCCGCCGCGGCCTCGGGACCGACGACGAACGTCGCGGTCCCGGCGGGCGTGGGCGTCGTGGCGCCCGGGGCGCCGACGGCGAAGAGCTCGTACCCGTCGGCGACGGCGCCGGTGACCCGCTCGGAGTCACCCCACAGCGCGAGGGAGACCCCGCCGATACCGACGGCGCCACCGGCGAGGGCGACTGCGGTGACCGCGAGCGTGCGTCGTGCGCGCCTGCTGGTCCTCATGAGGTGAACCCCTCTCCGGAGCGGACCTGGTCGAGGTCCAGCACGATCGCGCCGAGGTCGGTGACCTGGGCGGGGGCGCCCGGACCGAACCGGTCCGCGGTGCCGGGGAAACCGAGCGTCACCTCGAGGGTGAACTCGTCGGCGCGACCGTCGTCGTCGGCGTCGAGCGTGGGCAGCGTCGCGGCGGTCCCGAGCGGGACGTCGGCGACGAGCGCGTCGCCCGCGCCGTCGCGCACCGTGTAGGTCGCGGTGGCTCCGGCCGGCAGCTGGGGGCCCTGCTCCCACGCCACGCTCAGCCGGCCGAGCATGTTGTCGCCGGTGAGGTCGGTGGTGAAGCGCTGGTGCGCGGCGAGCGTGTCGCCGGGGCGCACGAGGAAGGCGGCCGGGTCGATGGTGCGCGGGGCGCCCGCGACGTCCGGCGAGGTCTCCTGCCACACGGTCGGGTCGAGGAGCTCGAGGTCGAGGTCCCCGGCGACGATCGTGCCGAGGGGGGTGGCGGCGTCTGCGGACCAGAGGGCGGCGGTGCCGCCGGCCCCGGCGACACCGGCGAGGAAGGCCGCGGCGAGGACCAGGGGTCCGGCGCCGCGCCGGCGTCGGCGTCTGCGAGGTGGGGGGTTCATGATTCTCCCTTGGTGATCTGTCCTGCGCCGCGTCGGCGGCCGGCAAGAGAGTCGGAGATGAAGAGGTAGGCGCCGTACCCGATGAGGAGGGCGGCGACGCCGGTGACGACGAGCCCGCGGTGGGGCCCGGCGGCGTCGGCCACGTGGCCGACGAGGGGGACGTGGTAGGCGACGCGGCCCATGACCTGCTCGTGCACGATCGGCTCGTCGTCCGCGCCGTTGGCGTCGCCGCGGGTGACGTATCGGGTCTCGGAGCCGAGCTCGATCCCCACGACGCGGTGGGTGATGAGCGCGGGGTCGTCGGGGACCGGCTGGAAGGTCACGACGTCGCCCACGTCGTAACGCTCGGCCGGCACGGAGACGACGACGTCGCCCGGGGAGTAGGTCGGCTCCATCGAGCCGGTGAGGACCGTGAGGGCGGCACCACCGAGCAGCCGCGGCACGACGGCGACGGCGAGCACGAGGAGGAGGAGCGCGAGGACGAGCACGAGGTTGAGACCGCGGAGCACCGCGCGCCGGAAGGCGCGGGCCTCGGCCGGGGCCTCGGTCGACTCGGCCGGGGCCGGGGCCTCGGTCGGCGTCGTCGTCAGCGTGTTCATCGTTCCTCCTCTCGGGTGGTGGTGCCGGTGGTGCCGGGCGGGGGCGCGTCCTCGGGGGGCGAGCGCACCCCCACCCGGGTCCTGGGGGTGCGTCAGAAACCGCCGCCGACGCCGGCGTCGCGGACCTGCGACAGGGTGGCGCTGAAGTCGGCCATGACGGCGTTCGCGCGGACGAGGTCCTGGTCGGCGACGTCCTCGTCGAAGGTGACCTCGACGACGAGGGAGACGTTCGGGTCGGTGCCGAGGTCGGCGGGCAGCGTCGGGAGGGCCGCGACGTTGTTGCTGTTGTCGGCCGAGGCGAAGAGCACGCCCTCGGCGTCGCTCAGGTCGCCGGTCTCGACGACGGTGCCGCCGGACAGGACGGTGTAGGTGGCGTGCTCGGCGAGCTCGGCGAGGAGGGCGCCCTGGGCGCTGAGGTCGTCGAGGGAGAGCCGGGCGACCATGTTGTCGCCCTCGAGGGCGGCCCGGAAGCCGAAGGTGCCCTGGACCGTGTCGCCCGGGACGATGCGGAAGGTGTCGAGGTCGATCGCGTGGCCGGCGTCGGTGCGGTCGGCCGAGACGTCCTTCCACTGCGCGGCGACGGCCTCGACGTCGAGGTTTCCGGCGGTGATGGTGCCGCCGTCGACGGGAGCGCTGTCGCTCCAGAGGGCGAAGGTCGCCCCGCCGAGGAGGAGGGCTGCGCCGGCGGCGCCGGCGACGACGCCGGTGGTCTTCTTGTTCATCGTGATCTCCTTGTGTGGGGGTGGGGTGGCCACGGCTCTCGACCAGTGGTCGCGCCGGCGCCGTGGACCGGGCTTCGCCCGGTAGTTCTGGGGCCCGTCCTAGGGCCGCGGCGTCAGCGCCGCGGACCCCGTGCAGACCATGTGCTCGCCGACCTCGAGTCGGGTCCGCGGGCAGGTGACGTCGACCGTGGGTCGGTCGACGACGACGATGTCGAGCAGCGCCGTCCGTCCGGTGTTGCGGACCGTGTAGGTCCACGTGACGGTCGCGCCGTCGGTGAGTGTCGTGCCGGGCGCCAGCTCGGCGGCGCCGCCGAGCTGCGCGGCCGTCGGCACGTCCCAGGCCCGCTTGACGATCTCGACGCCGGGCTCGCGGGTCTGGACGTTGGTGAAGGTGCAGCTGACGTCGTCGCCGACGGTGACGTCGAGGGTGAGGGCGGCGCCGTCGCGGGTGGCGGGGCGCGGCACGCCGTTGGCCGTGCAGCTGACATCGGCGAGCGACCATCCGGCGGCCTGCTGGTCCGCGGTCATCCGCTCCTCGATCCGCACCGCCGCAGTGGCGGCGTCGGGGCTGGAGAAGCGCACGGCGTACTCCAGCGTCCCGGTGGAGCCGGTGACCCGCGGGCCGGAGGGCGTGAGGGCACCGTTCGACGTCGTCGCAGCGAAGGTCCAGCCGGCGGCCGGGGCCGCCGTCCCGCCGTAGGGCTGGGCGACCTTCTCCACGCTGACGGTCGCCTGGCAGGTGGCGCCCTTCGCAAGGTTCTCCAGGAGCGGGGCGAGCTGACGCCAGCCCGTCTGGAAGTAGTCGGCGCTGTTCGCCGACGCGCCGGGGGCGTGCCCGCTCGGCCCGGAGACCGCGCGGAGGTTGGCGGCGTCGCCGCCGATGCCGCCGCCGACGCCGACGGCGAGCACCCGGGTGCCCTTGGCCTTGAGCCCGTTGGCCGAGAAGATCGCCTGCTCGGTCTCGGAGAAGCGGGTGAAGCTGCCCGGGCCCGTCGCCGGGTTCCCGGAGTAGGTGGCCTGGCCGTCGGTGACGACGATGGCGAGGTCGAACTGCTGGCCGTTCTGCGCGACCTGGTGGATGCCGCGGTCCCAGTTCGTGCCGCCGCCGGCGCTGTAGGCGTTGATCCGGTCGCGGATGGTCGCGAGGTTGCCGTCGACGGGCAGCAGCGTCGGGTAGTTCTGGCCCGAGCTGCCGTTGGCCCGCGGGGCGGTCTCGGCGAAGGTGAAGAGCGCGATCCGGGAGCCGGTGCCCTGCAGCGCCTCGGCGAAGGCGATGGCCGAGGCCTTGAGGTCGCCGACCGCACCGGCGTTGGCGACGGAGCCGGAGAGGTCGAGGACGAGGGCGACGTCGAGGCCGGCCTCGCACGTCTGGGTGAGGCGGGGGTTGGCGCGGGAGGTCTGCCAGGTGCCGGCCGAGCCGGTCCGGGTCTCGCTGCTGCCGGCCGTCATGAACTGCGACCCGGCCCGGTACGTCGTCGCCGCGCGGAGCTGCTCGCCCGTGCGGAAGGCGTAGGTGGAGGCGACCTGCGAGCTCGCTCCGCCGGTGACGAGCGCCGGGTTGGTGTACCAGCCGGTGGGGGCCGAGTCCTGGACGACCCAGAACCTGCGGTCGTAGTTGGCCCCGCCGGGGGTCTCGTCCCAGCGCATGCAGAACCCCCACAAGAACTCGACGCACACCCGGGTCCCGGCCTGGGTCTCGGGGACGACGAACGAGCAGTCGCCGGCGCTGTCGGAGACGCACGAGGCCCAGCTCTCGTTCACCGGGCCGGCGGGGCTGGAGGAGCCGGTGTGCAGGCGCAGCCGCACGCCCTGGAGGCCTGCCACCGCCGATGTCGTCGAGCGGTCGCCCCCGACCTTGACGGTGATGACGGCGCTGTTCCCGGTGGGGGCGGGCACGGCGAGCGGCGCGAGAGCGGCCGGGGCGGCGACGCTGCTCGCCTCGGCCCGCTCGTTCGCGGCTGCCGGGGAGGGGGCCCCGGTCAGCGGGGCGGCAGGGGGCGCCGCGTCGACGGGGGCAGGAGCGCTCGGAGCGGGGGCGGCGGGTGCCGGCGCCTCGTCCTGGGGCGCGGGCGCGGCGTCGCCGTCGAGGACGAGGTCACCCTCGGCCGCGGGCGTGAGGACCTGTGCCGGCTCGACGAAGGTCGTGCTCGGCCCCCCGGCGACGTCCTCGTCGAGTCCGGTGGCGACCGAGGTCGTCGCGCTCGCGACGAGGCCGAGGCTGATGAGTGTCGTCACGGCGACGCGCCAAGTGCGCCGCCGGGTGCCGTCGTCGGCTCCGTGCTTCATGATCTGTGCTCCGCCCTGTGTGCTGATGACGTCAGCCCACCAGAACGCCCCGGCCGTCCGACCTTCCGCAGCGGGTGGCGACAAGATGATCGGCAGGCGTCGCCGGGGTTAGACCTCACGTGTCGCGCACCGCGCGGGGGTGAGCCGGGCGAGGAGCAGTGCCGGGCGCCCGCCGCCCCTTCCGCGCCATTCCGCTCAAAGGGGGAGGTGGCTCCTCCTTTCGTACCACTCACCCCCACTAAAGGAGGGTGAGTGGCGTGCTGTCGCCGCCCCCCTCCCGGCCCCCCTCGCCACCTCTGGGACGCCCCCTGGCGCCCGCGGACGCCCCCGACAGCACGCTCCTGGCCTCCGAAGGGGCGTCCCAGAGCGCGCGAGGTGTCCCGGAGGCGGCCGGAGGAGAACAGGGCGTCCCGGAGGAGGAGCGCGTCCAGCGTCCAGCGCGCATCGGTGCGTCGGCGACGCGTCTGGGACGCCCCTTCGCGGCTCGAAGGCCCCGCGCACGGGGTGTCCGCGGGCGCCGGGGGGTGTCCCAGAGGGGGTGGGAGTCGCCGGGGCTGCGGAAGGCGAGCTGCCTGGGGACAGCGCGGACGGGGCCGTCTTTCGACGACCCCGTCCGCCGGCCGTCACCGGGGCGGGACACTGCGATGCCGATCACTACACCGAGCGTCCCGTTGGCCGGATGGGCCGCCCGCGTCCCTACCTGCCGGGCGGTGCTGGCAGGGACACGGGGGTTCATGGGCGCCGGGCGGACCTGCCGCCCGGCGCCGTGCATCAGCTCTCCCTGCGCCTGCGCGTGGTGGCGAACGCGAGGCCACCGCCCGCGGAGAGCAGCACCGCGATGAGCACCGCCCCGGAGAGGTCCGTGCCGGTCGTCGGGAGCCCCGGCCGCGGCGGGGTGGTGTGCGTCGTCGTGCACGTGATGCACACGGGCGGCGGCGACCCGTCGCCGGTGACGACGTTGTGCAGCGTCACGCCCCAGGCGCCGCGGTCGACGACGACGCTGAAGGTCAGCGTCTCCGCCTCACCGAGCCGCGGGATGTCCCAGACGATGACGTCCCCGTCCCACTCGACGCTGCCGGTGCTCACCTCGACCGCTCCGACGGTCCGCGCGTTGCCGAGCACCCGGGTGAGGTCGTCGCGCACGACGAGGTCGACGGGGTCGCTCTCGCTCGTGGGCGTCGCGGTGATCGTGTAGGTGATCGTGTCACCCGGTCGCACCGTGCTCCCGGAGGCGGGGTCCGAGGTCTTCAGCAGCGTCCACGCCGGCTCGTCGGGCAGCTCCCCGCCGGGGGGCAGGCAGGCCCGGTCGACGGTCTCCTCACCCTGGACGGTGAGGATCGCGGCGTTGAGGAAGCCACCGCCCTCGGTGCCGTCCTCGCCGGTGCAGCGCCCGGCCGGGGTCCCGGCGACGCCCTCGGCGACCTCGGCGAGGACGGCGACGACGTAGGTGTGCGTCTCCCCGCCGGCGAGCACCCGGTCGGTGGCCAGGATGGTGGTCGGGTCGTCCGGCAGGCCGGTCCACTCGCCCGCCTCGTCCGTGCCCTCGAGCACCCAGTCCGCCTCGAGCGGCGTGATGCCCTCGCCGTACTCCAGGGTGTCGCTCAGGCTGTAGGCGGTGTCGTTCTCCTCGACGTTCTCGACGTCGATCGCGTAGGTCACCAGCCAGGTGCCGTCGTCCTGCAGGTCGGCGGACACCGCCCGCTTGTCGACCGAGACGCCGAGGCAGATCTCGACCGACGTCTGGTCGTCCTGACCGGTCTCCTGGAGCCAGGCGGTGTTGACGTGCTCGACGCACTCGCCCGGCTCCCCCTGGTGCTCGAGGGTGTAGGTGAAGAGGGTCGGCGTCCCCTCCTCGTTCCACTCCGCGGTACCCAGCACGACCGGGTTCGCGGGGTCGGTCTTGTCGTCGACGACGGTGACCGTCCGGTTCACCAGCTCCGGGTTCCAGTCCTCTGCCGTGATCTCCGCGGTGCCCGTGGCGCTGTTCGTGGGCGTCGGGAGCGTGTCCGGCCAGACCGCCGTGGCGGTGTTCGTGCCCGAGTAGCTGGGCTGCGTGACGAAGGTGCAGGTGTAGCTGAGGTCGAGGGAGCTGTTCCGGGCGACGAGCGCCCCGTTCGCGTCCGCGACCGTGCACACCGCTCCACCACCGACGTCGACGGTGTCGGTGACCTCAGCGGTGATGTCGAGCCACTGGTTGGGGTTGGTGAGCGTGATCGTGCCCTGCATCGCCCACTCCCCGTCCGTGCGGCCCGCCGGGGTCGCGGTGACGGCGTAGTCGACGAGCGCGATCCCGGTCACCGGGTCGGGCGTCACGGTGGTCGCGTCGACGTCCTTGGCGAGCTCCCACAGGTGGGTGCGGGCGAAGGAGTGGATGACGTTCTTCTCGACCGTGAGGTCGAGGCCGGCGCACAGGGTGACGTCCTCGGTGCTCTCCTCGGCCACCGCGAGCGGGCCCACCAGCGCCCCGACGCTGTTGGTCACCGTCGCCGTGTTGGGGAACTCCACGCACTCACCGGGCGTGCTCGGCCAGGTGAGCTCGTAGGTGAGCACGCGCTCACCGTCGACGGCGTCGAGCTCGTTGCCGCCGGGGAGGGTGGACAGGTCGAGCTCGGAGTCGGTGACCGTGACGAACCGGTCGGTCTCGGCGACGTCCGCGTCCGCGAAGTCGAACGCCGCGGTCCCCGTGGCCGTGCCGCTCGAGCCCGGGTAGGCGGCGGCGTCCCACGTGGCGGTGACGGTGTTCGTGCCCGTCGTCGTGGCCGTCGCGCTCGTGAACGAGCACGAGTAGGGCAGCGTCACCGAGCCGTCCGGCGGGACGGTGACGTCCGTACCGCCCGTGACGGTGCACTGCGCGCCGGCCGGGGTGCTCACCGCGTCGACGACGTCGACCCCGGTGACGGCGATGTCGTTCGGGTTCGTCACCGTGATCTCCCCGCCGAGCGTGAAGCCGCTGTCGGTGGGGCCGCTCGGGGTGACCGTGACGTCGTAGGTGAAGGTGCCGTCCTCGCCGGCGGGGACCTCGAGGCGGTCCTCCCGGGCGAGCTTCTCGATCTCCCAGTCCCAGTCCCGGTCGAGGGCGGGCGTCACCGTCTTCGTGACGACGAGGTCCTCGTAGTCCGG
Source organism: Georgenia wutianyii (assembly GCF_006349365.1). Taxonomy (NCBI): domain Bacteria; kingdom Bacillati; phylum Actinomycetota; class Actinomycetes; order Allobogoriellales; family Allobogoriellaceae; genus Georgenia; species Georgenia wutianyii. Next base: position 2,979,304 of record NZ_CP040899.1, read on the forward strand.
CGGGACCTCCGCGTTGCGGACGGTACAGCTCACCACCGCCAGCTGGGCGACGTCGACGGTGAACCCGAGGGCGCCCGTGTTCGTCACCGCGACCGAGTCACCACTCACGGTGTCGACACAGACGGCGTTCGCGCCGCCCACCTGCTCAAGCTCATACCCCGTCTGCTGGGTCTCGTTGACGGTGACGGAGCGGGCGGTGGTGCCGGTCTCGTAGGAGACCGCGAAGTTCACGGCGCTCGTGCTGTCGGTGGTCGCGGACGCCGGGGTGACGAGCGCCGTCGGGGTGCTGAAGGTCCAGCCGGCCCCGCCGGGCTGGAGCTCGCCCTCGGTGTCCCGGACCTCCTTGACGACGGTGAGCGTGCCTGCGCACTCCGCGCTCGCGATCTCCTGGAGCACGCTGCCCAGCTGGTCGAAGTCGGTGCGGTAGAAGTCCTCACCCTCGACGGGCCCGGAGACCAACGGGATCCGGATATCGGCGCCGGGGGCCTGGTCGGCCCCGATGCCCACGACGATCACCTCCGCACCGGACGCCTTGACGGCGTTGGCGGAGAGGATGGCCTCGTTGACCTCGGCGATGGTGGAGGCGTTGCCGGGACCCTGGCGGTCGCGGTGGAAGGTGGGCTCACCGTCGGTGAGGAACAGGACGACGTCGTAGTCGTCCGTGGACTCGGCGACCTGGTGGAAGCCGCGGTCCCAGTTCGTGCCGCCACCGCCGGAGGGCGGCTGCGCGAAGCCGTTGATCCGGTTGTTGATGACGTCCGCGCCCGCCGCCGTGGCGACGCTGGTGAGGGGAACCCCGCCGTTCGTCGCGCCCTGGGCGGGGGCGAGCGAGGCGAAGGTGTACAGCGCCACCCGGGAGGGGGTGCCGGTGAGGGCGTCGATGAAGCCGGTCGCGGCGGCCTTGTACTGGTTGAGCAGCGCGTTGTTCTCGGTCACCGAGTTCGACAGGTCGACGACCATCGCGAGGTCGAGGCCGCACTGGGGCGCCACCCGGTTGTTGGGCCGCACGCTCGCGACGGTGGGCTCGGTGACGGTGCTGTTGAACGCCAGCGGGAGCTCCACCGTCCGCTGGGCGACGGGGTCGCTGGCAGAGATGAGACCGCTGGCGAAGATGTACTCCTGGCCGGCGTCGGGCCCCCAGCGCTCCGGGGCGACCCACCCGGCGGGCGCTGCGGTCTGCGCGGCGTAGAAGACGTCGCCGCCGTTGATCGCGCCGACGAGGTCGACGAACAGCCCGCACTCGCCGGTCGCGTCGGTGGTGCAGGTGCCGACGGACACGCCGGTCGGCGTGCCGCCGGGGCCCGGGAGCGCGGTCACCCGGTAGATCTCGAAGGTGACGTCTGCCAGGGGGGTGGCTGAGGAGCTCGTGGGTCCGGACCCGGTCCGGTCCCCGCCCGCGCGCACGATGATCTTGGCCTGGTTCGCACCGGGGTCACCGGGAGGGACCTCCAGCGGCACGACGGTGTCGCGAGGGACGGGACCCGAGCTCAGCCGGGCGACGGGTAAGGAGGCCGCCGTGTCCTGGACCTCCGGGGCGTCGGTCTCCTCGGCGGGCGACTCCTCGGCGGGCGGCTCCTCGACGACCGGGACACCGGTCGTCTCCTCGGTGGCAGGGGCATCGGCCGTCTCCGCGGGCGTCGCGGCCGGCTCGGTGGGGGTGGGCGCCGGCTCGGCGGGGGCCGTCGCGACGACCTCGGGAACGTCGCCCGCCGTGGCCTCCTCGGTGAGCGCGAGGGAGGCGCTGCCCGTGAGCACGAGCGCGAGGCTGGTCAGCCCGACCAGCGTTCCGCGAACCCGGTGGTGCCATGTGCGGGGGAGTCTGTACGGACGGGCGTGAGTAGGCATGGCGCGCTCCTTGTGATCGATGGGGCGCTGCCAGCCCACCACCGGGCTCTCCGGTGCGCCGCCGGGGGCGCGGGGGATCACCGGTTGACGTCGACACCTGCCGGGGTGAGCCGACGTCACCCTCCACGGGCGGTTCTGCCCGACCTGCCGGGCGACATCCCCGACACCCGGCCTCCGGCCGCCGCGGGTGGCGTCCCGAAGCGGTTCCACGGCCGCGCCCGGTCCAACACAATGGCGACCATGACGTCACTGCCCCGGGTGTCGGTGATCGTCCCTGTCCGGGACGACCCCCGGCTGTCGGCCTGCCTGGCGGCCCTCGCCCGCCAGACCTACCCGGCTGAGCTCGTCGAGGTCGTCGTCGTCGACAACGGCAGCAAGGACGGGCAGGCACTCGCGGCCGCGAGCGCCCAGCCCGGTGTCCGGTACCTCGCCGAGCCGTCGGGGGGCTCGTACACGGCGCGCAACGCGGCCGTGCTCGCGAGCGCCGGCGAGGTCCTCGCGTTCACCGACGCCGACTGCCTGCCCGAGCCGACGTGGCTGGAACGCGCGGTGGACGAGCTGCGCGAGGGCGCCGACATCGTCGCGGGCCACGTCGCGGTGTACGCCCGCGACCCGGCCCGCCCGCACCCCGTCGAGGCCTACGAGCTCGTCCACGCCTTCCCGCAGGAGACCTACGTGGCCCGGGGCGGCGCCGCGGTGACGGCGAACATGTGCACGACGAGAACCGCGTTCGACCGCGCGGGACCGTTCCGTGACGCACTGCGCTCCGGCGCGGACATCGAGTGGGCGCAGCGCGCCAACCACCTCGGCCTGCGCACGGTCTACGGGGCCCGCGCCGTCGTCCACCACCCCGCCCGCGAGTCCTACGCCGCCCTGCGCACGAAGCTGCGCCGCGTCATGGTCGGCCGCCACGAGCGTGACGTCCTCGACGGGCGCACGGGGCCGGCCCCGTGGCCGCCGCTGCGGTCACTGGTGCCCCCGCTGGGCTCGGCACGGCGCGGCATGCGGGACGAGCGGCTGACCACGCCGCGAGCGCGGGCCGCGCTCCTCGTCGGGGAGTTCTACCACCGGTACGTCGCGGCGTGGGTGGCCACCGACCTGGCTTTGCGGGACCGGTTCGGACGCACGAGGCGGTGACGGCGGAGCCCACAGGAGCCGGGCGACCTAGACCGGGGCGTGCTCCGTGTAGACGTCGAGGAGCCGCCGGCCCGCCGCCCTCCAGGTCACGCCCGGGGCGGTGCGCAGGGCACTGTCCCTCAGCCGCCGCAGCCTCGCCGGGTCGGCTGCCAGCTCGGTGAGGTGCTCACGGAGCCGGACCGCGTCACCGGCGGGGTGGACCAGGGCGTTGTCGTCGTGCCGGCAGAGGTCGGTGCACGCGTCGGACACCAGCGGGACGCTGCCGGCGGCCATCGCCTCGACGCAGACCAGTCCGAAGCCCTCCTCGAAGCTGGGGAGGAGCATGACGTCCGACCGTCGCATGAGGTCGGGGATGTCCTCCCTGTGTCCGAGCACGTGGACGCTCGGATGGGCCAGCTGCGTGCGGAGCCGCGCCTCGTACTCGGGCACGATCGTCCCGGCCACGAGGAGCTCGCCCGCCTCCGCGAGGGGCGAGGACAGCCACGCCTCGAGCGCGACGTGCAGCCCCTTGCGCACCGCGGCGTGCCCCACGAAGAGTGCGGTGAACGGGCGGCCCGGCTCGCGCGCCTCCAGTGCACCGAAACGCTCGAGGTCGACGCCGTAGGTGTGCCGGACGAGCTTGTCCGCCGGTGTCCCCTGGTCCAGGAAGCTGCGGACGACGAAGTCGGAGGGGCACAGCAGCCTGTCGGCGAGGCGGAACTCGGCCTCCTCGATGCGAAGGACGTGAGGGTCGTACGCGTGCTCCGACCCTGGGGGAAGCACGACACCGAGACGGGCACTCTCCCGGGCGACGACGTCGTAGGCGAAACGGGTGTGCGCGTTCGGGCGTTCGAGGAAGGTGGGAATGCCGAGCTCCCGTGCGACCCGCAGGGTGTGGCGGGCTCCCCGCGGCCAGAGGTGGAGCACGTCGACGCGATCGGCGAGTCGCGGCAGCTGCCGGGCGACGATCCTGTCGTGCAGCTCGCAGGCACGGGTGACCCCGACCAGCCGCAGCGGCAACCGAGCGGGCCCCACGCTGAGGGTGGTGCGGACCTCGACCTCGGGCGGGACAGGACGTGCGACCGAGCCGGCCAGGACCGTCACCGACGCACCGGCCGCGTGCAGACCGAGCACCTGCTGCCAGGCCGTGTAGCAGATACGTCCGGCGCCCAGTCGCTGGGGAAAGCTGTACAGGACCCGCATCGGCCCGCTCCTGCTCACCTGTTCTCCTCCGACAGCACGGGGCGCCCGATCCGGGACTTCTGCCATCCCGCGCGAGCCCGCGAGCGAACCTCGGCGGTCAGCGGCATGGTCACGAACTCTCCCTGCTGGTTCGAGATCGGCCGCCACGGACGGACGTCCTCGAGCCGCCAGAGCGCTCCGGCAGCGCCCACGAACACCATGGTCGTCCCGGCGAAGGTGGCGAACCCGAAGGAGTCGAACGTGGCACTCGCGAGGAGCCCTGCCGGGAACGCTGCCGCCAGGGCCTGGCCCAGGTGCCGGCTCTCCTCGCCCGCGGCCCGCAGGCGCACGCTCCTCGCCATGGCGTAGGGCACGGCGAACAGGGCGACGAGAGCGACCAGCCCGAGGATGCCGCCTCCGACGAGCGTCCCGTAGATCTGGTTGTCGAGCAGGATGTACCGCTCGGGCAGGAGGGTCCCGGGCCCGCGGCCGAGCCAGGGGCGCTGGGCGAACATCTGCTGGACGAACGCCTGGTCCGCGATGCGGTTCTGCACGCTCGGGTCGTTGTCCATGTTCGTGAACAACGAGCGGATCGTCCCGAGCACCCCGCGGTTGACGAAGTGGAACACGACGAGCCCGACCAGCCCGACCGCGAACACGTTGTAGCGCCGCCGCCACGGCCACACGACGGCGAGGCACCCCATGGAGACGGCGACCGTGAGGATCGCCGAGCGCGAGATCGACAGCGGGATGGCGGAGGCGATGAGTGCGACCGACAGCCATCGGACCCATCGGCGTCCGGGCGGGGCGAAGAAGGCGTAGTGGAGGGCGATCGGCAGCACGAGGGCGAGCACCACCCCGAACTCGATGTAGTGGTTGGCCGTTCCCGCCACCCTGGCGAAGTCCCCGTCCCCGCGCGCCCCCACCCCGATGAGCTCACGGTTCGCGCGCAGGCCGGGGATGCGGATGTACCGGGTGAGGTCGACGATGCGGAGGAACTGCAACGTGCCGACGAACGCCATGACGGCGGCGAGGGCGACCACGCTCCGGAGCAGGATGTCGAGATGGCGCCGCGTCACGAGCCCGTCGGTGACGGCGAGCGCCACACCGACCATCGCGACGTTGTAGATGAGCCAGCGGTCCGCGCTGCTCGCCTCGATCTGCGGCAGGAGCCGGTCGTACCCGACGGCGTAGCCGACGAGCTGCACGGCGAGGTAGCCGCCGAGCAGCCACCGGACCGGCTGACGTCCTGCGGGCAGGCGTCCCGGCCGGCGGGCGGAGACGACCCAGAGGAAGGCGAGCAGGATGCCGACGGCCACCGAGGGGCGCCCGACCGACCCGAGCCCGCCGATGACGAGCCGCGCCGGGATGAGGAACTGGAGGCAGAGGAAGACGACGAGGAGGACGAGGGTGGGAGGGCGCCACCGCCGCAGGAGTGCGGGTTCCCACGGACGGCCGGCACCCGGGCGGCGCAGGAGGACGGGCTCGAAGTCGAGCTCCGTCGTCCCGCTACGGCGCGCCGTCCGCGGCGACGCGCGACCGTCGGTGCTCACGCGCGGGCGTGGTCGCGGGCACTCGACCGGGGCGGGCGCTCCGGGTCACGGGACCTCGTCCCGTCGGTCGACGGCGCGCCCTCCGCGGCGACCGTCGGAGCTGCCCCGGCAGGGTCGGCGCGACGGCGCGCCCGGCGCCGCCGGAACAGGCCGACGATGTCGTCGAAGAGCACCGCGACGAGGAGCGCGAGGCTGGCCCCGAGCAGACCGGTCACGGCCTGCACCTGCATCTTCCCGTCGTACACGACGCCGGCGAGCGCCGGCGCGGCGAGGATGTCGAGGCCGTACTGCGCCGAGCTCGGGATGCCCGCCCCGCCCTGGCGCTCCGCGAGCTCCTGCCCGGCCAGCTCCAGGACGTGACGGGCGGTCTCCACGGCCTGGTCGGCGTCACCCCCACGCACGGCCACGTTCAAGATCGTGCTGCGGCTCCGTCCGGCGACCTCGTAGGCCGGTAGCAGACCCGCTGCCTGCACTCCCGCCCTGGACTCCGTGCTGTTGAGGACGATCGCCACGGCGGCGCTCGCCTGCTGCTCCCCGCCGTAGGGGTTGGGGACGGGCGACGGGGTCCGGCCGGGGGTGATGAGCGCGGTGCCGGAGACCTCGTACTCCGGCTGCACGCCCTGGCCGACGACGAACACGGCTCCCGCGGTGAGCGCGAGCAGCGGGAGGAAGATGTACCAGCGGCGCAGGGTCGCCACGGTGATGCGCCAGACGTCCACGGGTGCCTCCGTCGTGAGCCGGGTGTGATGTGCGTCTTGTTCACCCGGGCCTCAGGGCCGGTAGGCCCCCGCCCGGAACGTGCACCGCCCGTGTCGCCGCGAGGCGGCGGGTCCCACAAAAGCGATGGCGGGTGGGGAGCGAGTCCCCACCCGCCACGTCGCGGTCGAGCCATGACGACGACCGACCGATCACAGAGCAGTCGCGTCCCGGCCCGTGGGCGACCCCCGACCCGTCGCCGGCCGGGCGGTGCCGACGACGGGCCGAGAGCTTCGGGCACCACTCACGTGGACCCGGGCACTAGCAGAACACCCCTCCCGCGGCACGTTCTGCCCCTCGGCGGATGACGGCAAGGTGACTCATCCACCGGGCGAGGTGAGAGCCGGGGTGAGCCCACGAAAAGCCTGGTCGGGGGCCACCCCGAGGGCTCACCCCCGGGACCCGGATCATCCCCTGACCGTCACCCGGCGGTCATCCTTACGACCCCGAATCGCCCGTGCCAGATTGGAACGCGTCGTTCAGCGGTACCGACGGAGGACCAGCCGATCGGCACAGGCCACGACGCGCGACGGAGGTGAGCTCCACAAGTGACGACCCCTCCACGCCCCACGCGGCACACCGTCCTCGCCCGAGGGCGGCTGCCGCTGGTGGCTCCGTCACCGGCTCCCCCGGTGCTATCCCGCAGGCGGCTCTCATGACCCTTCACACGGACCGGTTCCGCGACGCCGACCAGGTCGACCCCTCCTCACGCCCGTTCCTCCGCGGCCGTCCCGCCCGGCGCACGACGCCCTGGCACACCGCCGTCTCCCGCTACCTGGTCGCCCTCGTGGTCACCGACCTCGCGGTCACCACCACCGTCGTCGGCCTCGTGACGGGCCGGGCGCGTGCCCCGGAGGCCTCCCTCGCCCTGGCGGTCCTCGCCGGCGTCGGGTTCGTCCTCACCATGGCGCTGTGCCAGGGCTACCGCCCCGCGGGCGCCGCGACCGGCGGCAACGAGCCCCGCAGCCTCATGCGGGTGACCGGCGTGCTCGCGGTCACCTCGCTGGCCGTCCACTACGCCGGGATCGCACAGGTTCCGCGCCGGCTCTTCTTCGAGGCCCTCGCGGCAACCGTCCTCGCGGCCGCCCTCGTCCGGCTGGTCGCTCGTCTGCTCACCCGCCAGGTCCGGGCCCGCGGTGTCTTCCTCCGGCGCACGCTCCTCGTCGGGCCCGAGACCGAGCTCACCCACCTCTTCGACGTGCTCGAGGAGGCCGAGTCCCGTGCGCTCGTCGTCGTCGGGGTGTGCACGCCGACGACGACCGCGGACGCCGGCAGTCGCAGCCCGGTGCTCGGTGGGTACGCCGACGTCCCTGACCTCGTCCGCGACCTGCACATCGACGCCGTCCTCGTCTCGGCAGGGGCGATGGACGCCGCGGACCTGCGCCGGCTCGGCTGGCGGCTGGGCCTCCTGTCCACCGACCTGCTCGTCCTGCCCTCGATCACCGAGGTGGCCCCGCGCCGCCTCCACGTCGAGTCGCTCGGCGGCACGCCGCTGCTGGGCGTGTCCCTCGTGCCGCCCCGGCCCAGCCGCCTGTCCAAGCTCGTGTTCGACAAGGTGGTCGGAACCGCCCTGCTGCTCCTCGCCACCCCGGTCATCCTCCCGGCCGCGCTCGCCGTGCGGCTCACCTCCCCGGGGCCGGCCTTCTTCGCGCAGACCCGGGTCGGCCTGGACGGCGTCCCGTTCACCATGCTCAAGCTGCGCTCGATGTACGTCGACGCCGAGGCGAGGCTCGAGGCGCTGCGTGACCGCAACGAGGGCAACGGCATGCTCTTCAAGCTCCGTGACGACCCGCGGGTCACCCGGGTCGGGGGCGTCCTGCGGCGGCTCTCGATCGACGAGCTGCCGCAGCTGTGGAACGTCGTCAGGGGCGACATGTCCCTCGTGGGACCACGGCCCGCCCTGCCGTCGGAGGTCGCCCAGTTCGACGGCGACGTGCTCCAGCGACTGCGCGTCAAGCCCGGGCTCACCGGCCTGTGGCAGGTCAGCGGCAGGTCCAACCTCTCGGTCGAGCAGTCGGTGCGCCTGGACCTGCGCTACACGGACAACTGGTCGGTGCGCATGGACGTCGCGATCCTCTGGCGCACCGCCCACGCGGTGCTGAGCGGGAACGGCGCGTACTGATCACGTCAGGACGAAGGTGCGACATGAGCGGCACGGGGGCGATCATCATTCCGGCACACGACGAGGAGCACGTCCTCGGGCGGCTCCTCGCCGCGCTCCCGGCCGACGGCGCGACGGAGGTCGTCGTCGTCGCCAACGGGTGCACGGACCGCACGGCCGACGTCGCGCGCGGCTACGCGGGTGTCCGGGTGGTCGACACCCCGGTCCCGTCGAAGGTCCAGGCGCTCGCCCTGGGGGACTCCCTCACCTCACGCTTCCCGCGGTTCTACGTCGACGGGGACGTCGTGGTCACGACCGAGGACCTGCGCGCGCTCGCCGCCGCCCTCGACGAGCCCGGGGTCCACGCCGCAGGACCGACGCGTGAGCTCGTCATGGAGGGGGTGAGCCGGACGGTCCGCGCCTACTACGCCGTCTGGCAGAGGCTCCCGGGCGTGCGCGCCGAGCTCTACGGGCGCGGCGTCATCGCCGTCGACGAGGAGGGCCACAGCCGGCTCGCAGGGTGGCGCGAGGCGATGTCCGACGACCTCGTCGCGGCGATGTCCTTCGCACCCCACGAGGTCAGGGTCGTGCCCACCGCCCGGGTCCTCATCCAGCCGCCACGGCGCTACGGCGACCTTCTCCGGCGGCGGGTGCGGGCGATGACCGGGAACCACCGGCTCGCCCGCGACTCCTCGGCTCCCGTCGTCCGCGGCTCCGGGGCCGGCCTCGGCACGCTGCTGGCCCTCGCCCGTGCTGAACCGCGCCTGGCACCGGGTGTGGCCGTCTTCCTCGGCACCGCCGCGATCGCGCGCCTCAGGGCCCGCTGGGCGATCTCCCGCGGCAGCACCGTGTGGCTGCGGGACGAGAGCAGCCGCACCCCCTCCCCTCCTCCCACCCTCCCCCGCGCCACCTCCCCCGCGGTCCACGTCCCTCCGGAGTACTGACATCATGGCTCGACCCCAGGCCCGCCGCTGGGCCCTCCTCACCGCCCTCACCGTGCTGCTCTCCCTCGTCGCTGCCGGGTCCGCCCCGGCCGCCACCGGCGACGAGACCATCTCCTTCAGCCTCGACCGCAAGCGCAGCTCCCCCGGCCCCCTCGACGGCGCCGACGTCCAGGGCGTCATCCACCCCTTCCTCACCGGCAACGCCGGCGTCAGCGCCGTGAGCTGGTGGCTGGACGACCCACAGATGACAGGGGCCCCGGTCCGCACCGACACCGCCGCCCCGTTCGACTACTCGCCGGGCTCGGTCGCCCACTCCTCGGCCCCCTTCGACACGGCGACGCTGCCCGACGGCGAGCACACGATCACGGCCCGCGTGACGACGAGCACCGGGCCCGCGACCCTGCAGGCGGTGTTCGTCACCGACAACGACGTCGCCGCCCTGCTCACCACCTCGCGCTCCACCGTCGCCCTCACCGCCACCGAGGGTGGTGCCGCACCGGGCGCGACCGTCGACGTCGGCACGTCCGACGGCGTGGCGCGCACGTTCTCGGCCACCTCGTCATCGGGCTGGCTGACGGTCACTCCGAGCGGCGCGACCTCCCCCGCCCAGCTCACCCTCACGGCAGCGGCCGGACTCCCCGTCGGCACCCACCAGGCCGAGGTCGTGCTCCAGTCGCCCGGCCTGCCCAGCGCCACGGTCGCTGTCACGTTCACCGTGTCCGCGGCGCCGCTGGAGGGCTTCACGGTCGTCCACAGCCTCAGCTCCAAGCGCACGAGCCCGCGACCGCTCGACGGCGCCGAGATCTCCGGGGCGGTGTACCCCCTCCTCGCCCCGACGACCGGGGTCGCGAGCACGGCGTGGTGGCTCGACGACCCCGACATGGGTGGCACTCCCGTGCGGACCGACTCCGCCGCTCCGTTCGACTTCGGGTCGGGCTCCGTCGCCCACCGCGCCGAGCCCCTGGACACGACGATGCTCCCCGACGGGGAGCACGTCATCACGGTGCGGGTGACGACCACCGACGGCGCCGAGCACGTCGTCTCGGCGCACTTCGTCACCGCCAACGGCACGAACGCGCTCACCTGGGAACCGGCACGGCTCGTCGTGGAGGCCGCGGAGGACGACGGTGCCGTCACCCGCTCGGTGCCGCTCACCTCGACCACGCCGGGCACGACGGTGACGCTGACGAGCGACGCCCCGTGGCTCTCCGTGGCCACGACCACGGTCACGACACCTGCGGACGTCACGGTGAGTGTCGATCCGAGCGGCCTGCCGGGCGGCACCCACACCGGCCGCCTCACGGCCACCGCGGGCGGAGCGGTGACGGGCGTGCTCACCGTGTCGCTCGTCGTCGACGCCGAGCCGGGGCTCGTCGTCGACCCGGGCGCCATCACGCTCGAGGCACCGGCCGGCGGCGACCCCGTCACCGGGCCGCTCCTCGTGAGCGCGAGCGACGGCACCGCCGTCCCCTTCGAGGTGTCCACCTCCTCCCCCTGGCTCGTGGTCGACCCGCCGACGAGCACCACCCCGGCCCAGCTCGCCGTCCGGGCGACGCCCGGCAGCCTGCCGCCGGGCGAGCACAGCACCGAGGTGACCCTGACGTCACCCGACCTGCCCGACGTCGTCGTCCCCGTGACGTTCACCGTGCGCGACACCGCCCCCTTCCAGGTGGTCACCGGCGCCGACGCCAAGCGCCGCTCCCCCACCCCGCTCGCGGGCCGCACGGTCAGCGGCGGCATGTACGCGTTCCTCGCCCAGACCGACGGCGTCTCCTCAACCACGTGGTGGTTGGACGATCCCGGCATGACGGGCCAGCCGCTGCGCACCGACTCGGCCCCACCGTTCGACTTCGCCCCCGGCTCCGTCGCGCACTCCGCGGCACCGTTCGACACCGCGCAGATACCCGACGGGCAGCACACGATCACCGTGGCGGTACTGGGCTCGGACGGCGCCGTGCACGTGACCCACACGGCCTTCACGACGGTCAACGACACGAACTCACTGGCCTTCGATCCCGGGACGCTGCGCGTCGAGGTCCCCCAGGGCGAGACGCCGACCACCCGTCAAGCCACCGTGAGCGCGACGAGCCCCGGCACCGCCGTGTCCCTGGAGTCGACGGCCCCGTGGCTCCAGGTCACCCCGGCCACCGCCACCGCCCCGGCGGCCGTCGACGTCACCGTCGACCCCTCCGGGCTGACGGCAGGGGTGTGGCACGGTCACGTCGTGGCCACCGCCCCCGGCGCGTTCTCGGCCGTCCTCCCTGTGGAGCTCGTCGTCGGTGACCCCGGCGGCTGCGAGCCCGTCTCGTGCGAGCTCATCAAGGTCGGAACGCCCTACAACCTCGGCTTCCGCTACGGGAGCGGCGGGATCATCGACTCCTCCGGCGTCGGTACCGGGTTCACCATGCTCCTGGCCCGCCCCGACGGCACCGAGTACAGGCCCGACCACCTCGACGTCGACCTCGGCGACGGCACCCTGGACATCACCGGCACCGCCGGCTCGGTCAAGGAGAACACGCTCGACAACGCCCTGGGCGTCGGGTTCGACGGCCCGACCACGACCACCGTCCTCACCGCGACGATCGCCGAGCTCCCCGCCGCGACCGGCAAGTTCGAGCAGGCGGGGATCTGGTTCGGTTACGACCAGGACCACGTCGACCGGGTCTCACTCGTCAATGCCCCGCTCGGCTGGCGGGTGGAGCACGTCCTCGAGGTCGGTGGCGTCGAGGTCGCCCGGCGCAACTCCGCCTACCTCACCATTCCCGCCGGCACCCCCGTCGAGCTGTCCATCCGGGTGGACCCGGTGACCCGCCAGGCGACGGGCTACTACCGGGTGGGCGACGGCGGCCGGTCCGCCATGCGCTCGTTCGACGTCCCCGGGGAGTTCTTCAGCTTCGACGCCGCCGGCATCGACCCCCTCATCGGCACCCGGAGCTTCGGCGGACTGTTCGCCAGCCGGCGGACCGCCACGCAGGACACCGAGTTCGGCTTCTCGCAGTTCTCGGTGACGGGCGAGCACGACCCGTCGGACGTCGCGGACTACCCCTTCGACCGCTACTCGGTGCCCGTGCCGTTCCCGACGTCCATGGCGTTCGCGCCGGACGGCAGGCTCTACGTCCAGTCCATGTTCGGCAGGATCTACGTCCTGTCCTTCGCCCCGGACGGCACCGTCTCCGACACGCAGGTGGTCTCCACGCTCGGCAGCCGCCTGGCCCTCGGGCTCACGGTCGACCCTGCCTCCACCCCGCAGGACGTCATCGTCTGGGCCGGCCACTCCTCCCCGTCCGCGGACGAGGGCGAGGCCGACTCCGGCGTCGTCTCGCGCCTCTCCGGCCCGGGCCTCGGCCAGCGCACGGACGTCATCACCGGCCTGCCGAGATCGGTGGCCAACCACGGCACCAACGCCCTGCACTTCGGCAGCGACGGGCGGCTCTACATCGCGCAGGGCGGGAACACCGGCGCCGGCGCCCCGAACCTCGCGAACACCGAGTTCGGTGACCGCGGCGAGCAGCCGCTCTCCGCCGCCCTCCTGGTCGCCGACGTCAAGGCGCCCGGGTTCGACGGCGCGTGCGCGCACCCGACGGACATCTACCTCTCGGGCGACTGTGACGTCGAGGTCTTCGCGTCGGGCCTGCGCAACACCTACGACTTCGTCGAGCACTCCAACGGCAACATGTACGGGCCGGACAACGGGCTCGGCGTCGTGGGGAGCTACCCGCCCTCCGCCCAGGCACCCTGCTTCGGTATGGGCGACACCCGCGCGTGGACGCAAGGAGGCAACAACCCCGGCAACCAGCACGACTCGCTCAACCTCCTCGAGGAGGGGCGCTACTACGGCTCTCCCAACCCCACGCGAGGTGAGTGCGTGTTCAAGGACGGCAGCTACCAGAGCGTCGCGCCCCTGCCGAACTACACCCCGCCGATCGCCGACCTCGGCTCGAACCGCTCCGCGAACGGCATCATCGAGTTCAACGGCGACGCCTTCTGCGGCGCGCTCGACCACGACCTGCTCATCACCAACTACTCCGTCGGCGACGACATCACGGCGGTGCGGCTGTCCCCCGACGGCCGCTCGGTCGAGCGGGCGCGCAGCCTCGTCGGCGGGTTCACCGACCCGCTCCCCATCACCCAGGCCCCGGACGGGCGTATCGTCGTCGGCGAGTTCGCCGGGTCCGGGGGCAAGATCACCTTCCTGTCCCCCCGGGACATCGGCTGCTGGAGCACCGCCGCGCCGCTGCCCGTGGAGGTGCTGGATGCCGGCGGGGTCGCGATCGGGGACGCCATGTACGTGGTCGGCGGCAAGGGACCTGACGGGCACTCCAACCGTGTCTACCGCTACGACGCCGGCCCCGGGACGTGGACACGGGTGGCGGACCGTCCCGGACCGGCGGTCGAGAACCCCGCGGTCACGACGGCGGACGGCAGGCTCCTCGTCCTCGGCGGGTCCACCGCACCGTTCTCCGGCGCCGTCTCCGCCGCCTGGTCCTACGACCCCGCGAGCAACAGCTGGCAGGCCCTGCCCGCGCTGCCCACGGCCCGCGGCGGTGCCACGGCCCAGGTGGTCGGTGGCCAGGTCTACGTCGCCGGTGGCATGACGAGCAACGGCGCGTCCACCGCCGTCGTCGAGCGACTCACCCTGGCGACCGGCACCTGGCAGACAGCGCCGGCCCTGTCCGTGGCCCGGGACAACCCCGGCTCCGCCGTCGTCGGCGACACCCTGTACGTCTTCGGCGGCCGTACACGTCTCGCGAACGGGCAGTCCCCCTCACCCACCCTCGGGTCCGTCGAGGCTCTCACCCCCTCAGCGGGGGCGTGGACGCCACGGGCCTCGATGCCGACCGCCCGGCGGACCATGGCCACCGGAGTCATCGACGGCCGGATCGTCGCCGCAGGCGGCGAGGCCCGTCCCGACGGGCTGCCCTTCGACGCCGCGGAGGTCTACGACCCCGTCGCCGACGAGTGGACCGCCCTGCGGCGGATGCCCACGGCCCGACACGGCGCAGCGGCTGCCGTGATCGACGGCCGCCTCCACGTCGTGGGCGGCGGCACGTCCACCGGTGCGAGCGCGTCCTCCGTGCACGAGGTCATGACGATGCCCGATGAGTGAGCCGGTGCCCGTCTCCCCGACGGACCAGGACGTGGGCGCCCACTCACCGGCTCACCCGTTCCCCCACCAGGCTGGTGGGCGCGCAGCAGTGCCCGCCGTGGGCGGGGCCGGACAGGCGCCAGAGCTTCGACCGCACAGAAGAACTTCCCGACTCACCCCACTCGCTGATGGACGACCTCCGAGGAGCGCCCGCCGACCATGAAGACCAACTCATACGCCCCCATCGAGGCACGCGAGGACGGGATCAGGATCGTCCTCGCGGGCGCCCCTCTCGACAACGACAACCGGGGGGTCGAGGCGTTGGGGACCTCGGTCGCCACGTATCTCGCAGGGGCACCCTCGGTCGAACGGTTGAGCATGCTGGACGGCGGGTGGGGAGTACGGACGACCCCGTTGCCAGACAGCTCCGCGGTCGTCGAGCGCATCGGGGTGCGGAACTCACGGCGCTGGCACCGTCGGGAGAGCTGGACACGCGTACGGATCGACCAGGCGCTGGGTGGGCTCGGCAACCCTCTTGTCGCACGCCTCACACAGGCGGACGCTGTCGTCGACCTCAGCGGTGGCGACAGCTTCACCGACCTTTACGGACCCCAGCGTCTCGACACGGTCTGCGCACCGAAGGAGGCGGCCCTGCGTTCCGGAAGACCGCTGGTGCTCCTCCCCCAGACCTACGGGCCGTTCACCACGACCGACGGCCGACGGCGGGCGGAGCGGCTGGTGCGCTCGGCGACGATCGCTTACGCACGCGACAGCTGGAGCCACGACCGTCTGCTCGAGCTCGCGGGTCCGGACGCCCACAGCAGTCGCTTCCGCGAGGGGGTCGACGTCGCGTTCGGCCTGGCCCCCCAGCGGCCGGACGACGCGATCGCGGCGCACCTCGACGCGCTCGCCGGTGAGGTCGTGGTCGGGGTGAACGCGAGCGGGCTCCTGCGTGAGGTGTCGGCCGGGGAGCGTTTCGGGCTCGCAGGCGACTACATCGGGACCATGACCGACATGGTCAAGGCCCTGGTGGCCGCCGGCGCATACGTCGTGCTGGTCTCCCACGTGCACGGAAAGCACCCTCTCGAGAACGACTCGGCGGCGTTCGACCTCATCGACGACGCCCTGAGCCCCTCGGAGCGCCGGCGCACGTGGCGGCTCGACCCCACACTCCGGGCGGCTCGCCTCAAGTGGTGCATCGCGCGGATGGACTGGTTCACCGGTTCGCGCATGCACGCGACGATCGCCGCGCTCAGCTCCGCCGTCCCCGCGTTCGGCTACGCCTACAGCGACAAGGCGCGCGGGGTCTTCGGCACCTGTGGGACCGCGGACCAGGTCGCCGACGCGCGCGACATTGCGGGGGCGGAGGCCGTCGAGCAGGCGATGGCGTCCTTCTCCGCCCGCGATGAGGTCCGCCGTCGTCTCGAGGACCACGTCCCCGCCGTGGTCGACCGCGCCACCGAGCAGCTCGACGAGGTGCTTGCTGCGGCACAGGCGTGGCGGGCCGAGGGATCCGCGGAGGTGGTGGCGTGATCGGCCGCACGCCCCGCTCGATCCAGGAGGTGGTGGACGCGCACCTGTGCACAGGGTGTGGTGCCTGCGCCCACCTCGCGCCTGACGCGCTCGAGATGCGTGAGGTGCCCGGCGTCGGGCGACGTCCGCTCCCGATCGCCTCCGTCAACGGAACCGTGACCGGTGATGCGCTCGCCGCCTGCCCCGGCCGCGCCCTCGCCCACGATCCAGGAGCGCTGGACGGCGCCCCACTGCGCGGGGAGTGGGGTCCGGTCCTCGCGCTCTACGAGTGCTGGTCCACCGACCCGGACGTCCGGCACCGCGGCTCCTCGGGCGGCGTGACGACGGCCCTCGCGGCCCACGCCGTGACGTCCGGGCGCGCGACCGGCGCCCTGCAGGTGCAGGCCGACCCCGGCGACCCGTTGCGCAACGTCACCGTCCGGAACACGACCTACGCGACGATCACGGCGGCCACCGGCTCGCGGTACTCCCCGGCCAGCCCGTGCGAACGGCTGGACCTCGTGGAGCAGGCAGAGGGCCGGACCGTCTTCGTCGGAAAGCCGTGCGACGTCGCCGCCACCCGTCGCGCCGCCGAGCTCCGGCCGGTGCTCGACGGCAAGCTCGACGTCACGATCGCGATCTTCTGTGCCGGAACGCCGTCGACAGCCGCGACGGAGAAGCTCGTCCGCCGGCTCGGCACGGACCCCGCCGACGTCGTCTCCGTCGACTACCGCGGCGAGGGCTGGCCGGGGCTCTTCCGGGTCCGCGGGACCGACGGGGAGGTGAGGAGCATGTCGTACGCCGAGTCGTGGGGCGGCACCCTCACCAAGCACCGGCAGTGGCGCTGCCTCGTCTGCCCGGACCACACCGGAGAGTTCGCCGATCTCTCCGTGGGCGACCCGTGGTACCGCGAGATCGGGCCCGACGAGCCGGGGCGTTCCCTCGTCGTCGTGCGCACGGAGGCCGGGCGGGCGGCGCTGATGTCGGCCCTCGCG
This sequence comes from Georgenia wutianyii, assembly GCF_006349365.1. NCBI lineage: Bacteria > Bacillati > Actinomycetota > Actinomycetes > Allobogoriellales > Allobogoriellaceae > Georgenia > Georgenia wutianyii. The sequence goes on from NZ_CP040899.1 coordinate 2,996,394, forward strand.
GACGGTGCCCTCGCCGGCGAACCGCTCCCCCTCGACCGCCTTCCGCAGTCGCAGCCCGGCCTCGCGGCCACCCGCGGCGCGGTCTGGGGCCGCGTGCTCACCATGGCCCTCATGGGCCTGAAGGTGCCGCGCTACCGCCACATGCCCGCCTTCCGGCTGTGGTGGGACCTCCCCCTGCGCGGCAAGGTCACGTCCGTCGGGGGAACCTACCGGCGCGCCCGCGAGCGCGGCCTGCGGCGCCCGGAGGTGGCGGCGCGATGAGCCACCGAGCCGACATCCTCATGATCACCTACCGCAGCGCCGGCTACCTCCACCTCAGCCTCCCGCGCCTCCTCGAGACGCTCGGGGAGCGCGACCGCGTCTGGCTGTGGCACAACGGCGACGACGAGGCCACCCTCGAGGCGCTGCGCCCCTTCCGCAGCGACCCCCGGGTCCACCGGTACCACCACAGCAGGGAGAACGTCCGGCTCCGCGAACCGACCAACTGGCTGTGGCAGGAGTCGACCGCGCGGTTCGTCTCCAAGGTCGATGACGACTGCCGTGTCGCCCCCGGCTGGCTCGACACGTTCACCGCGGCCCACGACGCGAACCCCGAGCTGGGCGTGGTCGGGAGCTGGCGCCATCCCGACTCCGACTACCTCCCCGCGCTCGCCCAGCGCAAAACCGTCACGCTGGCCGGCGGCCACCGGCTCATGCGCAACCTCTGGGTCCAGGGCAGCGGCTACCTCATGCCTCGCGCCCTCGCGGTCCAGCACGGTGGGATCCGGGAGGGCGAGGCCTTCACGAGCTTCTGCATCCGTCTCGCCCAGGCGGGCGCACTGAACGGCTTCTACTACCCGTTCGTGCCTGAGGACCACATGGACGACCCTCGCTCGCCGCACACCCTCATCCGGACCGACGCCGACTTGCGTGACCGGATGCCGCTCTCCGCGGCGGCGAACGGCGTCGAGACCGTCGCCGACTGGACCGCCCAGCTCGAGCGCAGCGCACGCGTCCTGCAAGCGGCTTCGGTCGACCCGCGCGCCTACGTGGGGTGGCGCCGTAAGGTCAGCTCCGCTCGCAAGAAGGTCGCGCGCCTGGCCGGGAGGCCCGCGAAGTGGTGACGGCGGTCGCGGCCCCCACGCCGGCAGCGGCGGAGGCCGATCCGGACGTGCTCGTCGCCGTGGTGACCTACAACAGCGCACCGCTGATCGAGGGGTTCCTGCGCGCCCTGCCGGCGGCCCTCGCCGGCGCGGGCACCGCGAGGGTCGTCGTCGTGGACAACGGCTCACGGGACGGCACACCGGACCTCGTCCGCACCGTGGCTCCGTGGGCGGTGGTCCTCGAGGTGGGCGCCAACCGCGGGTACGCGGCCGGGATCAACTTGGCGCTGAGCTGTTCGTCGGCACGTCGCGGCTCCTACGTGCTCAACCCGGACGCGATCCCCTCGCCGGGCAGCGTGGACCGCCTCGCGCGCGCGGTCGAGACGGACACCGGGCTGGGGATCGCGGTCCCTAGGATCGTCGACGAGCAAGGTCGGTTGAAGCTCTCGCTGCGGCGTGAGCCGACGCTCTGGCGAGCGCTGGGAGAGGCCACACTCGGGGGCCGGCGCGCGTCACGCGTGCCTCTGCTCGGTGAGGTCGTCGGCGACGTGGACAGGTACGTCGACGGCGCGACCGCGGACTGGGCCACCGGTGCCGCCATGTTCATCGCGCCCCGGACGGTCGAACGAGTCGGCCCGTGGTCGGAGGACTTCTTCCTCTACTCCGAGGAGACCGACTTCGCCCTGCGTACGCGCGATGCCGGCCTGCGCCTCGCGCTCGTCGCCGACGCGAGCGTCATGCACCCCGGGGGTGAGCTCGGCACGTCGCCGTGGCTGTGGAGCCTCGCGGCCGTGAACCGGACGCGCCTGTATCGCCGACGCCATCGGGCGCTGCCGAGCGCGGCCTACTGGTCCGCCGTGCTCCTCAACGAGGTGCTCCGGGTCCGCCGCGGTCCTCAGCACCGCGAGGCCGTCCGGGCGCTGCTCCGCGGTGTGCGCTTCCCGGTGGACACCGCCCCGGGTCCCGTGCAGACGGGGGGAGCGCGGGCGACGCGCTGACGCGTCAGGGCACTCCCGAGCAGGTCCTTCCGGGGGCTCAGCTCGCAGGTGCGCCCAGCTTCTGCTTGGCCCCGCGACCGCTCCGGACGGTCCTGACGAGCACGGCGAGCTCGCGGCGAGCGCCGCGCCACAGCGCCATGCACGAACCCCACACGACCAGCGCACTGGCGCCGACGACGAGCAGGACGACCGCCGACCCGAGGTCCTGCGGCAGGACCGACCGGACCGTCACGGAGACGCCGAGCACGAGCAGCGCGATCACCGCGGGACGGGTCATGGCCACGAACGGGTCACGGAGCGCGACCGAGGTGTGCCTGCAGGCGAGCACGAAGCCCGGGACGAGCAGGACAACCTGGCTCACGGCGTACGACGCCGCCACGCCGTCGACGCCCCAGCGCACCCCCACGAGGAAGCCCGCCACCGTCACCGCCCCGCTGAGCACGGCCCAGCCCGCGTAGGGCCTGCCCCGACCCGTGCTCGTGTAGATCCAGCCCGTCGTCGTCGAGACGAGCTGGACGAATCCCGCGACGGCGAGCAGCTGGAAGATCCCCGCCGCGGCCAGCCACTGGTCGCCCAGGACGACGTCGACGATCTCCCTCGCACCGACGGCGAGGACGACCACGAGGGGCATGCCCGCGTGGCACAAGCCGCTGATGGCCGCACGGTAGGCGCGACGGTAGCGCTCGGGCTCCTCCTGGAGGCTCGCGAGTGTGGGGACCATGACGGACTGGATCGGTGTCTTGATCCGGCGCAACGGCAGCATGAGCAGGCTGTACGCGCGCGTGTAGAGACCCAGCACGCCCGCGTCGAGGAACCGACCGATGACGACGTTGTCGGCCTCCCGGGACACGGTGTGGAAGAGGTTGGCGATCGACACGTGCGCGCCGAACCTCAGCAGCGGCAGTGCCTCGGCGAGCTGACGCGGTCGCGAGGGACGCCACGGCACGGCCCACCAGTTGAGGACCGTGCTGAACAGCAGGGCGCTGACGTTCTGCACCACGAGCGACCACACACCCATCCCCAGGAGCGCCGCGACGATCGCCGCGACGCTGCCGAGGAGCCCGGCCAGGACGTCCCTCATGGAGATCCGCCGGAACTGCATGGCGCGGTTGAGCAGCGCGCCGTGCTGGACGGACAGGCCGGACACGACGAACCCGGCACCGAGCGCGATGCAGATCGGCACGAGAGCCGGCTCGTCGTAGAACGACGCCAGCGGCACGCCGCCCACCGCGACCAGCGCAGCGAGGACCAGACCGGCAACCGCGTTCACCCAGAACAGCGCGTTCACCTGGCTCCAGGTGAGGTCGGCGCGTTGGACGACGGCCTGGCTGAGGCCGAGCTGCCTGAACTGGGTCACGATGACGCTCAGGGTCAGCGCCATCGCCATGAGCCCGAAGTCAGCGGGGGTGAGGAGCCTGGCGAGCACCATCGTGGTCCCGATCTGGACCAGGGCGGACAGCCAGCTCCCGAGCAGCGTCCAGCTCACTCCCCGTGCGACCGAGCGCCCGAGCTGCCCGTCCGCGACGGACCGCGCGAGCCAGCCGTCGAGCTCTCGCGGCGTGCTCCTGCCTGTTCCACCGCCCTCTCCGCGGAGACGCAAGTCCGGACCTCCTCGCCTCCTCCGGTAGCAACCCTCTCAGCGTAGTGACGCCCGTCCCCGCGCCCAGGCGGACCGAGAGGTGAACGGCTCCCGGACCGGGGGTGAGCCGACGGTGACGTACGTCGGGCCGGCCCGACGTGCGTCGGACCGGCCCGTCATCGGAGTGCTGGATCAGCGCACCGGCGTGTCAGTGCCCTGCCAGACGTTGCTGTCGTCCCACCGGCTGGCGTCGGCGAGGTTGCCGACGGCGCCGTAGCGGTAGTTGGGACCGAACTGGTTCCTGCTGTACCGCGCACTGTCGACGATGCCCTTGCCCCCGTTGATGGTGAAGTTCCCTCCGTTGAAGAGGTTGTCCTCCACCACGAGGTTGCTGATGGGGTCGTCACCGAGCAGCGAGCCGATCTGGATCGCCGCGTTCATCGGGTCGTCCGTCGCCGCCCGGTAGGCCTGGAAGTTGTTGCCCCGGATGGTGATGTTGTCACCCTTGCGGATCTGCAGGGCGTCGTGGTGGCCACCGGGCTGACGGAAGAGGTCGTGGATGTAGGTGTCCTCCACGGTGACGTTGTCCGCCTCGATCCGGATACCGTCCTCGGCGGAGTGGATGTCCGCCCCACGTAGAGTTCCGGCCCCCTTGAAGAAGACCCCGATGCCGGTGCCGTCCTGGTTGTCGATCTCGACGTTCTCGATGAGTGCCCCCGTGACGCCCTTCTCCACCTTGACGGGGTACTGGGGCGTGCCGGTCTCGATCAGCGAGTTGCGGATGGTGACGTCGTCGGCGGCGATGGTGACAGTGCCGCGGATGTGCATGCCCTCGACGACGGTGCCCGGCTCCGTGATGGTCAGGCCGCCGGAGTCCGTGAGCCTGACGCCGTCGGGAACACCGGTCGTCTCCGCGGTCGGGAACCCGTCGCGGCCGGACTCGGGCCCCGGCGCGGGCTCCGGCAGCACCGACTCACCGAGCTGGCCGGCGTTGAGCTCGTACGGCACGCCGTCGACCGTGCTGTCGACGACGACGGCGGGCGACTTCTCCGAGGACATGAAGTCGTGGCGGCATCCCTCGATAGCGACGCCTTCGGCGTAGTAATTGCCGAACGTGATGCCGTTCGTCTTCTTCGGGTTCTCGCAGTTCACGGTCGAGTGGAGGATCTGTGCGTTCTCGACGTCCGAGTCGACGCGGATGCTGTGGTTGCCGCCGTAGGTGACCCGCGTGTTCATGATGGTCACGTCGTCGGCCTTGATGTGAATGTTGCCGTGGACGTCGAGTCCGTCGATGACGGTGCCGTCCTCGGTGATCGTCAGGCTTCCGGAAGGTGTCAGGGTGGTTCCATCGGGGACTCCGGCCGTCACGGCGGCGGCGGGGGCTGCGACGGTGATCGCTCCCCCGAGCGCGACGGCGACGGCCGCGAGTATGTGTGTGGCTCGCATGGGTACTCTTTTCATTTGGGAGGGAGGCGTGCCTGAGCACGCCTGTATGGGGATCCCGCCCGGTCCCCCGTGAACGCCCCCACTGTAACCAGATCGTTACATGCCAAATCGGCCCAAAGTCCCAAAACCGGGACAGATGGGCTCAAATCGCCTGGTCAGCGAATAGCCGTCGAGCAATTAGTGAGAATCGTCACACCCTTCCGAGAGTGAATTCTCGGGTGCTTTCTGCTCGTTGGACGCGCCGTGACATCGCCGCCATGAGGTCCGCCGCGGTGAGCTCCCCGGGCAGTCTGCGGACCGCCAGTCCGCGCCGGTCCAGCTCGCGCGCGATGAGCTCCTGGTGGTCGTCCACGTGCTCGCCCTCGCTCCGCCGTCGCGGCAGCACCACGGGGGTGCGACCGGCGTCCAGCGCCGTGAGGCACGAGCCGATCCCGGCGTGCGCGACGACGAGGTCGGCGTCGGCGATCGCCCTGCGCAGCTCTGCCGCGGGGACGTCCGCCCGGCCGTCGAGCGGCAGGCCCGAGCAGTCGGTGACGCCCACCTGCCAGAGCACCTCGGCGTCCGGCGCCAGGACCTCGGGCAGCGCGCGGAGCACGGCCTCCACCGCCCGGCGGAACCCGTAACGGCGCATCGTCCCGAGGGTGACCACCACCCGGTGCGCTGCCCCGGAGGGCGAGGCGGGCACGGCGGGCACGGCCTCGTACCCGTCGAACAGGGAGCCGCGGAACTGCCAGCGATCGCCCGCCCACGCGGGGTACTGGCTGTAGGTGCTGGTTCCAGGCACCCGTGAGACGAGCCGGCCGGTGAGGCTGGGGCCGTCCGCGCGCGCGGCACTCTCGACGTAGTGGGTCTGCAGCCCCAGCGCGCGGGCCACCGGGAGGAAGGCGAGCGCGATGCCCGAGCCGGTGCTCACCACCACGTCGTAGCGGCCCGAGCGCAGGATCTGGCGGGCGCCCACCATCGCCCTCGCGACCTGCCCGTACCCGCGTGGCGGGATGTAGGGCACGTGGTGGACCACCTGCCCGGCGAGGAGCGAGCGGGACTGCGCCTCGTCGAAGGTCGCCCACTCGACCTCGTCGAAGGGTGGTCGGAAGCGCTCGTGGAGACGCCACAGCTGCTCGAGGTGACCTCCGGTGGAGGCCACGAGCAGCGCGCGCCTGCGGCGCGGGGCGCCCGCGCGTGCGGACGCTGCGGTGATGGATCTGACGGAGCTCACGTGGGCCCTCCCCGACGGAAGCAGCGGCCGGCCGGGACACGCACCTGCCGGCCGACGGATGCATTGATCAGCCCACCACCTCCCCGACCCCGGCGACCCCGCACGCCCGGGTGATCGGGAGCCGAATCGGAGCTCGCCGGGGGGTGAGACCCGCTCAGTCGTCCAGCAGCGACAGCTCGCGGGCACGCTCCAGGGCGTGCGCCCGGTCCGAGACACCGAGCTTGCGGTAGATCCGCCGCACGTGGGTCTTCACGGTCGACTCCGACAGGTAGAGCCGTCGTCCGATGTGCGCGAGCGGCACGCCGGCGCGCAGCTCACGGAGCACCCGCATCTCGGCGACGCTCAGCTGCCCCGCCCGCAGCGGCTCGGGGAAGACCGTGTCGGTGCCCGCGAGCGGAGGCTGGTCGAGGAGCTCGCGGGCCCAGGACCCCGCGGGCGCGATGGCCTCGAGGTCGGCCCGCGGCACCGTGATGAACGGGCTGAGCACACCGGTGTCCGCGGCGATGCTCACGGCGTTCGCCAGGTGGTCGACGGCGGCCTCGCGCTGTCCAGAGCGCCACGCCGCGCACGCGTGCAGGAGGAGCAGCTCCAGGCCCACGCGCGGCCTGGTCCCGGCGTGCGACGCGGCCTGCTCCGTCAACCGCAGTGCCTCCGCGTACGCGCCGACGTAGAAGGCGTGGCGCGCGCGCGAGGCGAGCGACCACGAGTCACCCCCGTGCGTGCCGACCAGCAGCGCCCCCGCACGGTCGATCCGGCCCTCGGCGAGCGCGAGGTCGACCTGCAGGGCCCCGACGGAGGCCCGGACGACCTCCTCCTGCTCCCCCTCGTGGTCACCCGTCCGCCGCTGGAGCTCGGCCCGGACGCGTTCGAGCCGTCCGAAGAGGATGTCCGCGAACGCCGCCGCCACACGGCTGAGTGCCGCGAGCGGCGCGAGGCCGTGCTCCAGACCCGCCTGCGGCGGCTCCGGCCAGGGGGTCTCCTCCATGCGCAGGCCTCGCACCAGGGCGAGCGTCAGCGGCTCCGCGACCTCCTCCAGGCGCGACGGCGGGACCGGGAAGCGGGCGGCGTGCTCGGTCCACATCTCGGCCACCCGGATGTGACCGAGGAGCGCCATCGCGAGCGCGGTCGCGCTCGCCGCCTCCCGCGCAGCCGGGGCGTCGCCGAGCCGCTCGGCCTCCTGGCAGGCGAGCGCGAAGCCGTACACCGCACCGACGCCGTCGTTGTCGTAGAGCAGGGACAGCGCCCACTGGGTGAGCAGCTCTGGCACGGCACGCTCGACGTGCGGGGCGTGCTGGCCGTGCTCGCCGCTCGTGAGCGTGCTGTCGAGTCGGCCGAGGAGGATGTCCTCGGCCCCGAACGTCGGTGTGCCGTCGAAGCGCAGCGCGAGGCGTTGCGTCGTCGTCATCGACCCGACCGGGATGCGGGCCCTCGGCGTGAGCAGCCCACCGCGCAGCGCTGCCTCCGCCTGGACCGCCACGGCCCGGTCGAGCACGTAGTCACGGGCGACCACGAGACGAGGGCTCGAGGCGACGAGCTCCCGGGGCATGGCCTGCACCGCCGCGGTGACCTGGCCGGTGTGCCGCCGCAGCAGCTGAGCCCAGTTCTCCTCGAGGATCGCGAGCACGAGCGGCCACGACTCGGCCCGCATCGCGTACCGCAGCGCCTCCTCCGGGCGCTGCTGTCGGCGCCGACGCCGGCTCACCCGCTCGTTGAGCTCCCGGTAGCGCTCCGGGTCCTCGGTGCGTAGGTTCTCCACGATCGCCGTGCGCAGCCCGTCCGGGTACACGGCGTACCCGTTCGCGCGGACCATCGTGAAGGAGCTCGCCATGACGAGCTCGGCGGCGGCCCGCTGCTCCGGGTCGTCGAAGAGCACCGGCAGGTCGTCGCGCTGGACCGGACCGGGGACCGCCAGCGCCCTGACGATCGGACCCCACTTCTGCTGCTCCGGGTCGGCGAGGATGAGGGAGACGTACCGCGCCGCCCCGGTCGGCTCGGTGACCAGCCGCCCGTCGGGTCCGCGCCGCGTGTCCAGCAGCGCCGCCCGGACCAGCGCCGGCCAGCCCGCGTAGTCCGCGACCAGCCGGGCCAGCTCCTCCTCCTCCGCGCTCAGGCCCAGGCGCGTGGCGAGGAGCCTGGCCTCCGCGGTCGTGAGCAGGAGCTCGGGCACCCCGAGCACCGTCGTGTCCACGGTCGCCGGCCCGATGCTGACGATCGGGGTGTCCACCCGGGTGAGGACGACGAGGTGGACGAGCTCGTGGGCCTGGGCGAGCTCGACGAGCTCGGCGTCGACCGCGTGGTCGGTGAGGTTGTGCAGGCCGTCGACGACGACGACGAGCCGTCGGCCCAGCTGCCGCAGGACCTGGTCGACCGCCCCCCGGTCGGGGGCGACCGTCGGCTCAGTGAGGCCCACGGACACGAGCGAGGCGTGCATCGCGGCCCACAGCTCGGCGGGCGTCGTGTGCTCGGGCAGCGTGAGCCACAGCGCGGTGCGGTCGTCGAGCGCGCCGCTGCGCAGCCAGTAGGCGACGGTGCTCGTCTTGCCGAACCCGCGCGGGGCGCGCAGGACGACGAGCGGCGGCAGGTGACGCACGACCTCCTGGGCGGCAGGCGTCGGGCAGAAGATGCTCGGGACTCGTGGCAGGCCACTATGACGGCTCCCCCGGTCCGGCACGGGTCAGCTCCGTCCTCTGACGAGGCCTCGGCTGAGGACGAGCGCCTCGTCGCGGCTCGAGGCGCCGAGCTTGCGGTAGACGTGCCGCAGGTGGGTCTTGGCGGTGTTCACCGACATCCCCAGGGCCGCCGCGACCCCGGCGGGACCGGGGCAGTCCTGGAGGGCGGCGAGGACCTGCAGCTCACGGGCGCTGAGCTCGGTCGGCCCGGGCACGGCGGCGGCCACCGGGCGCTGGAGCGAGGCCTCGGCCGTGGACGGCAGCGGACGCAGCGCGAGCAGCTCGGGGTCGTGGCCCGCGAGCGCGGCGAAGACCTCCGGAGCCATGAGTGCGAACGGTCGGCGCTGCCCGGTCTCGTACGCCACCCGGACCGCGCGTCCGAACCGTCGCCGCGCCGCCGTGGTCTGCCCGAGCCGGTAGAGCGAGCCCGCGATGACGAGCTCGCTGGAGACCCGGCTGCGGGCGGTCATCCGCGCGTCCGCCAGGCCGCGCGAGGCGGCATCGATCGCCTCCTGGTCCCGGCCCTGGGCCTGGAGGAGGTAGGCGCGCGTCGCGCTCGAGACGAAGGAGTCGGTGAGCCGCTCGAAGACCTGCTCCGCGACGTCGACCATTCCCCCGGCCACGAGCAGCTCGACGAGCTGGGTGGCGATCGTCGACTCGGCGATCCCGCCGGGCTCGAGGTGCCGCATCGCTGCGCGCAGCTGGCCCACGATGCGGGCCTGGTCCTCCGGGCTGCCGTACACCGAGGCGTACAGGCCGCGGATGATGATGCCCAGTGCCCACAGCTCATCACGCCGGACCGGCTCGAGCATGGCGCCGACGGCGTCCTCGGCGTCCGGACGCATCGCGTCCACGCTGGCCATCGCCCGCATGATCCGCGCGCTGACCCGGACGAGCACACTGACGTCGTCGTCGTCCCCACCGGCGACGACGTCGGCCAGCTCCGGGTCATCGAGGAGGGCGAGCGCGAGGTCGGCCTCCCCGTGGATCGCCTTCGCGGTGAGCATGCCGCCGATCCCCATGAGCCGGGCGGTGCGGTCGTCGTGCGCCAGGCCGTGGTCACGCACCCGCTCGAAGGCGTACGCAGCCGCCTCGTTCTCGCCTGCGAAGACCGCCGCGAGGCCCGACTGGACCAGGACGAGCACCTCGTCGGTGGTCTCCTCCATCTCACGCCAGCGCTGCTGCACGGCGGCGTCGACGAAGTGCGCACCGGTCGGCTTCCACTCACTCGCGCGCAGCCCGGCCCCGCCCGCCATGCGCGGCAGGTGACGGCGCACCACCTGGAGCCGGGGCTCGGACTCGAGCAGGTCGCGGGGGAACTCCAGGGCGACCTCGATGAGGCGCTCGGGGTGCCCGGTGACGAGGCCGGCCCACTCCTCCTCGATGATCCGTAGCGCCGTGTCCCACTCCCTGGCCCGCACGGCGTGCCCGAGCACGCCGACGGGGCCCTCCTCCTCGGCGGCGAGGGCCATGAGCGCGATGTGGACCTCCCGCTCGAGCTCGGGGTGGCGCTCGACGCCGACCCGGCGCAGGGCCTCGCGGACGGCCGGCGGGTAGGAGTAGCGCAGCCCGTTGACGGTGTCCCGCTCCCGCAGCAGCCCGCTGAGGCGCAGGTTGCGCAGCTCGCGGATGCCGGTGCCGTCCGGGACGATCGCGCGGGCGGCGGAGGCGGAGAACTCGTCGGGCACCGAGGTGCGCAGGAGGAACTCACGCAGGGCCGCCGAGCGGACGTCGGCGAGGAGCGTGTCGATGTACCCGTCGACCGTCTCCGCGTCGACCCGCACCTCGTGCCCGCCGACGGCGGCGGCCGCGACGCACGCCCGGACGGCGGCCGGCCAGCCACCGAGCTCGACGACCACCTGGTCGGCCTGGTCCTGGGTGATCGCGACCCTGTGCCGCTCGGCGAGCGCGATGACGTCGTCGGGGTGCATGGCGAGGTCGGCGGGGCGCACGACGGTGATGTCGACCGACAGCGCCCCGGTGGTCTCCAGGGAGCGCAGGGCCCGGGTCGCGACGACGAGCTCGAGCGCGGGACTGGTGCGCACGAGCTCGAGGAGGTCGTCGTCGATCTCCGCGCGTCCGTCGAGCAGCCCGGCCTCGTGGTAGTTGTCCAGGACGATGCGCAGCGTGTCCTCGCGGCCGCTCACGGACCGGAGGACGGCCGACTGCTCGGCGCCCCCGCGCGCGACGTCACCGACGCCGTCCTGCGCGGCGAGCCCTGCCCGCACGAGCGCGTCGCGCACGGTGCACCAGAAGCCGCTCGGCAGCCGCGCCTCGGCGTCGAGCGGGACGTAGAGCGTCTCGACGTCGTCGGTCTGGCGCGAGAGCCACTCCACGAGCGCGGTCGTCTTCCCGTACCCGCGCGGACCACGCAGGACCGTCAGCGGGGCACGGGACTCGAGTGCGGCGAGGACCCGCGGCGCGACGTGCGCCGTCCGGCTGGCACGCGGAAGCGGACCCCGCACCCGCCGCCCGCCACCCATGTCCTTATCATGACAGAGGGGTGAACCGTACGTTTCGACTTTCGAGCTCAGCGGCCCCACCGTCGGGCGCCGTGAGCACCCACAGGCCCTCCTCGAGCACCGCGACAGTGTGCTCCCAGTGCGCCGATCGCGCGCCGTCGGCCGTGACGACGGTCCAGTCGTCCGCCAGGATCCGGGTCTCGATGGCGCCTCGGGTGATCATCGGCTCGATGGCCAGGCACATGCCCGGCCGCAGCCGCGGCCCGCGGCGGGCAGTGCGGTAGTTGAGCACGTCGGGCGGCTGGTGCATCGCCGAGCCGATCCCGTGGCCCACGTAGTCCTCGATGACGGCGAGCGGGGCGTGGCCGGCAGCCTCGTGCGCGGCCACCGCGTCCTCGACCGCCTCACCGACGACGTCGATGCGGGTCGCGCCGTCGAGCGCGGCGATCGCGTCCCACATGGCCCTGCGGGTCGTCTCGCTCAGCGCGAGGTCCTCGGGGTCCGCCTCGCCCAGCACCATGGTGAAGGCCGCGTCCCCGTGCCAGCCGTCGACGACGGCGCCGCAGTCGAAGGAGACGACGTCACCGTCGGCGAGCACGCGGCTGCCCGGGATGCCGTGGACGACCTCCTCGTTGACGGAGATGCACACGTGCGCCGGGTAGCCGTGGTAGCCGAGGAAGTTCGACCGGGCGCCGGCCCGCTCGAGGACACCGCGTGCGACGTCGTCGAGGTCGGCCGTGCTCACGCCGGGGGCTGCCGCCTCGCGCAGCGCCGCGTGGATGTCCGCGACGACGAGGCCGGCCCGCCGCATGACCCGGACCTGGTCCGGGGTCTTGTACTCGATGCGCTCGCGCATCAGCCCGCGTGGAGCGCGCCGAGCAGACGCTCGGTGACCTCCTCGACGGCGCCGATCCCGTCGACGCGCGCGAGGATGCCGCGCTCGGCGTAGTGGTCGGCGAGCGGGGCGGTCTGGTCGTGGTAGACCTCGAGCCGGCGGCGGATGACCACGTCCGTGTCGTCCGCGCGGTTCTGCTCGGCCGCCCGGCCGAGGAGGCGCTGGACGACGACCTCGTCGTCGGCGGTGAGCTCGATGACGGCATCCAGGGCGAGGCCGTTCGCGGCGAGCATGTCGTCGAGCTCACGCACCTGGTCCAGCGTGCGCGGGTAGCCGTCGAGGAGGAACCCCTCGGCGGCGTCCTCGCGAGCCAGCCGGTCGCGGACCATCGCGTTGGTGATCTCGTCCGGGACGTACTCCCCCGCGTCCATGTACCGCTGCGCGCGGCGGCCGAGCTCGGTGCGCTCGGCGACGTTGCTGCGGAAGATGTCGCCGGTGGAGATCGCCGGGATGCCGAGCTCGGCGCTCAGGCGGGCGGCCTGGGTGCCCTTGCCCGCTCCGGGCGGGCCGAGGAGGACGAGGCGGCGGCTCATCGCAGGAACCCTTCGTAGTGACGCTGCTGGAGCTGGGAGTCGATCTCCTTGACGGTCTGCAGACCGACGCCCACGACGATGAGGATCGACGTGCCGCCGAGCGCGAAGCCGACGGTGTCGGGCAGGTTGAGCGCGGCGAACACGATGACCGGGAAGATCGCGATGAGCGCGAGGTACAACGCGCCGGCCGTCGTGATGCGGGAGATGACGTACTGGAGGTACTCGGCCGTCGGGCGGCCCGCGCGGATGCCGGGGATGAACCCGCCGTAGCGCTTCATGTTGTCCGCGACGTCGTCGGGGTTGAACGTGATCGACGTGTAGAAGAACGCGAAGAACAGGACGAGGAAGAAGTAGATCACCATGTACAGCGGCGCCGACGGCGAGAGCAGGTTGAGGGAGATCCACTGGACCCAGCCCTCGGTCTGGTCGCCGAACTGGGCGAACAGGCCCGGCAGCGCGAGAAGCGACGACGCGAAGATCACCGGGATGACGCCGGCCATGTTGATCTTGATCGGGATGTAGGTGCTCGACCCGCCGTACATGCGCCGTCCGACCATGCGCTTGGCGTACTGGACCGGCACGCGGCGCTGGGACTGCTCGACGAAGACGACGAGCAGCGTGATGACGAGCAGCAGCGCGACGACGATCGTCACGTTGGCGATGCCGTTGGCGGCACCACCCACGGACCACAGCGCCGACGGGAAGCCGGCCGCGATCGAGGTGAAGATGAGCAGCGACATGCCGTTGCCGACGCCGCGCTCGGTGATGAGCTCGCCGAGCCACATGATGAAGCCGGTGCCGGCGGTCATCGTGATGATCATGAGGATGATCGTCATCACCGAGTCGTTCGGGATGAGCGGCACGGGGCAGCCGGGGATGAGGTTGCCGCTGCGGGCCATCGTGATCATCGTCGTCGACTGCAGGATGGCGAGGAAGATCGTCAGGTAGCGCGTGTACTGGGTGAGCTTGGCCTGGCCGGCCTGGCCCTCCTTCTGCAGCGCCTCGAACCGCGGGATGACCACGCGGAGCAGCTGCACGATGATGCTCGCGGTGATGTAGGGCATGATGCCCAGCGCGAAGATCGAGAGCTGGAGCAGGGCTCCACCCGAGAACAGGTTGACGAGGCCGAGCAGGTCGTTGGTGCTGCCTGCGGCGTCGAGACACTGCTGCACGTTCGGGTAGGACACCCCGGGGGTGGGGACGACGGACCCGAGGCGGAAGATCGCCATGATCCCCAGCGTGAAGAGCAGCTTGCGCCGCAGGTCCGGCGTACGGAACGCCTGGGCGAATGCGCTGAGCAATCTTCCTCCTGGAATGCATCGTCACGTCATGGGGCTACCTTGCCCCCGAACGGCGGTCTGGGCCGCCACGTACTGTACCCGCTCACGCCCCTGCGAACGTAACGACGCCCAGGGACGAGAACGGGCGGCCCGGAACTCCGGACCGCCCGTTTCCGTGCGACGGCTCAGCCCTGGGTCAGGGACCCGCCTGCCGCCTCGATCTTCTCCTTCGCCGACGCCGACCAGGCGTCGACGACGACATCGAGCTTGACGCTGATCTCGCCGCTGCCCAGCACCTTGACGGGCTGGTTGGCGCGCACGGCGCCCTTGGCGACGAGGTCCTCGGCGTTCACCGCACCACCCTCGGGGTAGAGGGCGGCGAGACGGTCGAGGTTGACGACCTGGTACTCGACGCGGAAGGGGTTCTTGAACCCGCGGAGCTTGGGCAGCCGCATGTGCAGCGGCATCTGCCCGCCCTCGAACCCGGCCTTGACCTGGTAGCGGGCCTTGGTGCCCTTGGTACCGCGACCCGCGGTCTTGCCACGCTTGCCGCCCTCACCACGACCCACACGGATCTTGGCGCTCTTGGCACCCGGGGCGGGACGCAGGTGGTGCACCTTGAGGGTGCGGGGCTGCGCGGGGGTCTGCTTGGACTCTGCCATGTCAGTCCACCTCCTCGACGGTGACCAGGTGAGCCACGGTCGTGATCATGCCGCGGACCTCGGGACGGTCCTCACGCACGACGCTACGGCCGATACGACCCAGGCCGAGCGTGCGCAGCGTCTGGCGCTGGTTCTCCTTGCCGCCGATGGCGGACTTGGTCTGCGTGACCTTGATCTGAGCCATCAGGCACCGACCTTCCCGGCCTCGGCCTGCTTCTCCTCGCGGACCTTGTCCTCACCCTCCGCACGGCGGCGGAGCATGACGGCGGGGGCGACGCGCTCGAGCGGGAGGCCGCGGCGGGCCGCGACGGACTCGGGCTGCTCGAGGTTGCGCAGCGCCTGCACGGTGGCGTGGACGATGTTGATCGCGTTCTCGGACCCGAGCGACTTGCTCAGCACGTCGTGGATGCCGGCGCAGTCGAGGACGGCGCGGACCGGACCACCGGCGATGACACCGGTACCCGGGGCGGCGGGGCGCAGGAAGACCACGCCGGCCGCAGCCTCGCCGGTGACGGCGTGCGGGATCGTCTTCTGGATGCGGGGGACGCGGAAGAAGTTCTTCTTCGCCTCCTCGACACCCTTCGCGATGGCGGCCGGCACCTCCTTCGCCTTGCCGTAGCCAACGCCGACCGTGCCGTCACCGTCGCCGACGACGACCAGGGCGGTGAAGCTGAAGCGACGACCACCCTTGACGACCTTCGACACGCGGTTGATGGTCACGACGCGCTCGATGAACTCGTTCCTCGGCTCGGCGCCGCGACGGCCGCCCTCGTTCCGGCGGCCGCCGGAACGCTCGCGCTCGCCGCCGGTGCCGGTACCGGTACCGGAACCGGTCCTGCTTCGCTGCGGTGCAGCCATCAGATGTTCCTTTGCTCTCGTACGTTCACGCGGGTCACAGGGCGAGCCCGCCCTCGCGCGCACCTTCGGCGACGGCCGCGACACGACCGTGGTACTTGTTCCCGGCGCGGTCGAACACGGCGACCTCGATGCCGGCAGCCTTGGCCCGCTCGGCCAGGAGCTCACCGACGCGGCGTGCCTTGGCGACCTTCTCGTCGCTGGACGCACGCAGGTCGGCCTCGAGGGTCGAGGCGGAGGCAATCGTCGTACCGGTGGTGTCGTCCACGAGCTGCGCGACCATGTGGCGCGCCGAACGGGTGACGACGAGCCGCGGACGCGCCGCGGTGCCGGAGATGTGCTTGCGGACACGCATGTGACGGCGCGTCCGAGCGGCGTTCTTGCCCTTCGCCCTCTTGACGGTGACAGCCATCACTTACCTGCCTTTCCGGCCTTGCGGCGGACCTGCTCGCCGGCGTAGCGCACACCCTTGCCCTTGTAGGGCTCGGGCTTGCGGATCTTGCGGATGTTCGCGGCGACCTCGCCGACCTGCTGCTTGTCGATCCCGGAGACCGTGAGCTTGGTCGGGGCGTCGACGGTGACCGTGATGCCCTCCGGCGGGTTGATGACCACCGGGTGGGAGAAGCCGAGCGCGAGCTCGACCGAGCTGCCCTTGGCGACGGCGCGGTAACCCGTGCCGACGATCTCGAGCTTGCGCTCGTAGCCCTGCGTCACACCCGTGACGAGGTTGGAGATGAGCGTGCGGGTGAGGCCGTGCAGCGACCGCGACTCGCGCTCGTCGTTCGGCCGACTCACCAGGATCGCGCCATCGTCGTCGCGAACGACCGTGATGGGCTCGGGGACCGTGTGGGACAGGGTGCCCTTGGGACCCTTGACCGTCACGAGACGCCCCTCGATGGTGACGTCGACGCCTGCAGGAACCGGGACCGGGACCTTTCCGATGCGGGACATAGTGTCTACTCCTTCCCGATCACCAGACGTAGGCGAGGACTTCCCCGCCAACGCCCTTGGTCTGAGCCTCGCGGTCCGTGAGGAGTCCGGAGGAGGTGGACAGGATGGCCACACCGAGGCCGCCGAGAACGCGCGGCAGGTTGGTCGACTTGGCGTACACGCGCAGTCCCGGCTTGGAGACGCGGCGCACGCCGGCGAGCGAACGCTCGCGCTGCGGGCCGAACTTCAGCTGCAGGGTGAGGTTCTTGCCCACGGGCGCGTCCTCGACCTCCCAGCCGGCGATGTAACCCTCGGTCTTGAGGATCTCGGCGATGTTCGCCTTGAGCTTGGAGTACGGCATGGTCACCGACTCGTGGTACGCCGAGTTGGCGTTACGCAGACGCGTGAGCATGTCTGCGATCGGGTCTGTCATTGTCATCGGGGCCTTGGCCCTTCCTCGTCGTGGTTTCCGGTCGCCGGACCTACGACGTAGTCGTTTACCAGCTGCTCTTCGTGATGCCCGGGAGCTGGCCCGCAAGGGCCATCTCGCGCAGGCAGATGCGGCACAGGCCGAACTTGCGGTAGACCGAGTGCGGCCGGCCGCACCGCTGGCACCGGGTGTAGGCGCGCACCGCGAACTTGGGCTTGCGGTTCGCCTTCTGGATCAGGGCGGTCTTCGCCACGTCAGTTCTCCTTGAACGGGAAGCCGAGGTGCTTGAGCAGCGAGCGGGCCTCGTCATCGGTCTTGGCCGTGGTGACGACCGTGATGTCCATGCCGCGCACGCGGTCGATCTTGTCCTGGTCGATCTCGTGGAACATCGACTGCTCGTTGAGACCGAAGGTGTAGTTGCCGTTCCCGTCGAACTGCTTGGGCGAGAGCCCACGGAAGTCGCGGATACGGGGCAGGGCGATCGACAGCAGGCGGTCGAGGAACTCCCACATGCGGTCGCCGCGCAGCGTGACGTGGGCGCCGATCGGCTGACCCTCACGGAGCTTGAACTGGGCGATCGACTTGCGGGCCTTCGTCACCTGCGGCTTCTGGCCGGTGATGAGGCCGAGGTCGCGAATGGCGCCCTCGATGAGCTTGGAGTCGCGAGCCGCGTCCCCGACACCCATGTTGACGACGACCTTGGTCAGCGTCGGGACCTCGTTGATGTTCCCGTGCTGGAACTCCTCGCGCAGGGCGCTACGGATCTCCTCGCGGTAACGGAGCTTGAGCCGCGGGCTCGTGGTTGCGGTGGTGGTCTCAGTCATCTCAGATGTCCTTACCGGAGCGCTTGGCCACGCGGACACGCTGCGTGCGCTCCACGCCGTCGCGCTCGACCGTCTCGGTGCGAATCCCGACCCGGGTGCCCTTCTTGGTCTCCGGGTCGACGACCATGACGTTGCTGACGTGGATCGGGGCCTCGATCGTCTCGATGCCACCGGTGCGCGCGCCCCGGCCGGACTGGCCGACCTTGGTGTGGCGCTTCATGCGCTGGACACCCTCGACGACGACGCGCGAGCGCTCGACGTCGACCTCGAGCACACGGCCCTGCTTGCCCTTGTCACGGCCTGCGATGACGACCACGAGGTCGCCCTTCTTGATCCGTGCCATGTCAGATCACCTCCGGAGCGAGGGAGACGATGCGCATGAACTTCTTGTCGCGCAGCTCGCGGCCCACGGGGCCGAAGATGCGGGTTCCGCGCGGCTCGCCGTCGGCCTTGAGGATGACGGCGGCGTTCTCGTCGAAGCGGATGTAGGACCCGTCCGGGCGGCGACGCTGCTTCGTGGTGCGCACGACGACCGCCTTGACGACATCGCCCTTCTTCACGTTGCCGCCGGGGATGGCGTCCTTGACGGTGGCGACGATGACGTCACCGATACCGGCGTAGCGCCGGCCGGAGCCTCCGAGCACACGGACGCAGAGGATCTCCTTCGCGCCGGTGTTGTCGGCGACCTTGAGTCGCGACTCCTGCTGGATCACTGGTTTCTCCTTGTCGACCTGGTTCTCGCGTGCTGCGCGAGCCTTGGTGAACTAGTTCTCTTCACAGCTCGGTCCGGCTGCCGCCGGGCTGCCTGTCTGTTCCACCTGGCCGGGCGGGCCCGGCCAGGTGGGTCGGCGGGTTACTTCGCCTTCTCGACGATCTCGAGGAGACGCCAGCGCTTGGTCGCGCTCAGCGGCCGGGTCTCCATGATGCGAACGAGGTCGCCGACGCCGGCCGAGTTGGTCTCGTCGTGCGCCTTGACCTTGCTGGTGCGGCGGATGACCTTGCCGTACAGCGGGTGCTTGACGCGGTCCTCGACCTCGACGACGACGGTCTTGTCCATCTTGTCGGACACGACGTAGCCACGGCGAACCTTGCGGTCGTTGCGCTCAGTGGTGGTCTCTGCGGTGTTCTCGCTCATATCGATCACTTCTCGCTGCTGGGCGCGGTGCGGATGCCGAGCTCGCGCTCGTGCACGATGGTGTAGATGCGGGCGATGTCACGCCGCACAGCCTTGAGCCGACCGTGGTCCTCCAGCTGTCCGGTTGCCGAGGAGAAACGGAGCTTGAACAGCTCCTCCTTGGCCTCGGCAAGCTTCTCGGCCAGGGTCTCGTCGGTCATCTCGTCCAGGTCGACCGGGGTCATGCCCTTCGAACCGATAGCCATCAGCCTTCACCACCCTCACGGCGCACAAAACGGGTCTTCATCGGGAGCTTGTGCTGCGCGCGAGACAGTGCCTCGCGGGCGAGCTCCTCGGGGACGCCGGCCAGCTCGAAGAGCACACGGCCGGGCTTGACGTTGGCCACCCACCACTCGGGCGAACCCTTACCGGAACCCATGCGGGTCTCGGCCGGCTTCTTGGTGAGCGGGCGGTCCGGGAAGACGTTGATCCACACCTTGCCGCCACGCTTGATGTGACGGGTCATGGCGATACGGGCGGCCTCGATCTGCCGGTTGGTGACGTAGGCCGGCTCGAGAGCCTGGATGCCGTAGTCACCGAAGGCGATCTCGGTGCCACCCTTGGAGACGCCGGAGCGCTTGGGGTGGTGCTGCTTGCGGAACTTGGTCCGCCGGGGGATGAGCATCTCGCTCAGGCCTCCGTTCCTGACTCGGCGGGGGCGGCGTCCTGCGGAGCGGACGCGCCCTCGGTCTGCTCGGACCGGGGACCGCGACCCTCGGGACGACGGCCACGCGGCCGGTCACCGGCGGCGGCACGGCCACGGCCACGGGGAGCGGCGTCGGCCTGCTCGCGAGCGAACTCGCGCTCGGTCTGGTCGCCCTTGTAGATCCACACCTTGACGCCGATGCGGCCGAAGGTGGTGCGGGCCTCGAAGAAGCCGTAGTCGATGTTCGCGCGGAGGGTGTGCAGCGGCACGCGGCCCTCGCGGTAGAACTCCGAGCGGGACATCTCGGCGCCGCCGAGACGGCCGGAGCACTGGACCCGGATGCCCTTGGCGCCGGCGCGCTGGGCGGACTGCATGCCCTTGCGCATCGCACGGCGGAAGGACACGCGGCTCGCGAGCTGCTCGGCGATGCCCTGGGCGACGAGCTGAGCGTCGATCTCGGGGTTCTTGACCTCGAGGATGTTCAGCTGCACCTGCTTGCCCGTGAGCTTCTCCAGCTCGCCGCGCAGGCGGTCGGCCTCGGCGCCGCGGCGACCGATGACGATGCCCGGACGCGCGGTGTGCAGGTCGACGCGGACCCGGTCACGGGTGCGCTCGATGTCGACCTTGGAGATGCCGGCCCGCTCGAGGCCGGAGGCCATGAGCTTGCGGATGGCGACGTCCTCGCGGACGTAGTCCCGGTAGCGCTGACCAGGCTTGGTGCTGTCAGCGAACCACCGGGAACGGTGGTCCGTGGTGATGCCGAGCCGGAACCCGGTCGGGTTGACCTTCTGACCCACTAGCGGGTCCTCCCCTTCGTTCCAGCGGCGGAAGAGCTCGCGCCGTCGTTGTCGTCGCCCACGTAGACCGTGATGTGGCTGGTCCGCTTGAGGATGCGGCTCGCGCTGCCCTTGGCACGCGGCCGGAAACGCTTGAGCGTCGGACCCTCGTCCACGTAAGCAGCGCTGATGACGAGAGCGTTCTCGTCGAACGCCTCGCCGGCCTGGTCAGCCTTGACGCGCGCGTTGGCGATCGCGCTCTCCACGACCTTACGCACCGTCTCGGCAACCGCCTGGGGGGCGAACTGCAGCACCGTCACGGCCTCGGTGGCGCGCTGTCCACGGATGGTGTCCACGACGCGCCGAGCCTTGAGGGGCGTGACGCGCACATATCGCGCCTGCGCCTTGGCTTCCATCATTCCTGCCTTACTTGTCGGATGTTCGGGTTGCTGGGTTGCCTGTCGCCTCAGCGGCGACGGGCCTTGCGGTCGTCCTTGTCGTGCCCGCGGTAGGTGCGGGTCGGGGCGAACTCCCCCAGCTTGTGGCCGACCATCGACTCGGTGACGAAGACCGGGACGTGCTTGCGGCCGTCGTGGACCGCGAAGGTGTGGCCCAGGAAGTCGGGCGTGATGACCGACCGTCGGGACCAGGTCTTGATGACGTTCTTGGAGCCGGTCTCGTTCGCGGCGTCCACCTTCTTGAGCAGGTGGCCGTCGACGAAGGGACCCTTCTTCAGGCTGCGAGGCATCTCGTCGTACTCCTACTCTCAGCGCTTCTTGCCGGTGCGCCGGCGGCGCACGATGAGCTGGTCGCTCGGCTTGTTCGGACGGCGGGTCCGGCCCTCGACCTGACCCCAGGGGCTGACCGGGTGGCGACCACCGGAGGTCTTGCCCTCACCACCACCGTGGGGGTGGTCGACCGGGTTCATCGCGACACCACGGACGGTCGGGCGCTTGCCCTTCCAGCGCATGCGGCCGGCCTTGCCCCAGTTGATGTTGGACTGCTCGGCGTTGCCGACCTCGCCGATGGTGGCGCGGCAGCGGGAGTCGACCATGCGGATCTCGCCCGAGGGCATACGCAGCGTGGCCATCGTGCCCTCGCGGGCGACGAGCTGGACCGAGGCACCCGCGGAGCGGGCGATCTTGGCGCCGCCGCCCGGCTTGAGCTCGATCGCGTGGATGACCGTGCCGACGGGGATGTTGCGCAGCGGCAGGTTGTTGCCCGGCTTGATGTCGGCCCCGGGGCCGTTCTCGATGACCGCGCCCTGCGTCAGCTTGTTCGGCGCGATGATGTAGCGCTTCTCGCCGTCGGCGTAGTGCAGGAGCGCGATGCGCGCGGTGCGGTTGGGGTCGTACTCGATGTGAGCGACCTTCGCGGGGACGCCGTCCTTGTCGTGGCGACGGAAGTCGATGACGCGGTAGGCGCGCTTGTGGCCGCCACCCTTGTGACGGGTGGTGATGCGGCCGGTGCTGTTGCGCCCGCCGCTCTTGCTCAGCGGGCGGACCAGCGACTTCTCCGGCTGCGACCGGGTGATCTCGACGAAGTCGGCCACGCTCGAGCCGCGGCGGCCCGGCGACGTCGGCTTGTACTTACGGATTGCCATGGGTGTCGATCCTCAATCTCTCCAGTACGCGGCGTCAGCCGGCGACTTCACCGAAGATGTCGATGGTGCCCTCGCGCAGCGTCACGATGGCGCGCTTGGTGTCCTTGCGCTTGCCGAGGCCGGTACGGGTCCGCCGGGTCTTGCCCTTGCGGTTGGCCGTGTTCACCGAGCTGACCTTGACTCCGAAGATCGCCTCGACGGCGTTCTTGATCTCGGTCTTGTTCGAGCGCGGGTCGACGAGGAAGGTGTACTTCCCCTCGTCGATAAGGCTGTAGCTCTTCTCCGAGACCACCGGGGCGACGATGACGTCCCGGGGGTTCTTGTTGTGCTCGACGCTCACTTGTCATCCTCCTCGCGCGAACCCGCACCGAGGAGCTCCTCGAGAGCGGCGGCGGTGAACACGACGTCGTCGTTGACGAGGACGTCGTAGGTGTTCAGCTGGTCGACCCAGATGAGGTGGGTGCTGGGCACGTTGCGCAGCGACTTGACCGTGAGCTCGTCGTCGCGACGGACCACGATGAGCGCGCTGCGGTCCTCGACGATGTTGCGCAGCGCGGTGAGCGCGGCGGCGGTCGAGGGGGTCTCGGCGGAGACGAGCGAGCTGACGACGTGCACGCGGCCGGCGCGGGCCCGGTCGGAGAGGGCGCCACGGAGGGCGGCAGCCTTCATCTTCTTGGGGGTGCGCTGGGTGTAGTCGCGCGGCACCGGGCCGTGGACGACGCCACCGCCGGCGTACTGCGGAGCGCGGGTCGAGCCCTGACGGGCGCGGCCGGTGCCCTTCTGGCGGTACGGCTTGCGACCACCACCGCGGACCTCGCCGCGGGTCTTGGTCTTCGCGGTGCCCTGACGCGCTGCGGCGAGCTGGGCGACGACGACCTGGTGGATCAGCGGAACGTTCGTGGGGACGTCGAAGATGGCGGCAGGCAGCTCGGCGGAGCCGGTCTTCTTGCCTGCGGCATCCAGGACATCCACGGTCTGGGTGTCAGCCATGGTCACGCCCCCTTCACGGCGGTACGGACGACCACGACGCCGTGCTTCGGGCCCGGGACCGCGCCGGTGATCAGCAGCAGGCCCTTCTCGACGTCGACGGCGTGGATCTTGAGGTTCTGGGTGGTCTGGCGCTTGTTGCCCATGCGACCGGCCATGCGCAGACCCTTGAAGACGCGACCCGGGGTCGAGGCCCCGCCGATCGAGCCGGGCTTGCGGTGGTTGCGGTGCGCACCGTGGGAGGCACCGACGCCGGAGAAGCCGTGGCGCTTCATGACGCCCGCGGTTCCCTTGCCCTTGGTGGTGCCGATGACGTCGACGACGGTGCCGGCCTCGAACGCGTCCGCACGCAGCTCCTGACCGACGGAGAACCCGTCGGCCTCAGAGGTGCGGATCTCCGCGACGTAGCGGCGCGGCGTCGTGCCCGCCTTCTCGAAGTGGCCCTTGAGGGGCTGGGTGACCTTGCGCGGGTCGATCTCGCCGAAGGCCAGCTGGACGGCGCTGTAGCCGTCGGTCTCCTCGGTACGAAGCTGGGTCACCACGTTGGTGCCGACCTGCACGACCGTGACGGGAACGAGGCGCCCTGCCTCGTCCCACACCTGGGTCATGCCGAGCTTCGTGCCGAGCAGCGCCGTGACCGGCGTGCCCGCAGCCTGCTTGGTAAAGGTAGTCATTTGCGGGAACCTCAGAGCTTGATCTCGATGTTGACGTCAGCGGGCAGGTCGAGCCGCATGAGCGAGTCAACGGCCTTCGGCGTCGGGTCGATGATGTCGATGAGGCGCTTGTGAGTGCGCATCTCGAACTGCTCGCGGCTGTCCTTGTACTTGTGCGGTGAGCGAATGACGACGAAGACGTTCTTCTCCGTCGGCAGCGGCACCGGACCCACGACCGTCGCACCAGCGCGAGTCACCGTGTCGACGATCTTGCGCGCCGAGCTGTCGATGACTTCGTGGTCGTAGGACTTGAGCCTGATGCGGATCTTCTGTCCCGCCATGGCGTCGTCTAACCTCTCTCGTACCGCTCTGTTACCGTCCCCCGCGCTCGGGCGTGTCGCCTGTGACGCTCACACCTGACCGCGGCGCATCGTCGATGCGGGGCCCTTGTACTTGCTGTGGAGCCTGGGCTCGGGGCCCGACTCGGATCTTTGCTCGGGACACTCGGTCCCAGGCAACCGGAACAGTCTGCCAGACCGACACGCCGCATGGCGAATCGAGTCCGGCGAACGCCGGTGTGTTCTTGGTCATCGGGGAAACGCGGAGCTCCCCGACGAGGTGTGCTGCGGCCGGCTGCCCGACGCGCGGGCCAGCGTGACCGCGGCCAACGACAAACTCTACCAGCCCGCGCGCCTCCTTGACGAGACGCCCTCCCGTGACCTCGCCCACCCACCCCGCCCACCCCCGCCGGCCCTCACCCGGCCCCCACAGGCCTCCCCCGCCCCACACCTACACCGCCCTCCCCCGCCCCACACCTACACCGCCCTCCCCCGCGACAGCCGACTTCCGCGCGACAGCCGACTTCCGCGCGAGAGCGGACTTCCGCGCGAGAGCCGACTTCCGCGCGAGAGCCGACTTCCGCGCGAGAGCGGACTTCCGCGCGCGAGCTGACTGCCTGCGAGGTCGCACATTCCATTCACGGGTGCACTGATGTTTCGAACGACCTCGGACGGAAAGTACGAAGCGCGCCCGCACCTCACTGAGGCCACAGCGGTACCGTGCCGGCCGGCCTGCGGTCCGTGGCCTCGTCCGGAGCACCGCTCGAGCGAAGAAGCCCGCTCACGCCCGCAGCTCCGTTGTTGCGCACGATCCAGCTCTCGCGACAAAGTCCCGCTCTCGTGCCGAAGTCGGCTGTCGCACAGAAGTCGGCTCTCGTGCAGAAGTCGGCTGTCGCACAGAAGTCGGCTCTCGCGCAGAAGTCGGCTGTCGGCGCGGGGGGTTGCCGGCGGGGGCCCCGGGGGGGGAGAGGGGAGGCGGGTGCTCGGGGGCGTGGGGGCCGGCTGGGGCTTGGGGTGTCCGGAGCCTCGGCGGGGGGCTTGGGCAGAAAGGGCGAAGGGCCCGGCGAGCGGTGCTCGCCGGGCCCTTCGGGGTGCCGGACTCACGTCCGGCGGGAGATCACTTGAGGATCTTGGTGACGCGGCCGGAGCCAACGGTGCGGCCACCCTCACGGATGGCGAAGCCGAGGCCCTCCTCCATCGCGATCGGCTGGATGAGGCTGACCGTCATCTCGGTGTTGTCGCCGGGCATGACCATCTCGGTGCCCTCGGGCAGCTGGATGACGCCGGTGACGTCCGTGGTGCGGAAGTAGAACTGCGGACGGTAGTTCGAGTAGAACGGGTTGTGACGCCCGCCCTCGTCCTTGTTGAGGATGTAGACCTGGGCCTCGAAGTCGGTGTGCGGGGTGATGGAACCCGGCTTGCACACGACCTGGCCGCGCTCGACGTCCTCGCGCTTGATGCCGCGCAGGAGCAGACCGACGTTCTCGCCGGCCTCGGCGGTGTCGAGGAGCTTGCGGAACATCTCGACGCCGGTGACGGTCGTCTTGAGGTTCTTCTCCTTGATGCCGACGATCTCGACCTCGTCGTTGACCTTGAGCGTGCCACGCTCGACACGACCGGTGACCACGGTGCCGCGGCCGGTGATCGTGAAGACGTCCTCGATGGGCATGAGGAACGGCTTGTCGACGTCACGCTCGGGGGTCGGGACGTTCTCGTCCACGGCGTCCATGAGCTCCTCGACGGCGGCGACCCACTTCGGGTCACCCTCGAGGGCCTTGAGCGCGGAGACGCGCACGACGGGGGCGTCGTCGCCGGGGAAGCCCTGGCTGGAGAGCAGGTCGCGGACCTCGACCTCGACGAGCTCGAGGATCTCCTCGTCGTCGACCATGTCGGACTTGTTCAGCGCGACGAGGACGTAGGGCACGCCGACCTGGCGGGCGAGCAGGACGTGCTCACGCGTCTGGGCCATCGGACCGTCGGTCGCGGCGACCACGAGGATCGCGCCGTCCATCTGGGCGGCACCGGTGATCATGTTCTTGATGTAGTCCGCGTGACCGGGAGCGTCGACGTGAGCGTAGTGACGCTTCTCCGTCTGGTACTCGACGTGCGAGACGTTGATCGTGATACCGCGCTGACGCTCCTCGGGAGCGTTGTCGACCTGGTCGAACGGGGTGAACTCGTTCAGGTCCGGGTACTTGTCCGCCAGCACCTTCGAGATGGCCGCGGTCAGCGTCGTCTTACCGTGGTCGACGTGACCGATCGTGCCGATGTTGACGTGCGGCTTGGTCCGCTCGAACTTGGCCTTCGCCACTTGTGTCCTCCTGGGACTCGGGTAGTTGTCTGCTCTCAACAGGTGCGGATGCGCCTGCGGGGAGCGAGCCCTACGGGTCGGTTGTTTAACGGGTACTGCTGGATCGACCTGTGGGACTCACTCGCCCCGGGTCTTCTTGATGATCTCCTCGGCAACGTTCCGAGGGACCTCGGCGTAGCTGTCGAACTGCATCGAGTACACCGCGCGGCCCTGCGTCTTGGAACGCAGGTCACCGACGTAGCCGAACATCTCGGACAGCGGCACCAGGGCGCGAACGACCTTGATGCCGGTCGCGTCCGTCATGGACTGGATCATCCCACGACGGGAGTTGAGGTCGCCGATGACGTCACCCATGTACTCCTCGGGCGTACGCACCTCGACGTCCATGACCGGCTCGAGGAGGACGGGGTCCGCCTTGCGGACGCCCTCCTTCAGCACCATCGACCCGGCGATCTTGAAGGCCATCTCCGAGGAGTCGACCTCGTGGTAGGCGCCGTCGAGCAGGGTGGCCTTGATACCCACGAGCGGGTAGCCGGCGAGCACACCGTTCTGCATCGCGTCCTGCATACCGGCGTCGACGCTGGGGATGTACTCACGCGGGATGCGGCCACCGGTGACCTTGTTCTCGAACTCGTACAGCTCGCCCTCGGCAGTGTCGAGGGGCTCGAGGGTCACCTGGACCTTCGCGAACTGGCCGGAGCCACCGGTCTGCTTCTTGTGCGTGTAGTCGATCTTCTCCACCTTGCGGCGGATGGTCTCGCGGTAGGCGACCTGCGGCTTGCCGACGTTCGCCTCGACCTTGAACTCGCGACGCATGCGGTCGACGAGGACGTCGAGGTGAAGCTCGCCCATACCGCCGAGGACGGTCTGGCCGGTCTCCTCGTCCAGGCGGACGGTGAAGGTCGGGTCCTCCTCGGCGAGCTTCTGGATCGCGGTGCCGAGCTTCTCCTGGTCACCCTTGGTCTTGGGCTCCACGGCCACGTGGATCACGGGCTCGGGGAAGCTCATCGACTCGAGGACGATCGGGGCGTCCTGGGCGCACAGGGTGTCACCGGTGGTGGTGTCCTTGAGGCCGATGAACGCGTAGATGTGGCCCGCGTGGGCCTCCTCGACCGGGTTCTCCTTGTTGGAGTGCATCTGGAAGAGCTTGCCGACGCGCTCCTTCTTGCCCTTGGTCGAGTTGAGGACCTGGGCGCCCTGCGAGGCGGTACCGGAGTACACGCGGACGTAGGTGAGCTTGCCGAAGAACGGGTGCACCGCGACCTTGAAGGCCAGCGCGGAGAACGGCTCGTCCTCGCTCGGCCGGCGGATGAGGATCTCCTCCTCGTTGCCGACGGCGTGGCCCTCGACGGCGGGGACGTCGAGCGGGGAGGGCAGGTAGTCCAGGACGGCGTCGAGGATGGGCTGCACGCCCTTGTTCTTGAACGCCGAGCCACAGAAGACCGGGAAGGCCTCACCGGTGACCGTGAGGGCGCGGACGCCCTTCTTGATCTCCTCGATGGAGAGCTCCTCGCCGCCGAGGTACTTGTCGAGCAGCGCCTCGTCGGACTCGGCGACCTGCTCGATGAGCTCGGAGCGGTACTTCTCCACGAGGTCGACGAGGTCCGCGGGGATCTCCTCGATCGCGTAGTCCTCGCCCTTCTGCACCTCGCCACGCCACGTGAGCGCGCGCCGGTGCACAACGTCGACGACGCCGATGAAGTCGGACTCGGAGCCGATCGGCACCTGCATGACCAGCGGCTTCGCCTTGAGGCGGTCCTTGATGGTCTGCACGGTGAAGAAGAAGTCCGCGCCGAGCTTGTCCATCTTGTTGACGAAGCAGATCCGCGGGACGTTGTACTTGTCGGCCTGCCGCCACACGGTCTCCGACTGGGGCTCGACGCCCTCCTTGCCGTCGAACACCGCGACGGCCCCGTCGAGCACGCGCAGGGAGCGCTCCACCTCGACGGTGAAGTCGACGTGACCCGGGGTGTCGATGATGTTGATCTGGTTGTCGCGCCAGAAGCAGGTCGTGGCGGCGGAGGTGATGGTGATACCCCGCTCCTGCTCCTGCTCCATCCAGTCCATCGTCGACGCGCCGTCGTGGGTCTCGCCGAGCTTGTAGTTGATGCCCGTGTAGAACAGGATCCGCTCGGTCGTCGTCGTCTTGCCGGCGTCGATGTGCGCCATGATGCCGATGTTGCGGACCCTGGTCAGGTCGGTCAGCACGTCAAGTGCCACAGGAGACTCTCTTCAGTCGATTGCGGGTGCAGGGCGAGGAGGCGGCGACTACCAGCGGTAGTGCGCGAAGGCCCGGTTGGACTCGGCCATCTTGTGGGTGTCCTCGCGACGCTTCACCGCGGCACCCAGACCGTTGGACGCGTCGAGGATCTCGTTCATGAGGCGCTCGGTCATCGTCTTCTCGCGGCGGGCGCGGGCGTAGTCCACGAGCCAGCGCAGGGCCAGCGTGGTGGCGCGGACCGGGCGGACCTCGACGGGGACCTGGTAGGTGGCGCCACCGACACGGCGGGAACGGACCTCGAGGGAGGGACGCACGTTCTCGAGCGCACGCTTGAGGACGACGGTGGGGTCACCGTCGGTCTTCTGACGAACGCCCTCGAGGGCGTCGTAGACGATCCGCTCGGCGGTCGACTTCTTGCCGTCCTTGAGGATGCGGTTGACGAGCTGCGTGACGACCGGGGACCCGTAGACCGGGTCGACCACGAGCGTCCGCTGCGGGGCGGGGCCCTTGCGCGGCATTACTTCTTCTCCTTCTTCGCGCCGTAACGGCTGCGAGCCTGCTGACGCCCACGGACACCCTGGGTGTCCAGTGCGCCGCGCACGATCTTGTAGCGAACGCCGGGCAGGTCCTTCACGCGCCCGCCGCGGACGAGCACGATGGAGTGCTCCTGGAGGTTGTGGCCGACGCCCGGGATGTAGGCCGTGACCTCGATCCCGCTGGACAGGCGCACACGTGCGACCTTGCGAAGGGCCGAGTTCGGCTTCTTCGGGGTCGTCGTGTACACACGGGTGCACACCCCGCGCCGCTGAGGGCTGCCCTTGAGGGCAGGCGTCTTCGACGTCGAGGTCTTGACGCTGCGGCCCTTGCGGACCAGCTGCTGAATCGTGGGCACTACGTCTCCGTCTCGGATGTGTTCTCTGCTTGATGTTCGCCCGGCGGACCGGGTGGGCCGCCGGCATGACACCGGGCGGCCTGACTGCCGACCCTGTCCCCCGCACTCGGGAGTGTCGCCGAGCCTGCGGTTCACACGCACGCACGAGGGACCCGATGTCGCGGGCACCGCCCAGTAGCGTACTCTGCGGCTGTTTATCGCGTCAAAGCGTGGCGGCTTGACGTCCGTCACGCCGGGTGGTCCGTGGGGCGGCCCGGGGGCCGCCCCACGGCCGGTGTCAGACTCCCCGGAAGTCGACCCCGAAGGAGTCCGGACCGAAGTCCAGCTCCTCGAGGACGATCGGGTCCGAACCGCCCTGGACGAAGTCCAGCTCGTTGTAACCCATCTGGGAGAAGGCCTTGGCCTTCGCCTCCTCGGTGGGCTCGACCGCCACGTTCCGGTACCGGGGCAGGCCGGTCCCCGCGGGGATGAGCTTTCCGAGGATGACGTTCTCCTTGAGGCCGAGCAGCGGGTCACGCCGGCTGCTCATCGCGGCCTCGGTGAGCACCTTGGTGGTCTCCTGGAAGGAGGCCGCCGAGAGCCACGACTCGGTCGCGAGCGAGGCCTTCGTGATGCCCATGAGCTCGGGACGCCCGGAGGCGGGGGTGCCGCCCTCGGACACGGTGCGACGGTTCTCGTCCTCGAAGCGCGAGCGCTCCGCCAGCTCACCCGGCAGGAGCCGGGAGTCGCCGGAGTCGAGCACGGTCACGCGCTTGAGCATCTGGCGGACGATGACCTCGACGTGCTTGTCGTGGATGTCCACGCCCTGCGAGCGGTAGACCTCCTGGACCTGGTCGACGAGGTGCTTCTGCACCGCGCGCGGGCCGAGGATGCGCAGGACCTTCTTCGGGTCGACGGCGCCGGCGCCGAGCTGGCGGCCGACGGCCACGTGCTCGCCGTCCTCGACCAGCAGACGCATGCGCTTGGACACCGGGTAGGACAGGTCCTCACCGCCGTCGTCGCGGACGACGACGATCTTGCGGGTGCGCTCGCTGTCGTCGATCTTCACCCGGCCGGCCGCCTCGCTGATCGGGGCCTCACCCTTGGGGGTGCGGGCCTCGAAGAGCTCCTGGATACGCGGCAGACCCTGGGTGATGTCGTCGGCGGAGGCCGCACCACCGGTGTGGAAGGTACGCATCGTCAGCTGGGTACCGGGCTCACCGATGGACTGCGCGGCGATGATGCCGACGGCCTCGCCGATGTCGACGAGCTTGCCGGTGGCCAGCGAACGGCCGTAGCACCTCGCGCACGTGCCGACGCGGGACTGGCAGGTGAGGACCGAGCGGACCTTCACCTCCGAGACGCCGGCCTCGATGAGCTTGGCGATGAGGACGTCCCCGGCGTCCGCACCGGCCTCGGCGACGACGGTGCCGTCCGGCGCCGTCACGTCCTGGGCGATGGTGCGGGCGTAGACGCTGGTCTCCACCGTGTCGACGCGCTGGAGCTTCCCGGAGGAGTCCGGCGCGGCGATCGGCATGGTGAGGCCGAGCGAGGTCCCACAGTCGTCCTCACGGACGATGACGTCCTGCGACACGTCCACCAGACGACGGGTGAGGTACCCGGAGTCGGCGGTGCGCAGTGCGGTGTCCGCCAGGCCCTTACGGGCGCCGTGCGTCGCGGTGAAGTACTCGAGGACGGACAGGCCCTCGCGGTAGTTCGACTTGATCGGACGCGGGATGATCTGACCCTTGGGGTCGGCCACCAGACCACGCATACCCGCGATCTGACGGACCTGGTGCCAGTTACCACGGGCACCGGAGGACACCATCCGGAAGATGTTGTTGTCCTGCGGGAAGTTCACCCGCATGGCCTCGTCGACCTCGTTGGTCGCCTGGGTCCAGATGTCGATGAGCTCGGAGCGACGCTCCTCCTCGCTGCGACGACCGAGGTCGTACTCGCGCTGGACCTTCTGCGCCTTCTCCTCGTAGCCCTCGAGGATCTTGGCCTTGGCGTCCGGGGCGACGACGTCGGAGATGGCGATCGTCACGCCCGAGCGGGTGGCCCAGTAGAAGCCGGCCTCCTTGAGCGCGTCGAGGCTCGCCGCGACGTCGACCTTGGGGTAGCGCTCCGCGAGGTCGTTGACGATCGCCGAGAGCTCCTTCTTGGTCACCACGCCGTTGACGAACGGGTAGTCCACCGGGAGCAGCTCGTTGAACAGCGCGCGGCCGAGCGAGGTCTCCAGGGTGATCGGGTCACCCTGCTCCCAGCCCTCCGGAGCCGTCCAGCCGCGCGGCGGGACGATGTCGTCCAGGCGGATCTTCACCACGGCGTTGAGGTCCAGCTCACCGGCGTCGAAGGCCATGAGCGCCTCGGACGGGGAGGTGAAGGACCGGCCGGCGCCCTTGGCGTCTGCCTTCTCACCGGTCAGGTGGAACAGGCCGATGATCATGTCCTGGGTGGGCATGGTCACGGGCCGGCCGTCCGACGGCTTGAGGATGTTGTTGCTCGAGAGCATGAGGATGCGGGCCTCGGCCTGCGCCTCGGTGCTCAGCGGCAGGTGGACCGCCATCTGGTCGCCGTCGAAGTCGGCGTTGAAGGCGCCACACACGAGCGGGTGGAGCTGGATCGCCTTGCCCTCGACGAGCTGCGGCTCGAACGCCTGGATACCCAGACGGTGGAGCGTGGGGGCGCGGTTGAGCAGCACCGGGTGCTCGGTGATGACCTCCTCGAGCACGTCCCACACCTGGGTGCGGGCGCGCTCGACCATGCGCTTGGCGGCCTTGATGTTCTGCGCGTGGTTGAGGTCGACGAGCCGCTTCATGACGAAGGGCTTGAACAGCTCGAGGGCCATCTGCTTGGGCAGACCGCACTGGTGGAGCTTGAGCTGCGGACCCACGACGATGACGCTTCGGCCGGAGTAGTCGACGCGCTTGCCGAGCAGGTTCTGCCGGAAGCGGCCCTGCTTGCCCTTGAGCATGTCGGAGATCGACTTCAGCGCACGGTTGCCCGGTCCGGTGACGGGGCGGCCGCGGCGGCCGTTGTCGAACAGCGAGTCCACGGCCTCCTGGAGCATCCGCTTCTCGTTGTTGACGATGATCTCCGGCGCGCCCAGGTCGAGCAGCCGCTTGAGGCGGTTGTTCCGGTTGATGACGCGGCGGTAGAGGTCGTTGAGGTCGGAGGTCGCGAAGCGGCCACCGTCCAGCTGGACCATCGGACGCAGGTCCGGCGGGATGACCGGGACCGCGTCCAGCACCATGCCGAGCGGGGAGTTGTCGGTCGTGAGGAACGCGTTGACGACCTTGAGCCGCTTGAGGGCGCGGGTCTTGCGCTGACCGGTGCCGGTGGCGATGGTCTCGCGCAGCGAGTCGGACTCCGCCTTGAGGTCGAAGGTCTCCAGGCGCTTCTGGATGGCCTCGGCCCCCATGTAGCCCTTGAAGTAGATGCCGTAACGGCTCTGGAGCTCGCGGTAGAGCAGCTCGTCGCCCTCGAGGTCACCGACCTTGAGGTTCTTGAACCGGTCCCAGATCGTCGCGAGACGCTCGAGGTCCTGGTCGGCACGCTTGCGCAGCTGCGCCATCTCGCGCTCGGCGGACTTGCGCAGCTTCTCGCGGGCGTCGGCCTTCGCGCCGGCCTGCTCGAGCTCGGCGAGGTCCTCCTCCAGGCGCTTGGCGCGCGCCTCGATGTCGGTGTCGCGCTTGCGCTCGACGTCCTGCTTCTCCAGGTCGATCTCGTTCTGGAGGCTGGGCAGGTCCTCGTGACGCCCCTCCTCGTCGACCTCGGTGATCATGTACGCCGCGAAGTAGATGACCTTCTCGAGGTCCTTCGGGGCGAGGTTGAGGAGGTAACCGAGGCGCGAGGGCACGCCCTTGAAGTACCAGATGTGGGTGACGGGAGCGGCGAGCTCGATGTGGCCCATCCGCTCACGGCGCACCTTGGAGCGCGTGACCTCAACGCCACAGCGCTCACAGATGATGCCCTTGTAGCGCACGCGCTTGTACTTGCCGCAGTTGCACTCCCAGTCCCTGGTGGGACCGAAGATCCGCTCGCAGAACAGGCCGTCCTTCTCCGGCTTGAGCGTGCGGTAGTTGATCGTCTCGGGCTTCTTGACCTCTCCGTGCGACCAGCCACGGATATCCGATGCCGTGGCCAGTCCGATGTGGAGCTGGTCGAAGACATTGACGTCGAGCAAGGTTTCCTACTTCCTTCGGCGAGTCACCGTGTGGAATCCAAACAAGGGGCCGGCAGGCTGCCGTGGCGGGGACGCCACGGCAGCCGCGGCCACTAGATGTCGTCGACGCTGCTGGCGTCCGGACGACGGGACAGGTCGATACCGAGCTCGTCTGCAGCGCGGTACACCTCCTCGTCGGCGTCACGCAGCTCGATGGCGTTGCCCTCCGCGTCGAGCGCCTCGACGTTCAGGCACAGCGACTGCATCTCCTTCATGAGCACCTTGAAGGACTCGGGGATGCCGGGCTCGGGGATGTTCTCGCCCTTGACGATCGCCTCGTAGACCTTGACGCGACCGGGGATGTCGTCGGACTTGATGGTGAGGAGCTCCTGCAGCGCGTACGCGGCGCCGTAGGCCTCCAGGGCCCACACCTCCATCTCACCGAAGCGCTGGCCACCGAACTGCGCCTTACCACCGAGCGGCTGCTGGGTGATCATCGAGTACGGACCGGTGGACCGGGCGTGGATCTTGTCGTCCACGAGGTGGTGGAGCTTGAGGATGTACATGTAGCCCACGGCGACCGGCTCCGGGAACGGCTCGCCGGAGCGGCCGTCGAAGAGGCGGGCCTTGCCGTCGGTGCCGACCATGCGCACGCCGTCGCGGTTCGGGGTGGTGTGCCCGAGCAGGCCGGTGAGCTCGTGCTCGTGGATGCCGTCGAAGACCGGGGTGGCGACCGGGGTGCCGGGGGCACCCACGAGGGCCTCCTCCGGCAGGTCCTCGACCCACGCACCCTCGCCGCGCGGGGCGTCCGTCGCGTCCCACCCGCGCTTGGCGACCCACCCGAGGTGGGTCTCGAGCACCTGGCCGACGTTCATACGGCCGGGCACGCCGAGCGGGTTGAGGATGATGTCGACCGGGGTCCCGTCCTCGAGGAAGGGCATGTCCTCCTCGGGCAGGATCTTGGCGATGACACCCTTGTTGCCGTGACGCCCGGCGAGCTTGTCGCCGTCGGTGACCTTGCGGCGCTGGGCGATGTAGACCCGCACCATCTGGTTGACGCCGGCGGGCAGCTCGTCGTCCTCGTCCGCGTTGAACTCCTGGATGCCGATGACCGTCCCGGACTCACCGTGGGGCACCTTGAGGGAGGTGTCGCGGACCTCGCGGGCCTTCTCACCGAAGATCGCGCGCAGGAGGCGCTCCTCGCTGGTCAGCTCGGTCTCACCCTTCGGGGTGACCTTGCCGACGAGGATGTCGCCCGCGGAGACCTCGGCGCCGATGCGGATGATGCCGCGCTCGTCGAGGTCGGCGAGGACGTCCTCGGAGACGTTCGGGATGTCCCGGGTGATCTCCTCGGGGCCGAGCTTCGTGTCGCGGGCGTCGACCTCGTGCTCCTCGATGTGGATCGAGGTGAGGACGTCCTCGGACACGAGGCGCTGCGACAGGATGATCGCGTCCTCGTAGTTGTGGCCCTCCCACGACATGAACGCGACGAGGAGGTTCTTGCCGAGCGCGAGCTCGCCCTCGTCGGTCGCCGGGCCGTCGGCCAGCGCGGAGCCGACCTCGACGCGGTCACCCTCGTTGGCCAGCACGCGCTGGTTGTAGGAGGTGCCCTGGTTGGAGCGGCGGAACTTCGCGACCCGGTAGATCTGGGTCGTGCCGTCGTCCGCGGCCACGTGGATGGCGTCGGCCGAGACCTCGGAGACGACACCGGCCTTGGTCGCGGTGATGACGTCGCCGGCGTCGACCGCCGCGCGGCGCTCGAGGCCGGTGCCGACGAGCGGAGCCTCGCTGCGCACCAGCGGCACGGCCTGGCGCTGCATGTTCGCACCCATGAGGGCGCGGTTGGCGTCGTCGTGCTCGAGGAACGGGATCATCGCGGTGGCGACGGAGACCATCTGGCGCGCCGAGACGTCCATGTAGTCGATCTCGTCGGGCGACACGGTCGCCATCTCGCCGCTGCCGCCGCTCTCGCGGACGAGGACCTGGTCCTCGACGAACTTGCCGTCCTCGTCCACCTTGGCGTTGGCCTGGGCGATGACGTAGCGGTCCTCGTCGTCGGCGGTGAGGTAGTCGACGTCGTCGGTCACCCGGCCGTCGACGACCCGGCGGTACGGGGTCTCGACGAAGCCGAACGGGTTGATCCGGGCGAAGGTCGCCAGCGAGCCGATGAGGCCGATGTTCGGACCCTCAGGGGTCTCGATCGGGCACATGCGGCCGTAGTGCGACGGGTGGACGTCACGGACCTCCATGGCCGCGCGGTCACGGGACAGACCACCGGGGCCGAGGGCGTTGAGACGCCGCTTGTGCGTCAGCCCGGCCAGCGGGTTGTTCTGGTCCATGAACTGCGACAGCTGCGACGTGCCGAAGAACTCCTTGATGGAGGCGACGACCGGTCGGATGTTGATGAGGGTCTGCGGCGTGATCGCCTCGACGTCCTGCGTCGTCATGCGCTCGCGCACGACGCGCTCCATCCGGGACAGACCCGTGCGGATCTGGTTCTGGATGAGCTCGCCGACCGAGCGGATGCGCCGGTTGCCGAAGTGGTCGATGTCGTCGGTCTCGACGCGCACCGTGACCTGCTCGCCGTCGCGGTCGACGGTGTACTCCGTCTCACCCTTGTGGAGGGCGAGGAGGTAGCGCACGGCGGCCTTGATGTCCTCGACGCGCAGCACCGACTCGGAGAGGTCCGCGTCCGTGCCCAGCTTCTTGTTCACCTTGTAGCGGCCGACCTTGGCGAGGTCGTAGCGCTTGGGGTTGAAGTAGTAGTTCTCCAGCAGGTTCTTGCCGGCCTCGACCGTCGGGGGCTCGCCCGGACGCACCTTGCGGTAGATGTCGAGGAGGGCTTCCTCCTGCGTGGAGACGTTGTCCTTCTCGAGCGTCTCGAGCAGGACGGGGTAGTCCGCGTACTCCTCGCGGATCTCGCTCTCGGTCATGCCGAGGGCGCGCAGGAAGACCGTGATGGACTGCTTGCGCTTGCGGTCGATGCGGATGCCGACGGCGTCGCGCTTGTCGATCTCGAA
This sequence comes from Georgenia wutianyii, assembly GCF_006349365.1. Taxonomy (NCBI): domain Bacteria; kingdom Bacillati; phylum Actinomycetota; class Actinomycetes; order Allobogoriellales; family Allobogoriellaceae; genus Georgenia; species Georgenia wutianyii. The sequence continues at coordinate 3,033,023 of NZ_CP040899.1, forward strand.
CTCGAGCCAGGCGCCACGCGAGGGGATGACCTTCGTCGTGAAGATGTCCTTGTCGGACGTCTTGTCCGCGGAGCGCTCGAAGTACACACCCGGGGAACGGACCAGCTGGGAGACGACGACGCGCTCGGTGCCGTTGATGATGAACGTGCCGCGCTCGGTCATGAGCGGGAAGTCGCCCATGAAGACCGTCTGCGACTTGATCTCACCGGTCTCGTAGTTCGTGAACTCCGCCGTGACGAACAGCGGGGCCGCGTAGGTGAAGTCCTTCTCCTTGCACTCCTCCGGCGTGTACTTCGGCGGCTCGAAGCGGTGGTCGTTGAAGGACAGCGACATCGACTGGCCGAAGTCCTCGATCGGGGAGATCTCCGAGAAGATCTCCTCGAGGCCCGAGGTCTGCGGGACGTTCTTGTCGCCCCGCTCGATGGCGGCGGAGACGCGGGCGCGCCAGGCCGGGTTGCCGAGCAGCCAGTCGAAGCTCTCGGTCTGCAGGCCGAGCAGGTCGGGTGCCTGGAGCGGCTCGTGGATCTTTGCGAACGAGACGCGGCGCGATGCGGTCCGTGCGGCAATGTCTTCAGCGGTGGGAACAGAAGAGGTGCGCGAGGCAGCCAAAGGGGGTCCTTCCCTGCGAATTGTGTGCACACTGCGCTGATGGTGACTGGCTCGCCGTCACGAGCCCGAAGAGTCGGGCATGGCCGAGGACGGCTGGCGGGCAGGCAGAAGTCAGCGCAAAGCGATAGCATACATGCGCAGGCAGGGCTGTGTCCAGCGCTCCATCACGCTGAAGACTCAGGGCCAACGGCGCCCACCATACGCCATGAGGGCTTGTGCGTGAAGCGCCGGCGCGCGGGTCGTTGCCGTTTCGTTGCACATCGGCGTGCGTGGCCCGCCCGCCGAGCCGCTGCGGACCGCTCCCCCGCGCGACGGGCGCGGCCCCGGGGACGCCGACGGCCCGGCACCCCTGGGGGTACCGGGCCGTGAGCGTGAGCCGTGAGGCTCAGGTGTCAGTGAGAGGTCACTTGACGGCGACGGTCGCGCCGGCGCCCTCGAGGGCCGCCTTCGCCTTCTCCGCGGTGTCCTTGTCGACGCCCTCGAGCACGGCCTTGGGGGCCGAGTCGACGAGGTCCTTGGCCTCCTTGAGGCCGAGGCTCGTGAGCGCGCGGACCTCCTTGATGACCTGGATCTTCTTGTCGCCGATGGCCTCGAGGACGACGTCGAACTCCGACTTCTCCTCCTCGGCCGCGCCGGCGTCGCCGCCGCCGGCCGGGGCGGCCGCGGCAACCGCGACCGGAGCAGCAGCGGTGACCTCGAAGGTCTCCTCGAACTGCTTCACGAACTCGGAGAGCTCGATGAGGGTGAGCTCCTTGAAGGCCTCGATGAGCTCCTCGGTGGTGAGCTTCGCCATAATGGGGCGTTCCTTCCTATCTGTCTGCCCGTGCTGGTACTGCGTGGAGCAGGGTGGGTGGGGGTGCCGATGCCTCAGGCAGCGTCGGCGGCCTGCTTCTCGCGAAGGGCCTCGATGGTGCGCGCAGCCTGGGTGGCCGGCGCGGTGAACAGGTAAGCAGCCTGGTAGAGCGCTGCCTTGAACGCGCCAGCAGCCTTGCCCAGCAGCACCTCGCGGCTCTCGAGGCTCGCAAGCTTGTCGACGTCCTGCGCCGACAGCATGCGTCCCTCGAGGACACCGCCCTTGATGACGAGCTGGGGGTTGGTCTTGGCGAAGTCACGCAGACCCTTGGCCGCCTCGACGGGCTCGCCCGTGACGAAGGCGATCGCGGTCGGGCCGTTGAGCTGGCTCTCGAGCTCGCCGAGACCCGCCTCCTTGGCCGCGATCGCGGTGAGCGTGTTCTTCACCACGGCGTAGCTGGCATTGCTGCCGAGCGAGCGGCGCAGCTCCTTGAGCTGGCCGACGCTGAGCCCGCGGTACTCGGTGAGCACGACGGCGTTCGCCTCACGCAGCTGCTGCGTGAGCTCGGTGACTGCCGCCACCTTGTCAGGCCTCGCCATGGCCCTCCTTTTCGATCGTGCCGCCGGAGAGTGAGGGCCGCGAGCAAGAAAAAAGCCCCGCGCAGCGTGTGCACGGGGCGCTCGTCGCGAGACGGCGTCTCATGTTCACCTGCGCTGGCTCCGCTAGCTGCGGACTTCGGCCCGTCATGGCTGACGGGAGACCGGCGGTCTTGGGCAGGAGCAACACTACCCCGCCGGCGCCGCGGCTCCAAGTGCGTGGGACCGACTGTGCCGCACCGCACAGGGAGAAACGACAGCGCCCCGACCCTCGGGAGGGTCGGGGCGCTGTCAGAGCTCAGGTCAGGACGGGCTGTCCGACGCGAGGTTGCGGGTCAGGGTCGCGTCGAGCGGGATGCCCGGGCCCATCGTCGTCGTCATCGTCGCCTTGGAGATGTAGCGGCCCTTCGAGGAGGACGGCTTGAGACGCAGGATCTCGTCCAGGGCGGCGGCGTAGTTCTCGACGAGCTGCTCGTCGGAGAAGGAGGCCTTGCCGATGATGAAGTGCAGGTTGGAGTTCTTGTCGACACGGAACTCGATCCGGCCGCCCTTGATCTCGTTGACGGCCTTGGCGACGTCCATGGTCACCGTGCCCGTCTTCGGGTTGGGCATGAGGCCGCGGGGGCCCAGGACGCGGCCGAGACGACCGACCTTGCCCATGAGGTCCGGGGTGGCGACGGCGGCGTCGAAGTCCGTCCAGCCGCCGGCGACCTTCTCGATGAGCTCGTCGCCACCGACGACGTCGGCGCCGGCGGCCTCGGCCTGCGCCGCACGCTCACCGACGGCGAAGACGATGACGCGGGCGGTCTTGCCGGTGCCGTGGGGCAGGCTCACGGTGCCGCGGACCATCTGGTCGGCCTTGCGGGGGTCGACGCCGAGACGGAAGGCGACCTCGACGGTCGAGTCGAACTTGGCGGTCGCGCCGGCCTTGGCGAGGCGGACGGCCTCGAGCGGGGCGTAGACCTGCGAGCGGTCGATCTTCTCGGCCGCCGAGCGGTAGTTCTTGCTGCGCGTGGTCATGCTGCTTCTCCTCTGGTCAAGCAGGTGTGGTCTGCGGGTCCGCGCGGACCCTGCCACATGGCGCCGGGGCGCCGGGAACGGTGGACGCGGGAGGCGTCCGGTTGCCTCAGTCCGTGACGGTGATGCCCATGGAGCGGGCGGTGCCGGCGATGATCTTCGCGGCGGCGTCGACGTCGTTGGCGTTGAGGTCGACCATCTTGCCCTCGGCGATCTCGCGGACCTGGGCCATGGTGAGGGAGCCGACCTTCGCGGTGTGCGGGGTGCCGGAGCCCTTCGCGACGCCCGCAGCCTTCTTGATGAGCTCGGCCGCCGGCGGCGTCTTGGTGACGAAGGTGAAGGAACGGTCCTCGTAGACCGTGATCTCCACCGGGATGACGTTGCCACGCTGCGACTCGGTCGCCGCGTTGTACGCCTTGCAGAACTCCATGATGTTCACGCCGTGCTGACCGAGCGCGGGGCCGATCGGCGGCGCGGGGGTCGCGGCGCCGGCCTGGATCTGGAGCTTGATCAGGCCTGCAACCTTCTTCTTGGGAGGCATGGTGCGTCCTTTTGTTCCTGGGCGTCGGTGACCGCCGACGCCGCCTTGCGGGGCCCGACACAGCAGAGGCGTGCGCCGGGGAGTCGTCCGCTCAGATCTTGGCGACCTGGGAGAACGACAGCTCGACCGGGGTCTCCCGGCCGAAGATCGAGACGAGCACCTTGAGCTTCTGGGACTCCGGGGTGATCTCGGAGATCGTCGCGGGAAGCGTCTCGAAGGGGCCGTCGGTGACCGTGACGGACTCGCCCACGGAGAACTCGACCTCGATCGGGGTGCTCGTAGTGCCGGCGCCGGAGTCGGCCTTGGCCGACTCCTTGGGCGCGAGCGCCGGGGCGAGCATCGAGAAGACCTCGTCCTCGGTGAGCGGCACCGGCTGGTGGGTGTGGCCGACGAAGCCGGTGACACCGGGCGTGTGGCGCACCGCGCCCCACGACTCGTCGGTCAGGTCCATGCGCACGAGCACGTAGCCCGGGATACGGACCCGGCTGACGAGCTTGCGCTGGGAGTTCTTGATCTCGACGACGTCCTCCATCGGAACCTCGACCTGGAAGATGTACTCCTCCATGTTGAGGCTCTGGATGCGGTTCTCGAGGTTCGCCTTGACGCGCTTCTCGTAGCCCGCGTAGGAGTGCACGACGTACCAGTGGCCCGGCAGCATGCGCAGCTCGCGGCGGAACTCCTCCTCGGGGGAGACCTCCTCGGCCTGCTCGTCGACGGCGGTCTCCGCCTCGACGGGCTCCTCGACAGGGCTCGTGTCCTCGTCGGCGACGTCGCTCTCCTCCTGCGCGGCGAGGCTCTCGGCCTCTGCACCCGGCAGGTCGGTGGGGACGTCGTCTGGAACCTCGCCCTGGGCCGTGGTGTGCACGGTCTCCTCAGTCACGAAGGTCACCAACTTTCTGCGTCGTAGTTCAGTCGTGCGGGGGGCGGGTCAGCCGCCGAACACCCACAGCGCGAGCCGCCCGAAGCCCAGGTCGATCACGCCCACGTAGGCCATGATCGCCAGCACGAAGACGATGACGACGACGAAGAACGTGAACAGCTCGTTACGGGTCGGCCGGACGACCTTCTTCAGCTCGGCGATCACCTGGCGCACGAAGAGTGCGATCCGGGCGAAGAGGCCACGCTTCTTCGTCGCACCCGGACCAGCCGGGCGACCGGCACGCTCGGGCTTGCCCGAGGTCGTGCTCGCGGACTCACTCACAGGCGTTCCTCACTGGTCTGGGTGTCTGGGCCGGGACGTCGCGTCGACGCCGCTCTTGCAGGGCAGGAGGGACTCGAACCCACAACCGCCGGTTTTGGAGACCGGTGCGCTACCAATTGCGCCACTGCCCTTCGGGGACCTCTTGCGACCCGACCGACCCGTCCGCGATCCCCGCACGAGGCGGTGGAGCGCACGTTCCAGTCCGGAGGCGATCAGCCACCAGGGAACGAGTGTACGCGTCTGCGTGCCCCAGGTCGAACCCGGCACCCCGTGACCCTCGTCGCGCCGCCGGATCGCGGGCTGGACGGACGGTCACGAGACATCGTCCCCGTGACACCATAGCGGGGTGACCGAGAACACGAGCACCCCGACCATTCCGTCCCCGCGGCGCGTGTCCGCCAGGCTCGCGGCGATCGCCGAGTCCGCGACCCTCGCCGTGGATGCCAAGGCGAAGGCGCTCAAGGCCGCCGGTCGGCCCGTCATCGGGTTCGGCGCCGGCGAGCCGGACTTCGCCACCCCGCAGTACATCGTCGACGCGGCCGTCGCCGCGGCGCAGGAGCCGGTCAACCACCGCTACTCCCCCGCCAAGGGCCTGCCGGTCCTCCGCGAGGCGATCGCGGCCAAGACGCTGCGCGACTCGGGCTACGAGATCTCCCCCGACCAGGTCCTCGTGACCAACGGTGGCAAGCAGGCGGTCTACGAGGCGTTCGCCGCGATCATCGACCCGGGCGACGAGGTCCTCCTCCCCGCTCCGTACTGGACGACCTACCCCGAGGCCATCGCGCTCGCCGGTGGCAGCGCCGTCGAGGTCTTCGCGGGGACGGACCAGGACTACCTCGTCACCGTCGAGCAGCTCGAGGCCGCCCGGACCGACCGGACCAAGGCGCTGCTGTTCTGCTCGCCGTCCAACCCGACCGGCGCCGTCTACTCCCCCGAGCAGACCGCAGCCATCGGCCGCTGGGCGCACGCGAACGGCATCTGGGTCGTCACCGACGAGATCTACGAGCACCTCGTCTACGACGACGCCGAGTTCACCTCGATCCTCAAGGTCGTCCCCGAGCTGGCCGACACGACGATCGTGCTCAACGGCGTCGCCAAGACGTACGCGATGACCGGCTGGCGCGTGGGCTGGCTGGTCGGCCCGGCCGACGTCGTCAAGGCCGCGACGAACCTCCAGTCGCACCTCACGTCCAACGTCTCCAACGTCTCCCAGCGGGCCGCCCTCGCCGCCGTCGCCGGGGACCTGTCCGCCGTCGAGACGATGCGCGAGGCCTTCGACGAGCGCCGACGCACGATGGTGCGAATGCTCCGCGAGATCGACGGTGTCGAGGTCCCGACGCCGCGGGGCGCCTTCTACGCCTACCCGAACGTCGAGGGGCTGCTCGGCCGCACGTTCCGCGGCCGCACGCCCCGGACGTCCGCCGAGCTCGCCGAGCTCATCCTCGAGGAGGTCGAGGTGGCCGTGGTCCCGGGCGAGGCGTTCGGCCCGAGCGGGTACCTGCGGCTGAGCTACGCGCTCGGCATGGACGACCTCGTCGAGGGCATCAGCCGAATGCAGGACCTCCTGCGCTGACCCCGTTCTGACGGCCCCGGGTGCACATGTGTGCCCGGGGCCGTCGGCGTCCTCCCCGGCGGGGAGGGAGTGCGCGGGGAGGGCTCAGGCGCCGGCGAGCCAGCGCTCCGCCTCCGCGAGCCGGCCCTCGGCGTCCACCCGCCAGTCGGGGGCCTCGCGCCGCCGTGCCCCCGCGACGAGGGACAGCACCACGCCGGCGGCCCGTGCGCGCAGCGCGCCGGGGTCCACCCACCGCGAGCACATCTCGGTCCACGTCGCGAGGACGGCCGGCACCTGCGGGTAGGTCCGGGGCGCGAGGTGCGGCAGCACGCTCACGTGCGCGAGGAGGCACGCGAGGTCGTCCACGCGGTGGCCGGGCCCGACGGAGTCCACGTCGAGCACCGCGCTCACCCTGTCGGCAGCCATGAGGAGGTTCGCCTCGTAGAGGTCGCCGTGGGTCGGGACCACCGGCCCCGGGTCGGTGCGGCCCAGCGCCGCGCCGACCCCCGCCGCGAGCCGTTCGATGCGCGCGCGGTGCTCGGGCAGGACGACGCTCGCGGCGTGTCCGTAGTGGTCGGCACGCTCGGCCCACGCCGCGCGCCGCGGCAGGTCGAGCACGGCCGCGGGCAGCCGGTCCAGGACGGCGACGACGTTCTCGAGGGTCGCCCGCGCCCGCGCCGTACCCATGCCGCGGGCGAGCTCGGACGCGAGGGAGGCGCCACGCCCCGAGCGGATGACGAGCAGGCCGTCCTCCGCGGCGAGGAGGACCTCCGGGGCGGGCACCCCGGCCTCGGTGAGCAGCCGGTGCCGGGTGGCGAGGTCGCGCAGCGTCCTGGGCCGCACGACCTTGGCGTAGACCTGCCCGTCGGCGAGCGCCTCACCGCGCGCACGGACGACGGCGCGTCGCAGCGGACGGTAGGCGAGGAGCTCGACGGCGGGGGGCCGGGCCACGCCCAGCCTCCCGGCCAGCCCCGCGGGCGAGCACGCGTCCCCGAGGGCGGGCAGCTCCGGGTCGGCCGGGTGGCGCCACACGTGGACCACGCTGCCGCCGCTCTCCAGCCGCACCAGCCCGTCGCCCGCGGGTGCGGTGACCCGGCCGGTCGTGGCGCACAGGTAGTCGTCCTGCCCCCGCGCGGACACCGTGTAGCCCACGGTCACCCCCGCGCCCGGCCGGTGGTGCACGGTGTGGACCTCCCACCGGCCGAGCGCCGCACCCTCGGCGGCCAGCGCCGCCTGGAGGATCTCGCGCGCCCCGGGGCCGGTGAGCAGGGCGACGTCGTCCCGCTCCGCCTGGGTCAGCGCCTCGTCCATGGCGCACAGTCCACCACGTCCGCGGCGTGCTGGACCCGTTGTCCGGGGCGTGGTCGTGGGAGACTCTGCCCCGTGCGGGACCTCACGACGTTGCCGAAGACCCACCTGCATCTGCACTTCACCGGCTCGATGCGGCCCGCGACGCTGGCCGAGCTCGCCGACGAGGCCGGGGTCCGCCTCCCGCCCGCGCTGCTCGACGGCGTCGCGCTCCGGGTACCGGCGAGCGAGCGCGGCTGGTTCCGCTTCCAACGCCTCTACGACGCCGCCCGCGCCGTCGTGCGCTCGGAGGCCGCGATGCGCCGCATCGTCCGCGAGGCCGCCGAGGACGACGCCGCCGAGGGCTCGCGCCGCCTGGAGATCCAGGTCGACCCGACGTCCTACGCCCCGTTCGTCGGAGGGCTCACCCCGGCGCTGGAGATCGTCCTCGACGAGGCCCGGTCGGCGAGCCGCGCCACCGGGGTGGAGGTCGCCGTCGTCGTGGCCGCCTCGCGCATGCGCCACCCGCTCGACGCTCGCACGCTGGCCCGGCTGGCGGTGCATCACCAGCCTGACGGCGTCGTCGGCTTCGGGCTGAGCAACGACGAGCGCCGCGGGGACACGAGCCTGTTCGCCGGAGCCTTCTCGATCGCCCGCCGGGCCGGGCTCGCCAGCCTCCCGCACGGCGGGGAGCTGCTCGGCCCGGACCACGTCCGCGACGTCCTCGCCCACCTCGGACCCACGCGGCTGGGCCACGGGGTGCGGCTCGCCGACGACCTGTCGCTGCTGGAGAAGGTCACCGAGGCCGGCATCACCCTCGAGCTCGCGCCGGCGAGCAACGTCGCCCTCGGCGTCTACCCCACGGCCGCCGACGTCCCGCTGCGCCGCCTGTTCGAGGCGGGGGCGCAGATCGCCCTCAGCGCCGACGACCCGCTCCTGTTCGTCTCCCGGCTCGCCGACCAGTACCGCATCGCCCGCGAGGACCACGGCATGGACGACGCCCAGCTCGCCGAGCTCGCGCGCATGTCGGTCCGGGGCAGCCTCGCCTCCGAGGCGAGCAAGCGGCGCTGGCTCGCGGAGATCGACGACTGGCTGGCCGCGCCCGCCGCCCCGCCGTCCGGGCCGACCGTCTAGAGGTCCAGGCCGACGACGACCGGCTCGGGCACGAGCGCGATGCCGAACCGGTCCCGCACGGCGTCGCGGATGTGCGCGGCGAGCCCGAGGATGTCCGCCGCACTCGCCCGGCCCCTGTTGGTGAGGGCCAGGACGTGCTTGCCCGACAGTGCGGCCCGCTCGGGGTCGCCGTAGCCCCGCTCGAAGCCCGCGCGGGAGATGAGCCACGCGGCGGAGGTCTTCACCAGCCCCTCGACGGTGCGCGGCTCGCCCCCGAGGGACGGCCGGGAGCGGTCCTCGACCGGGAAGCGGGGCGCGTCGGCGGGCAGCAGCGTGTCCGCCTGCTCGGTGGTGAGGATCGGGTTGGTGAAGAAGGAGCCCGCGGACCAGGTGTCGTGGTCGGCGTCGTCCAGGACCATGCCCTTGCCGCGTCGCAGCTCGAGGACCGCCTCGCGGACCCGGGCGGCCGGGGCGCGCTCGCCGAGCCCCACGCCGAGGGTGCGGGCCAGCTCGGCGTACCGCACCGGGGCGGAGGACGTCCCCAGGGCGAGCTGGAAGCCGACCTCGAGGACGACGTAGCGGCCCGTGGGTCCCCAGGTGCGTCCGCCTCCGGCGGCCGGGTCGGTGAGCGAGCGCTTGAGCACGCTCGTGCGGTAGCCCAGGCCCAGCTCCGAGGCGACGAGCGAACGGACGCGACGGGTCAGCCGGTCGTAGACCCGGACGGTCTCGAGGGTGTCGGCGACCTCCTGGCCGTAGGCACCGACGTTCTGGACGGGCGTGGCGCCGGTGGAGCCCGGGATGCCGGACAGCGCCTCGATCCCCCGCCAGCCCTCCTCGACGGCGGTCGCCACGACCTCGTCCCACGGCTGGCCGGCGGGCACCGCGACGAACGCACCGGCGCACGCGTACTGCTCACGCCGCTCGATGCCGCGCCGCCGGTCGCGCACGACCACGCCCGGGAAGACGTCGTCGGAGGCGAGGAGGTTGGAGCCACCGCCCAGGACGAGCAGCGGGGTGCCCTCGTCGTCGGCCGCCTGGACGGCGGCGACGAGGTCGGCCTCGGTGTCGGTGTCGACGAGCCGGCCGACGGGTCCGCCGACGCGCAGGGTGGTCAGGTCGGCCAGCGTGGGGGTGGTCGCGTTCGGGCTCACCCGACCAATCTAGACGCGCGCGGGTCCCGGCCGCGCTCGGCGGCCGGGACGTGCGCGGCACCTCACACGCGGGCCGGACGGGTGTCCGCGAGGGGCCGGGCGGCCCCGCTGACGACGAAGCCGAGGAGGAGCGGGCCGGCGATGGCGAGGAGCGCGTACCGGTAGCCGACGTGCTCGGCGAGCAGTCCGAGCAGCGGCGGTCCGCAGAGGAAGGCGAGGTAGCCGATCGAGGCGACCACCGACACCCGCATGGCGGCGTGGAGCGGCTCGTCGCCCGCCGCGCTCATCCCGGCCGGGAAGCCGAGCGCCGCCCCCAGGCCCCAGAGGAACGCCCCGGCGAACGCGAGCCACAGCCACGGGGAGAGGGCGAAGAGGAGCAGGCCGGCGAGCGCGACGAGGGTCGTGGCGCGCAGCACCGTGACGCGGCCGAAGCGGGCGAGCAGCCGCTCCCCCGCCAGGCGCATGAGCGTCATCGCCACGACGAAGACACCGAAACCGACCGCCCCGACGGCGTCGGACGTCTCGAAGCCGTCGACGACGGCGAGGGCGACCCAGTCGTTCGCGGCCCCCTCGGTGAGGGCGAAGGCGAGCACCATGACGCCGACGAGGACGGTGCGGGGCTCGCGCCACCCCGCCAGCGCCGCGGCGAGCCCTCGGCGGCGGCTGCCCCGCGTGGGTGCCGGGACGTGGGGCAGGAAGCCCCGGGTCGCCACGAGCACCCCGAGCACGACGACGACGGCGACGACCGCGAGGTGGACGGTCACCGGGACGCGGAGCAGGGCCGCGACCGCGCCGACCCCGGCTCCCGCGACGGTGCCGATCGAGAAGCCGGCGTGGAACCGCGGCATGATCTCGCGGGAGATCGCGTGCTCGACGACGCCGCCCTCGACGTTCATCGCCACGTCCCAGCCCGCGATGCCCACCTGCGCGACGAGCAGCCCGAGCGCGAGCACGGGGACGGACCCCGCGAGGAGCCCGAGGATGACGACGACGAAGCCGCCGGCCGCGACGAGCGACGAGCCCCGGACGGTCGGGGCGGTCCCCCAGCGCTGCGCGACCGCGCCGGCTGCCGGGAGGGCGAGCAGCGACCCGACGGAGCCGACGAGCAGCAGCAGGCCCATCTGCCCGGGAGTCAGCCCGAGCGCGTCCCGGACGGCCGGCAGGCGCGAGACCCAGTTGGCGAAGAGGAACCCGTTGAGTGCGAAGACGACGACGACGGCCACCGCGGCGCGGCGGCCCGCCACTGCGGCGGCGGTCACCGGGTCCGGACCAGCGCCTGGGCCTTGGCGAGCACGGTGACGCCCGCGGCGCGGGCGGTGAGGTCGACCCGCACGGTCCCGGCCTCGGGGTCGAGGGCTCCGACCTTGCCGGTGACCTCGAGCTCGACCTCGCCCGGGTCCGGAACGACGATCGGCCTGGTGAAGCGCACGCCGTAGTCCAGGACGGCGCCCGGGTCCCCGGCCCACTCGGTGACGGCGGCCGCGGCCAGGCCCATCGTCGCCATCCCGTGGGCGATGACGCCGTCCAGGCCCACCTCGCGGGCGACCCGCTCGTTGTAGTGGATCGGGTTGAAGTCCCCGGAGGCGCCGGCGTAGCGCACGAGCAGCGCCCGGTCGACGGTGAAGGTGCGGGTGAACAGCTCGTCCCCGACGACGAGGTCGCTCATCGGCCCTCCCCCCGCACGGCGAGGGTGGAGCGCACGGTGGCGACCGGGGCGCCGTCGTCGTCGACGATCTCGGCCCGGGTGCTCACCATCGCGACGCCCGCCCGCTCGGTGACGGCGTCGACGTGGACGGTGGTGCGCAGGAGGTCCCCGGCGACGATCGGGCGGTGGTGGGTGAAGCGCTCCTCGGCGTGGACCACGCGGGAGAAGTCGATGCCGGACTCGGGGTCGGCGATGTACGCCTGCTCGGCCCGCTGCGCGACGACGACGGCGAAGGTCGGCGGGGCGACGACGTCGTCGTAGCCGAGCGCGCGGGCGGCGTCCCGGTCGGTGTGGGCGGGGTGCGCCGAGCCGGTGGCCGCGGCCATCTCGGCGATCTTCACGGCGGACACCTGGTAGGTCTCGGTCGGGGAAAAAGAACGCCCCACGAGCGTCGTGTTGACGCTGGTGGGGCGGGCTGCGCTGTCGGTCACGCGGTCAAGCGTAAGGGCGTCAGCGGGTCTCGCGGTGCGTGGTGTGAACGTTGCAGCGCGGGCAGTGCTTCTTCATCTCGAGCCGGTCGGGGTTGTTCCGCCGGTTCTTCTTCGTGATGTAGTTCCGCTCCTTGCACTGCTCGCAGGCGAGAGTGATCTTCGGGCGAACGTCACTGGACTTGCTGGCCACGTGTTTCCTCGCGTTCATCGGGGCTCCGGGGCCCCGGAGCCGTGTCGTTCAGTAGCGGGGGCGGGACTCGAACCCGCGACACCACGATTATGAGCCGTGTGCTCTAACCACCTGAGCTACCCCGCCATGATCGTCGACCCATGGCCGGCACGCCATGTTACGTGACGCACGACGTGGACGTCGATCGGAGCCCCGAAAGGGAATCGAACCCTTGACCTTCTCCTTACCATGGAGACGCTCTGCCGACTGAGCTATCGGGGCAGCGGGGATGAGACTACCTGGCCCGGGGCCGGAAGACGAAATCGTCGAGACGTGCGCTTCCTCACGTCGGCCCTCAGGCCCGTCAGGACGCGGATAACTCGGCCGTCGGCACCTGTCGGGCGGATGGCCCCACTCGGCTCCCGCCGGGTGGCGGGGCTGGTCGGGGGGCCGCCGGCGACGCACCGCTGACGCGTCACGGGCTCCGCCCGGATGCCGGCCGAGCTCCCCAGCGGGCAGCCGCCGCCCCCTTGGACCGACGGGGCGCGGGGGCCTGGTACGACAACAGCCCGGGCCCCTGAGGGCCCGGGCTGTGCACGTGGCGGGTGCAGGATTCGAACCTGCGAAGCATTCCGCGGCTGATTTACAGTCAGCTCCCTTTGGCCGCTCGGGCAACCCGCCTTGGTCCGCGAAGGACCGAGTGGAAGAATAGCAAGCCGTAGCGGGTGCTCCTAACCGGGCGCCGCGTGATCCCCCTCGCACCGACCCTAGGAGACCGCGATGGCCGACTCGTCCTTCGACGTCGTGAGCAAGATCGACCGCCAGGAGGTCGACAACGCCGTCAACCAGGCCGCCAAGGAGATCGCCCAGCGGTACGACTTCAAGGGCGTGGGGGCGTCCGTCGCGTGGAGCGGCGAGGACGCCATCCTCCTCACGGCCAACTCCCCCGAGCGCGTGCTCGCCGTCCTGGACGTCCTGCAGACCAAGCTCATCAAGCGCGGGGTGTCCCTCAAGGCGCTCGACACCGGTGACGACGAGCCCAAGCCCTCGGGCAAGGAGTACCGCCTCGTGGCGGCGCTCAAGGAGGGGCTGAGCTCGGAGAACGCGAAGAAGATCACCAAGCTCATCCGCGACGAGGGCCCCAAGGGCGTCAAGACCCAGATCACCGGGGACGAGGTGCGGGTCTCCTCCAAGAGCCGCGACGACCTCCAGGAGGTCATCGCCCTCCTCAAGGGCGCCGACATCGACGCCGCGCTCCAGTTCGTCAACTACCGCTGAGGCTCGCTGAGCGCCTGAGGGGCGCTGAGGCAGCCGGCCGGGGCGACAGCCCAGGGGCGGTCCCAGAGGGCAGCCTGACGGCCCGCTGAGCGCTCCCAGGGCGTCCGGAGCGACTCCACGGGGCCCCTGGAGGGCCTGAGAGTGGCACGGGAGGCGCCGAGCGGACGCGGACGCCCGGGAGCCTCGTGTGGGGCTCAGTGGTGCTCGGCGCGTGGGCCGAGACGCCCGGGAGCCTCCTGTGGGGCTCAGTGGGGCTCGGCGCGTGGGCCGGTGCGGGCACCCCGGCCTGGCCCCCACCACGCAGCCACGTCTCCCTGCCACCCCGTCCTCACACCGGTCCCATCAGCACCCGGCGCCGGCGTGGCGCGCGGCGTGGCTCGGACTCGGTGGCAGGAATCGTGCAGCGCCGGCGCGACCGACCGAAGCCGACGCCGCACGCGCGGCAAGGACGCTGCCCCCGGCGCGACAGCGCAGCCGCCGTGGCAGTTCCTGCCACAAAGTCCTCACACCAGTCCCACCAGCACCCCGCGTCGGCGTGGCGGGCGGCGCGGCGCGGACCTGGTGGCAGGAAGTGCTCGGCGGGCGAGGCGAGGTGGCAGGAAGCCTCTTCGGCCCACGGCACCTCAGCAGGGCCGAACCTGCCACAAAGTCCTCACACCGGCCCCACCAGCACCCCTGCGACGGCGTGGCGCTCCGCGCGGCGCGGACCTGGTGGCAGGAACGTGGCGCCGCGCGGCGAGGTCGGCAGGGAACCCACCGGCGCAGGTGCCGGGCGGGGTGCCTGCGGCCGACGAGCGGCCACCAGCGCCGGCCTCAGCGGCGAACCGTCAGCGGTAGCCGGCCATCTGCTCCAGGCGGGCGATGCGGTCGGCCATCGGCGGGTGGGTGGCGAAGAGCTTGGTCATGCCGCCGCCCCGGAAGGGGTTGGCGATCATCATGTGCGAGACGTCCTCGAGGCGCGGGTCCGGGCGCAGCGGCGCGGCCGCGGTGCCCCGCTCGAGCTTGGCCAGCGCCGAGGCCAGGGCCATCGGGTCACCCGTGAGCCGGGCGCCGTCCTCGTCCGCGTCGTACTCCCGGGTGCGGGAGATCGCGAGCTGGATGAGGGAGGCCGCGACCGGCGCGAGGATCGCCGTGGCGAGCATCGCCAGCGGGTTGCCGCCGCGGTCCCGGCCGCCGCCGAAGAAGAGCAGGAACTGGGCGGCCGAGGTGATGAGCCCGGCGATCGCCGCCGCCACCGAGGACGTGAGGATGTCGCGGTTGTAGACGTGCATGAGCTCGTGGCCCAGCACCCCGCGCAGCTCACGCTCGTCGAGGATCTGCAGGATCCCCGCCGTGCAGCACACGGCCGCGTTGCGGGGGTTGCGACCCGTGGCGAAGGCGTTGGGCTGCATCGTCGGGGAGACGTACAGCCGCGGCATGGGCTGGCGCGCGGTGGTGGAGAGCTCGCGCACGATGCGGTACATCGCCGGCGCCTCGGCCTCGGAGACCGGGCGGGCCCCCATCGCGCGGATCGCGATCTTGTCCGAGTTCCAGTAGCTGTAGAACGTCGTGGCCAGGCCGATGAGCGCGAAGAGCCAGATGAACGCCCCCGAGCCGGTGCCGTTGGCGATGAGACCCCCGATCCCCAGGAGCACCGCCCACATGACGCCGAACAGCGCAGCGGTCTTCACCCCGTTCAGGTGCCGGCGACCAGCATCCATGTCCTCAGCTCTCCTCACCTCGCGAGATCCGGGTCATCTCGTCCCGGGGCACGACCTTGATCCGCTCACGACCCTCGGCCTCTCCGAGGGAACGCTCGTACGCGTCGAGAAGTTCCCAGCCGGCCCAGCTCGTCAGGGGCACGCCGGCCTCCTCGAGACGGGCGATGAGCGCGTCCGGGTCACCCTCGGCGGAGCCGGGGGCGATGGTCCCCTGCTCGACGTCGCTCACGAGGTGGCCGATGGTCTGCTGGGCGTCGGACTTCGTCGAGCCGATGAGGCCGACGGGGCCGCGCTTGATCCAGCCGGTCGCGTACAGGCCGGGGACGATCGCGCCGTCCTCGTCGAGCACGCGGCCCTCGTCGTTGGGCACGACACCCGCGACGTCGTCGAAGGCGACGCCCTCGATCGGGGAGCTGAAGTAGCCGACGGCGCGGTACACCGCCTGGACGGGGGTGTCGACGAAGACGCCGGTCCCGCGGACGTTGCCGTCCCCGGTGAGCTCGGTGCGCTCGGTGCGGATCCCGGTGACCCGGTCGGTGCCGAGGATCTCCACCGGGCGGTGGAGGAAGTGGAGGTGGATGCGCCGGGAGGCGGTGAGCTCCTCCGGGTCGCGCAGGGTCCAGTCGGTGAGCGTCTTGACGACCTGCTTGGTCTGGTTCGTCGAGCGGATCGCGGCCTCGGAGGCCTCGTCGAACTCGAAGTCCTCCTCGTAGACGATGACGTCGACGTCCGGGACCTTGCCGAGCTCGCGCAGCTCCAGCGGCGTGAACTTCACCTGCGCGGGACCGCGGCGGCCGAAGACGTGGACGTCGGTCACCGGGCTGGCGCGCAGCCCCTCGACGACGTTCGCCGGCACCTCGGTGGGCATGAGGTCCTCGACGTGCTTGGCGAGGATGCGCGCGACGTCGAGGGCGACGTTCCCGACGCCCAGCACGGCGACGCTCTGCGCCTCCAGCGGCCAGGTCCGCGGGACGTCGGGGTGCCCGTCGTACCAGGAGACGAAGTCGGCGGCGCCGTAGCTGCCGGGCAGGTCGATGCCGGGGATGGGCAGCGGGGCGTCCTTGTCGGCGCCGGTGGAGATGATGACGGCGTCGTAGTGACGGCGCAGCTCCTCCATCGACACGTCCGTGCCGACGTCGACGTTCCCGACGAGGCGGATGTCGCCGCGCGCGAGGATCTTCTGCAGCGCGACGATGATCTGCTTGATCCGCGGGTGGTCGGGGGCCACGCCGTAGCGCACGAGCCCGAAGGGTGCGGGCAGTCGCTCGTAGAGGTCGATGGCGACGTCCAGACCCGTCTTGGACAGGATGTCGGCGGCGTAGATGCCGGCCGGGCCGGCACCGATGAGGGCAACGCGCAGTGGGCTGGTCACAGAGCCTCGTCTGGTCGGATGGAAGGGGGCAAATCCGCCGTCCAGTCTATGCCGTGGGCGCGGGCACGCCGATGTGCCCGCCGTCACGTCGGCGGGCACATCGGGGGTGGCGTCAGGCGAGGCGGTCGACCATGAGGCCGGCGAACGCCTCGAGCGCGTCCTTCACCGACCCCGCGGGCAGCGGCTCGAGCTCGGCGACGGCGTCGCGCGCCCACTGGCGGGCGAGCTCACGCGCCTCCTCGAGCACCTCGTGGTCACGCAGCTCCTCGACGGCGGCGCGCAGCGCGGCGTCCGAGCGCAGGTCGGTGCCGAGCCGCTCGAGGACAGCGGCGCCCCGCTCGTCCAGGCGCCCCTCGGCGGCCCGTCGCTGCAGGAGCAGCACGGGCATGGTGGCCACGCCCTCGCGCAGGTCGGTGCCGGGGGTCTTGCCGGTGGTCTCGGAGTCCGAGGCGAGGTCGATGACGTCGTCGGCGAGCTGGAAGGCCACGCCGACCTTCTCCCCGTACCGCTCGAGGATGACCGCGAGGTCCTCACCGGCGCCGCTGAACACGGCCCCGTACCGCGCGGAGGCGGCGATGAGCGAGCCGGTCTTGTCCGCGAGCACCTGGATGTAGTGCGCGATCGGGTCCTCCCCCTCGCGCGGCCCGAGCGTCTCGTGCAGCTGGCCGAGGCACAGCCGCTCGAACGTCTCGGCGTGGACGCGCACCGCGTCGGCACCGAGGGAGGCGACGAGCTGGGAGGCGCGGGCGAACAGGAGGTCACCGGTGAGGATGGCCACCGAGTTGTCCCACACGGCGTGCGCGCTCGGCGCCCCGCGGCGCATGTCCGCGGAGTCCATGACGTCGTCGTGGTAGAGCGTGGCCAGGTGGGTGAGCTCGACGGCGACGGCGGCGCGCACGACCTCGTCGCGGCCCGGGGTCCCGAGCTCGGCGGTGAGGAGCGTGAGCGCGGGGCGCAGCCGCTTGCCGCCGGCGGCGGCGAGGTGGCGCATCGGGGCGTCGACGAGCTCGTCGGCGCCGGTGACCGCCTCGCGCAGCCGGTCCTCGACGTCCGCCATCGCCCCGGCGAGGCGGTCGGTGAGCTCGTCGTCGCCGAGCTGGAACATGGTCGCGGTCACGGCAGGAACGTCGCCGCCTGCTGGGCGAGGTCGAGGACGGGACCGGGCGCGACACCGAGGAGCACCGTGCCGAGCGCGCAGACAGCGACGGCGACGGAGGTCAGGCCCTCGGAGCGGACGACCGCGGTGCGCTCGCCGTCGGGCTCGGTGAAGAACATGAGCACGACGAGGCGGACGTAGAAGAACGCGGCCGCGGCGCTGGCGAGCACGGCGATGACGACGAGCACGGTGGCCCCGCCCGCCACGCCGGCGGCGAAGACCGAGAACTTGCCGATGAACCCGCCGGTGAGCGGGATGCCCGCGAAGGACAGCAGGAACAGGGTCATCGCCAGGGCCAGGGCCGGGCTGCGCCGGCCCAGGCCCGCCCACTGGGACAGGTGCAGGGCCTCGCCGGTCACGGTGCCGGCGGCGTCGCGCTCACGCACGAGCGTGACGACGGCGAACGCACCGACCGTGGCCAGGCCGTAGGCGAGGAGGTAGAAGAGCACCGCGGCGATGCCCTCCTGGACGAGCGCGACGACGCCGACGAGCACGAAGCCCGCGTGGGCGATCGAGGAGTAGGCGAGCATGCGCTTGACGTCCGTCTGGACGAGGGCGACGACGGTGCCCACTCCCATGGTGAGGATCGCGATGCCCCACATGAGCGGCTCGAGGTCCCAGCCCAGGCCGGGGACGACGACGTAGACGAAGCGCAGGAGCGCGCCGAAGGCCGCGACCTTCGTGGCGGCGGCCATGAAGCCGGTGATCGGCGTCGGGGCCCCCTGGTAGACGTCCGGGGTCCACACGTGGAACGGGACGGCACCGACCTTGAAGAGCAGGCCGACGATGACGAGGACGCTGCCCGCGAGGAGCAGGCCGTCCATGCCCACGGTGCTCGGCACCGCGGTGGCGAGCTCGGACAGCCGCAGGCTGCCGGAGAAGCCGTAGAGCAGCGCGGCGCCCATGAGGAAGAACGCCGAGGAGAACGCCCCGAGCACGAAGTACTTGAGCGCGGCCTCCTGGGACAGGAGGCGACGGCGGCGCGCCATGCCGGAGAGCAGGTAGAGCGGCAGGGAGAGCACCTCGAGGGCGACGAACATCATGACGAGGTCACCGGCGGCCGGGAAGAGGAGCATGCCGCCGACCGAGAACAGGACGAACGGGAAGACCTCGGTCTGGCTCAGGCCGGCGCGCTGCGCCTCGTCCTCGTCCTGGCTGCCCGGCCGGGTGGCGGCCTGGGCGGCGAACGCGTCCTCGCCCCACTCGGAGCGGTCGGCGATGACGAGCAGGCCCACGAGGGCGACGAGCGCGATGATCCCCTGCGCGAGGAGGGCCGGGCCGTCCTCGATGAGCGAGCCTCCGACGATCTCCGCCGGGCCGTTCACGCTGACGACCGTCCAGCGCCACACGACGGCGACGAGCGCACCGGCGAGGGCGAGGGCGGTGAGCACCACCTGGGCGCCGCGCCGGGCCGGGCGCGGCACGAAGGCGGCGACGAGCACGCCGAGCAGGCCCGCGCCGAGCACGATGAGGACGGGCGTCAGCGCGGCCCAGTCGATGGTCGGTGGTGCGAAGTTCACTTCTCGCTCCCCTCGGCGAACGCGGCGGCCGCGTCGCTCGATCCGTCAGTAAGGGCCCCCGCCATGGCGTCCACCGAGCTGGGCTGCTCGATGGCGGCCTCCTCGGCCACCGGCCGCAGCACGTCGATCACCGGGCCGGGCACGATGCCCAGGGCGAGCATCGCGGCGACGAGCGGCGCGACGACCCACTTCTCCCGGGCACCGAGGTCGGGCAGGGCCGCGAGCGTCTCGTTGCGCGGGCCGGTGAAGATCCGCTGGTAGGGCAGCAGGATGTACAGCGCCGCGATGATGACCGCGAGGACCGCGAAGACGGCGGCGACGATGTTGACCCGGAACGTCCCCAGGAGCACGAGGTACTCCGGGACGAAGCCGGACAGGCCCGGCAGTGCGATGGTCGCGAGGCCGGCGATGAGCCAGGTCCCGGCGAGCACCGGCGTGACGCGCTGCATGCCGCTGTAGCCACCGATCTCCTGGGTGCCGCCCCGCTGGGTGAGGAAGCCGGAGATGAGGAACAGGGCCGCGGTCGAGACACCGTGGGCGACCATGTAGAGCATGGCGCCGACGAGCGCGACCTCCTCGCGGACGAAGATGCCCAGGACGATGAAGCCGAAGTGGGACACCGAGGTGAAGGCGATGAGCCGCATGACGTCCCGCTGCCCCAGGGCGACGAACGCGCCGTAGAGGATCGAGACGACGGCGAGCACGATGATCACCGGCGCGGCCCACCGCGAGGCCTCGGGGAACAGCGGGAGGCACAGCGCGAGCATCCCGAAGGTGCCGACCTTGTCGAGCACGCCGACGAGCAGCGCGGAGGTGCCCGGGGAGGCCTGCTGGGCGGCGTCGGGCAGCCACGTGTGGACCGGCCACATCGGTGCCTTGACCGCGAAGGCGATGAAGAAGGAGATGAAGATCCACCGCTCGGTCCACACGCCGAGCTCGGCGCCGGTGAGCGTGTCGATGAGGAACCCGTCGGGGCCACCCGGGCCGAGCACGCCCAGCGCGATGACGCCGACGAGCATGACGAGGCCGCTCGCCAGGGAGTAGACGAGGAACTTCGTCGCCGCGTAGCGACGGCGGGTGCCGCCGAAGCCACCGATGAGGAAGTACACCGGGACGAGCATCGCCTCGAAGACGACGTAGAAGAGGAAGACGTCGCGGGCCGAGAAGACCGCCACCATCGTCGCCTCCAGGGCGAGGACGAGGGCGACGAACCCGGCCTGGCGGCGGGCGACGACGGCGCCCTCGGGCACGACCTCCTGCTCCCGCCAGGCGGCGAGGAGCGCGATCGGGACGAGGAAGACGGACAGGCCGACGAGGGTGAGGCCCAGACCGTTGACGCCCAGGGCGTAGGAGACCCCGAGCTGCGGGATCCACGAGGCCTGCTCGACGAACTGGTACTCACCCGCCAGGCCCAGGTCGAAGCCGCTCGCCATGACGACGAAGCCGGCGAGCACGACGAGGGAGACGGCCAGACCGATGGTGCGGGCGGCGCGCTGGACACCCGGCACGAGCCAGATCACCGCGGCCGCGACGAGCGGCACGACGATGAGGATCGTCAGCCAGGGAAGGTCACTGATGTTCTGCATGTTCGCTTCCTGGGCTCAGCCGCGCGAGGCGAGGACGACGACAAGGGCGGCGACGACACCGACGAGCATGATCGCGGCGTAGGACCGGATGTACCCGGTCTGCAGGCGGCGCAGCACGCCGCCGGTCCCGGACGTGCCCCGGGCCAGGCCCATGACCGCGCCGTCGACCACGGCGGAGTCGGCGTAGACCAGGCCGCGGGTGAGGTACTGACCCGGGCGCATGAACACTCCTTCGTTGACGGCGTCCTGGTAGAGGTCGCGGCGGGCGGCGCGGGTGAGCACCGATCCGCGGGGGGCCTCCACCGGGACGGTGGACGCGGCGTACTGGCGCCAGGCGAGGAACACGCCGACCGCCACGAGGGCGAGCGTCGCGCCGATGATGACCGGGATGGGCAGCACGGGGTCGTGGTGCTCCACGTGGCCGATGGACGGCTCGAGCCAGGTGACGAAGGTGTCACCGGCGGCGAGCACCGCACCCAGGCCGACCGAGCCGAGCGCGAGGATGATCATCGGCACGGTCATGAGGGCCGAGCCCTCGTGCGGGTGCTGCTCCCCGCCCTCACGGGTGGGTGTCCAGCGCTCCTTGCCGTGGAACGTCATGAAGAACAGGCGCGACATGTAGAAGGCGGTGAGCCCCGCGGCCAGCAGCGTGACGGTGCCGAACACCCACGGGCGCCAGCCCTCGCCGACGAACGCGGCCTCGATGATGAGGTCCTTGCTCCAGTAGCCGGACAGGCCGGGGAAGCCGATGATCGCGAGCCAGCCGGCCCCGAAGGTCAGCCAGGTGATCTTCATGTACTTGCTCAGGCCACCGAAGCGCCGCATGTCGACCTGGTCGTCCATGCCGTGCATGACCGACCCCGCCCCGAGGAACATCCCGGCCTTGAAGAAGCCGTGGGTGATGAGGTGGAAGATCGCGAAGGCGTAGCCCACCGGGCCGAGGCCCGCGGCGAGCATCATGTAGCCGATCTGGGACATCGTCGAGGCGGCGAGCACCTTCTTGATGTCGTCCTTGGCCGAACCGACCACGGCCCCGAAGACCAGGGTGATCGCACCGACGATGACGACGACGAGCTGCGCCGCGGGGGCGCCGTCGAAGACCGGGGCGGAGCGCACGACGAGGTAGACACCGGCGGTGACCATGGTCGCTGCGTGGATGAGCGCCGAGACGGGGGTCGGGCCGGCCATCGCGTCCCCGAGCCACGCCTGGAGCGGGAACTGCGCCGACTTGCCGCAGGCGGCGAGCAGGAGGAGGAGCCCGATCGCGGTGAGCAGCCCCTGGGATGCCCCGGCGGCGCCGGCGAAGACGCTGTCGAAGTCGACGGCGCCGAAGGCGGCGAACATCGTCATCATCGCGAGGAGCAGACCGAGGTCGCCGACGCGGTTCATCACGAAGGCCTTCTTCGCGGCGACGGCGTAGTCCGTGCGGAAGTTCCAGAAGCCGATGAGGAGGTAGGAGGCCAGGCCCACGCCCTCCCAGCCGACGAACAGCAGCACGTAGGAGTCGGCGAGCACGAGGACGAGCATCGCGGCGACGAAGAGGTTGAGGTAGGCGAAGAACCGGCGACGGTCGACGTCGTGCTCCATGTACGCCACCGAGTACACGTGGATGAGCGTGCCCACGAAGGTGACGAGCATGACGAAGGACATCGACAGCGGGTCGAGCCGCATGCCCGCGTCGACCGTGAGCTCACCGACCGGCAGCCAGGTGAACAGGTGCAGGTCCATCACCCGCTCGGCCGGGTCGAGCCCGATCATCTGCAGGACGACGAGGAGGCCGACGACGAAGGCACCACCGGAGGCGAGGACGCCCAGCCAGTGCCCCCAGCGGTCGGAGCGCCGCCCGGTCAGCAGGAGCACTGCCGCTCCGAGGAGCGGCAGGGCCACCATGAGCCAGGCGAAGGAGGCCGCCCCGCCGGCCGTGGTCGCGTCGACCGCGGCTGTGGGTACGGACAGCGCCGGTGTTCCCAGCATTAGCACGTTGCTCCCCGTCAGTTCTTGAGCAGGTTGACGTCGTCGATGGACGCCGACCGGCGGGTTCGGAAGATGGAGACGACGATCGCCAGGCCGATGACGACCTCGGCGGCCGCGACGAGCATGACGAAGAAGGCGAAGACCTCACCGTGGAGGTTGCCGTGCCAGCGCGCGAAGGTGATGAGCGTGAGGTTCGCCGCGTTGAGCATGAGCTCCACACCCATGAGCGCGATGATGCTGTTGCGGCGCAGGAGCACCGCCATCGCGCCGATGGAGAAGAGGATGCCCGACAGGACGAGGTAGTTGACGAGGGTCACTGCTGGTCCTCCTGCTCGGCGCGCTTGGTGCCCGTGTCCTCGGTGCTCTGGCTCGTGGGTCGCTCGCCGTCCACGGTGCTCGTGCCCGGGGCCGGGTCGGTGCCCGGCATCCCGGCCTCGCCGGACTGGGTGACGCTGCGGGCACCACCGTCACCCGGGTGGGTGCTCGCCGAGGCGGCGAGCTGGGCGGCGAGCTCGGGGCTGACCGAGGCGATGGAGCGCTGTTGGCCGCGGATGCGCAGCACGCGCGGCACGGACTCCTCGATCGGCTTGCCGTCGGCCCCGAGCGCGGGGACGTCGGCGGCGTTGTGCCGGGCGTAGACGCCGGGGGCGGGCAGGTTGCGCAGGCGGGTGTCGCCGCTGGCCGCGTAGGCGGCCATCTTCTCCGCCAGCACCTCACGCTGGGTGCGCTTGGGGCGCAGCCGCTCCGCGCGGGTGAGGACGACGGCGCCGACGGCGGCCGTGACGAGCAGGATGCCGGAGATCTCCACGACGAGGACGTAGTCGGAGAACAGGAGGCGCGCGACGCCGACGGGGTTGGTGTCCTCGTTGGCGAGCTCGAGGCCGCGCGGGGCGGGCATCGTGGCCCGCAGGGCGACGGCGGCGATGAGCGCGATGAGGCCGAGGCCTCCGATCGCGGCGATCCACCGCTGGCCCTTGAGCGTCTCGATCACGGAGTCCGAGGCGTCGACGCCGACGAGCATGAGCACGAAGAGGAACAGCATCATGATCGCGCCGGTGTAGACGACGATCTGGGCGACGCCGAGGAACAGCGCCTCCTGGACGATGTAGAACCCGGCGAGGGCGATCATGACGAACACGACGCACATCGCGGCGTAGACCGCCTTGCGCGCGAACAGCAGGCCGAGGGCCGCGAGCACGGCGAGCGGTGCGACGATCCAGAAGAAGACGGTCTCGCCGGTGCTCACCACCCCGGTCTCGGCCAGGCTCATCGGCAGGCTCATGCCCGGGCCTCCTTGACGGTGCGGACCGTCTCGAGGCTCGGGTCCTCGGGACGGCGCTCGCGGACCCACTCGACCTGTGCGTCGGTCGGTCCGCTGATCTCGTTGCGGTAGTAGTCGTCGTCCTCGGTGCCCGCGACCATCGGGTGGGGCGGGGCGAGCATGCCGGGGGCGAGCGGGGCCAGCAGGTCCTGCTTCTCGTAGATCATGCCCTCGCGCGTGGGACCGGTGAGCTCGTACTCGTTGGTCATCGTCAGCGCGCGGGTGGGGCAGGCCTCGATGCAGTACCCGCAGAAGATGCAGCGCAGGTAGTTGATCTGGTAGACGCGGCCGTAGCGCTCGCCGGGCGAGAACTGGGCGTCGGGGCTGTTGTTGCCACCCTGGACGAGGATCGCGTCGGCCGGGCAGGCCCAGGCGCACAGCTCGCAGCCGATGCACTTCTCCAGGCCGTCGGCGTACCGGTTGAGCTGGTGGCGACCGTGGTAGCGCGGCTGGGTCGGCACCTTCTCGAAGGGGTACTGCTCGGTGACCGTCGGACGGAACATCGAGGAGAAGGTGACACCGAACCCGGCGACGGGGGCGAGGAGCTCGCCGAGGGCGCCCTTCTCGTCCCGCTCGAACTTCATCGGCAGGGGACGGGCGACCTCGCCCCGCGCCTTCGACGGCTTGGCCAGCTGCTTGCGCAGCCGCTCCTTGCGCGGCTCGTGATCCTGGCGCTTACTCATCGGTGGCCTCCTGTGCGGGTGCCGAAATGGTCTGGGTGGCGCCGGGGGCCTGCTGCTCGCGCAGCCTGCGCCGCGGCGAGGGCGGCAGCTGCTGGCCCGGCATCGGGGGCACCGGGTAGCCGCCGGCGAACGCGTCGAACTCGGAGTCGACGACGACGCCGCCGGTGCCGGTGGCGTCCGCCGGCTCGGGCTCCGGCTCGGGCTTCTTCTCCGGCCAGAGCAGGGTGACGACGAGGACGACGACGAGGATGCCGGCGAGGACGAAGAGCAGTGTGCGCAGGTCGATGTCACCGAACTGGAGGAGGCCCTGGACGACGGCGACGGCGACGAGCCACGCGAGCGCGACCGGGATGAGGATCTTCCAGCCGAGGTTCATGAACTGGTCGTAGCGGAAGCGCAGGAGCGTCGCGCGCAGCCAGAACATGAAGAACATGACGAGCCAGATCTTGGCGACCATCCACAGCAGCGGCCACCAGCCCTCGTTGAACATGCCGTCGTTGATCGCCGACAGCGGCCACGGGGCGCGCCAGCCACCGAGGAAGAGCGTGGCGGCGACGGCCGAGACGTTGAGCATGTTCACGTACTCGGCGAGGAAGAACCAGGCGAACTTCATCGAGGAGTACTCGACCATGTGGCCGGCGACGAGCTCGCCCTCGGCCTCGGGAAGGTCGAAGGGCAGCCGGTTGACCTCACCGACCATCGACACGAGGTAGACGAGGAACGCGGGCAGCAGGACGATCGCCCACCACAGCCGGGTCTGGGAGTCGACGATCTGGGAGGTCGACGCCGAGCCGGAGACGAGGAAGACCGAGGCGAGGGACAGCGCCATCGCCAGCTCGTAGGAGATGACCTGGGCCGAGGAGCGGACCGCGCCGAGCAGCGGGAAGGTCGAGTTGGACGACCAGCCACCCAGGACGATGCCGTACACGCCGATGGCGGTGATGCCGAGGATGTAGAGCACGGCGACCGAGGAGTCGGCGAGCTGCAGCGGCGTCGTCACCCCGAACATCGAGACCTCGGGCCCGAACGGGATCACCGCGTAGATCATGAACGCGCACAGCGCGGCGATGAACGGCGCCAGGAGGTAGACGAAGCGGTCCGCGCCCTTGAGGTTGAAGTCCTCCTTGAGCAGCAGCTTCATCGCGTCGGCGACCGACTGCAACGAGCCGGCGGGGCCGTGGACGTTGGGGCCGGGGCGGGTCTGCATGCGGGCGAGGACCTTGCGCTCGGCCCAGATGGCGACGAGCACGAAGAGCAGCAGCATGACGATGATCGCCACCGCCTTGATCACCCAGATCCACCAGGTGTCGTTGCTGAAGTCGGCGGACGGGCCGGCCGACGGGTCGCTGATGACCATGGGCGCGAAGATCATCGCGTCACCTCCAGGTCGACGATGGTGCCGGCGCCCGCGCCGAGCATCTCGTGCACGTGGGACCCCGGGGAGTTCTCCGGGAGCCAGACGACGTCATCGGGCATCGTCGTGACGGCCAGCGGCAGGGTGATGCTACCGGCCGGGCCACGGACGGTGACCGCGGTCCCGTCGGTGGCGCCGAGCTCGGCGGCGCGCGCCGCCGAGAGGCGGACGACCGGGCGCTGGGCGGTGCCGGCGAGGTGCGGCTCGCCGTCCTGCCCGCGACCGTCGTCGAGCATGAGCTTCCAGGTGGCGAGGACCGCCTGTCCCGGGCCGGCGACCGGCGCGGCGCCGGCCTCGGCCGGCACGGGGGCCGGGGCCTGGGACGGCTGCCAGCCGGCGAGCTCGCCGATCTGCGCGTGGACCTCGGCGAGGGTGGCGGACCCGAGGGTCACCCCGAGCTCGGCGGCGAGGCCGTCGAGGACCCGGTGGTCGCTGAGGTGGTGGGAGACGAGCACCTGCCCGAAGGGCCGGCGGCGACCCTCCCAGTTGACGAAGGTGCCCCCCTTCTCCACGGGCGGGGCGACGGGCAGGACGACGTCGGCGTGGTCGGTGACCTCGCTGCGGCGCACCTCGAGCTGGACGACGAACCCGGCGGCGGCCAGGGCCCGGCGCGCGAGCGCGGGGTCGGGCAGGTCGCGCACGTCGACGCCGCCGACGAGGAGCCCACCGAGCTGTCCGGCGGCCGCGGCCTCGAGGATCGCGGGCAGGTCGCGGCCGACCTCGGCGGGCAGGCGGTCCACGCCCCAGGCGGCCGCGGCGTCGACGCGGGCCTCGGCGTCGGTGACCTGCCGGCCGCCGGGCAGCAGCCCGGGCAGCAGGCCGGCCTCGACGGCGCCGCGCTCACCGGCGCGCCGCGGCACCCAGGCCACCCGCGCCCCGGTGCGGTCGGCGAGCCGCTCGACGGCGCTGAGCGTGCCGGGCAGCGCCGCGGCCCGCTCGCCGACGAGGATGGCCGAGCCCGGCGCGGCCAGCGCCTGGGCGATCGCAGCGTGGGCGACCTCGCCGGAGTCCGGGGTGATGGCGTCCAGGACGCCCGGCTCGGAGCCGGGGGCCGTCGGGAGCAGCGAGGCGCGCAGCTTGGTCGTGCCGCGGGTGGCGAAGGGCGCGATCGTCGAGACGGCGACCGTCCCGGCGAGCATCCCCTTGCGCAGCCGCAGGAAGATCGTGCCGCACTCCTCCTCCGGCTCCAGGGCGACGAGGAGGACGTGGCCGGCCTGCTCCAGCCCGGAGTAGGTGACGTCCATCGACCCGGCGGCGACGCGGCGGGCGAGGAAGTCGGCCTCCTCGGCGGAGGACGGGCGGGCGCGGTGGTCGACGTCGTTCGTGCGGAGAACCGCGCGGGCGAAGCGCGACCAGGCGTAGGAGTCCTCGAGGGTGAGGCGGCCACCGGGCAGGACACCCACGCCGCCGGCCTCGCGGGCCTGCTCGAGGCCGCGGGCCGCAAGGTGCAGGGCCTCGGACCAGCTGGTCTCGACGAGCTCGCCGGTCTCCTCGTCCCGCACGAGCGGGTACTCGAGGCGGTCGGGGGCGGTCTGCCACGCGAAGGCGAAGCGGTCCTTGTCGGTGATCCACTCCTCGTTGACCTGAGGGTCGTCGCCCGCGAGGCGGCGCACGACGACGCCGCGGCGGTGGTCCACGCGGATGGCCGAGCCGCTCGCGTCGTGCTCGGAGACCGAGTCCGTCGACACGAGGTCGAAGGGCCGCGAGCGGAAGCGGTAGGTGGCCGAGGTGAGCGCGCCGACCGGGCAGATCTGGATCGTGTTGCCCGAGAAGTAGGAGGAGAACGGGCGACCGGTGGTGTCGGTCTCGGCGACGCCGATCGGGCCGGCGGACAGGCCGACCTCGATCCCCGGCTCGCCCTGGACGGGGCCGCTGAGGCCGTCGTCGGTCACCCGCGGGGCGTGCCCGCCGGCGTAGGCGAAGTCGAGGACGTCGGCGTCGAAGGTGCCGACCTGCGAGCCGTGGGTCGCGTGGACCTCCCGGCCGGGGGTGCCGCCGCCGCGACCCTGGAGCGCGATGAACGGGTCACCGGCGATCTGGTCGGAGAAGCGGGTGCAGCGCTGGCACAGGATGCAGCGGTCGCGGTCGAGGAGGATCTCGCTGGAGATCTTCAGCGGCTTGGGGAAGGTCCGCTTGATGTCGACGAACCGGGTGGTGGCCCGGCCGTTGCTCATCGCCTGGTTCTGCAACGGGCACTCCCCGCCCTTGTCGCAGACGGGGCAGTCGAGCGGGTGGTTGACGAGGAGGAACTCGATCATCCCGTGCTGCGCCTTGTCGGCGACGGCGGAGGTGTGCTGGGTCGCGACGACCATCCCGGGCGTGGCCTCGAGCGTGCAGGAGGCCTGCGGCTTGGGCATGGCCCGCAGGTTGCCCTCGCGGTCGGGCATGGAGACCTCGACGAGGCACTGCCGGCAGGCGCCGGCGGGCTTGAGCAGCGGGTGGTCGCAGAACCGGGGGATCTGGATGCCCACCTGCTCGGCAGCCCGGATGACCAGCGTGCCCTTGGGGACATCGACCTCGACGCCGTCGATCGTGACGGTGAGGAGCTCCTCCTCGACCTTCGCGGGGGTCGTCGTCATCGGGCACCTACTTCGGAGAACAGGGCGGAAGCCTCGTACGGGAACAGCTCGCTGGCCGGGGTGTGGGTCCCGGCCTCGAACTCGGCGCGGAAGTGCTTGATCCCGCTCTGGATCGGGACCGCCGAGGCGTCACCGAGCGCGCAGAACGAGCGGCCGGCGATGTTGGCGGAGACGTCGAGCAGGAGGTCGATGTCGCTGGGCAGGCCCTTGCCGGCCTCGAGCCGGTGCATGACCTGCTTCATCCAGTACGTGCCCTCGCGGCAGGGGGTGCACTTGCCGCAGGACTCGTGCTGGTAGAAGTCGGTCCAGCGGGAGACGACCCGGACGACCGACACGGTCTCGTCGAAGACCATGAGCGACCGGGTACCGAGCATCGAACCCGCTGCCCCGACCGAGTCGTAGTCGAGGGGCACGTCGAGGTGCTCCTCGGTGAGGATCGGCGTGGAGGAGCCACCGGGCACCCAGAACTTCAGGCGGTGCCCGGCCCGGACGCCGCCGGCCATGTCGAGCAGCTCGCGCATGGTGATGCCGAGCGGCGCCTCGTACTGGCCGGGCCGGGTGACGTGGCCGGACAGGGAGAAGAACCCGTGGCCGGCCGACTTCTCGGTGCCCATCGAGGTGAACCACTCCGCTCCCCCGCGGATGATCGTGGGGACGGAGGCGACGGACTCGACGTTGTTGACGACCGTCGGGCGCGCGTACAGGCCGGCGACCGCCGGGAACGGGGGCTTGAGCCGTGGCTGGCCGCGCCGGCCCTCGAGGGAGTCGAGCAGCGCCGTCTCCTCACCGCAGATGTAGGCGCCGGCGCCGGCGTGCACGGTGATCTCGAGGTCGTAGTCGCCGTTGGGGCCCAGCCCCTTGCCGATGAGCCCGGCCTCGCGGGCCTCGCGGACCGCCGCGAGGAGGCGGCGGTAGACGTGGACGACCTCGCCGCGCAGGTAGATGAACGCGTGGTGCCCGCCGATCGCGTAGGACGTGATCGCCACGCCCTCGATGAGGGCGTGCGGGTTGGCCATCATGAGCGGGATGTCCTTGCAGGCACCCGGCTCGGACTCGTCCGCGTTGACCACGAGGTACCGCGGTCCGCCGTCGGCCGGGGGCAGGAAGGACCACTTGAGGCCCGTCGGGAAGCCCGCGCCGCCGCGGCCGCGCAGCCCGGAGGCCTTGACGGTGTCGACGATGTCGGCCGGGGCCATGGTGAAGGCCTTGGCCAGGCCCTCGTACCCGCCACGGGAGCGGTAGGTGTCCAGCGTCCAGGAGCGCTCGGCGTCCCAGGGGTCGGACAGGACCGGCGTCAGCTGCGTCGTGCTCACTGCTTGCCCTCCTCGGCCGTGGCGCCCTCGCCGGCGGGGCCACGCTTGCCCGCCGGGTCGGAGTCGTCAGGGGTGGTCGGCGGCCGTTCGGCGCTGCCGTAGGGGTCGGGGACGTCTCCGGTGGTGCCGGACGCGTCACCGTCCGAGCTGTCCAGCGAGGGCGCGCGCCAGCCGTGCTCACGCGCGATCGACAGGCCGGCGAGCGTCGCGGGGCCCGCGGCGGGTCCCTCGTCGGCGCGTCCGTCCTCGAAGCCGGCGAGCACGTGGGAGATCTCCTTGAACGTGCCGACGGTGGCGGCGCCACGGGTCGGGGTGACCGGGCGCCCGGCGCGCAGCTGGTCGACGAGCTCGACCGCCGACGTCGGGGTCTGGTTGTCGAAGAACTCCCAGTTGACGACGATCACCGGCGCGTAGTCGCACGCCGCGTTGCACTCGACCTGCTCGAGGGTGATCTTGCCGTCCTCGGTGGTCTCGTCGTGCCCGATGCCCAGGTGCTCCGAGACACGCTCGTAGATGAGGTCGCCACCCATGACCGCGCACAGCGCGTTCGTGCACACCCCGACGGTGTACTCACCGTTGGGGTGGCGCTTGTACTGGGTGTAGAACGTCGCGACCGCGGAGACCTCGGCCCGGGTGAGGCCCAGGACGTCGGCGCACAGCGCGATGCCGCGGGCGCTGACGTACCCGTCCTCGGACTGGACGAGGTGGAGCATCGGCAGGAGCGCGGAGCGCGCCTGCGGGTAGCGGGAGATGATCTGCGCGGCCTCGCCGCGCAGCCTCTCCTCCGCCTCGGGTGCGTAAGCGGTGACGCTCATCAGCGGTCCACCCCTCCCAGGACAGGGTCGAGCGAGGCGAGCGTGACGACGACGTCGGCCAGCTGGCCGCCCTCGCTCATGATCGACATCGACTGCAGGTTCGAGAACGACGGGTCACGGAAGTGGGCCCGGTAGGGGCGGGTGCCGCCGTCGGACACGAGGTGCACGCCCATGACGCCCTTGGCGTGCTCGATGGTCTGGTACACCTGCCCGGCCGGGACCCGGAAGCCCTCGGTGACGAGCTTGAAGTGGTGGATGAGCGACTCCATCGAGGTGCCCATGATCTCGCGGATGTGGTCCAGCGAGTTGCCCTGGCCGTCGCTGCCGATCGACAGCTGCGCGGGCCACGCGACCTTCTTGTCGGCGACCATGACGGGGCCGGGGGTCGCGTCGAGCCGGTCGAGGACCTGGTAGACGATCTTCATGGACTCGTAGCACTCGGCCCAGCGGACCTTGACGCGAGCCATGGCGTCGGACGCCGTCTCGGTGATGACGTCGAAGTCGTAGGTCTCGTAACCGCAGTACGGGGAGACCTTGCGCAGGTCGAGCGGGTAGCCGGCGGCGCGCAGGCACGGCCCGGTGAGGCCCAGGGCGAGCGCGGCGGACAGCGAGATGTACCCGACGTCCTCGTGACGCGCCTTGTAGATCGGGTTCGCCATCGTGAGGTCCTGCAGCTCACCGATGTCCCGGCGGACGTTGGGGAGCAGACGGCGGACCATCTCGGTGGTGTCGGCCGGGATGTCCTGCGCGACGCCGCCGGGGCGGATGTAGGCGTGGTTCATCCGCAGGCCGGTGATGTGCTCGAAGATCCGCAGGATCTCCTCGCGGGCGCGGAAGCCGATGGTCATCATCGTCGTCGCGCCGAGCTCGTTGCCGGCGGTGCAGATGGCGACGAGGTGGGAGGCGATCCGGTTGAGCTCCATGAGCAGGACCCGGATGAGCGTGGCGCGCTCGGGCACCTCGTCGGTGATGCCGAGCAGCTTCTCCACCGCGAGGCAGTAGGGCACCTCCTGGAAGAAGGGGGCGACGTAGTCCATGCGGGTGCAGAACGTCACGCCCTGGGTCCAGGTGCGGTACTCCATGTTCTTCTCGATACCCGTGTGCAGGTACCCGGTGCCGACGCGCAGCTCGTTGACCGTCTCACCCTCGATGTCGAGGATGAGACGCAGGACCCCGTGGGTCGAGGGGTGCACCGGGCCCATGTTGACGACGATCCGCTCCTCGCCGAGGCGCTCGGCCTCGGCGGCGATCGATGCCCAGTCCCCGCCCTCGGCGGTGAACTCCGGGCCGGTGTGGGAGTCGAGCGCAGGCCCCGTGGCGTGCAGGTTCGTGGCCATCAGCTGTAAGACCTCCGGGTGTCGGGCGGCGGGACGGTCGCACCCTTGTACTCGACCGGGATCCCGCCGAGCGGGTAGTCCTTGCGCTGCGGGTGACCGACCCAGTCGTCGGGGAGCGCGGTGCGCGCGAGGGAGGGGTGACCGTCGAAGACGATGCCGATGAGGTCCCAGGTCTCGCGCTCGTGCCAGTCGTTGCCCGGGTAGACGTCCACGAGGGTGGGCACGTGCGGGTCGGCGTCGGGGCAGGTGACCTCGATGCGCAGCTGGCGGCTGTGGGTCAGCGAGAGGAGGTGGTAGACGGCGTGCAGCTCGCGGTCGACGTCGTTGGGGAAGTGGACGCCGGAGACGCCCAGGCACAGCTCGAAGCGCAGGTCCTGGTCGTCGCGCAGCCACTGGGCGACGCGGCGCAGGTGCTCGCGGGAGAGGAAGATCGTGAGCTCACCGCGGTCGACGACGACCTTCTCGATCGCGGCGTCGGGGTCGATGCCCTCCCCCTCGAGCAGCTCGACGAGGACGTCGACGACCTCGTCGAACCAGCCGCCGTAGGGACGCTCGGAGGCCGGCGGCATCGCCACGGGGCTCACCAGCCCGCCGAAGCCGGAGGTGTCGCCCGAGCCGTGCACGCCGAACATCCCGCGGCGCACGTCGACGACCTCGAGCTGGGTACGCCCGCCACGCGGCCCGGCGGGCACGTTCTGGCCACCCGCCTCGAGGGCGGCAGAGGTCGTCGACTGCGCGCCGACCTCCCCGGTCCCCGGCTTGACGGTGTCGGCCGCGGACTTCTTCTCGTCGTCGCGCTCGCTCACGCCAGCAGCCCCTTCATCTGGTGGGTGGGGGTCGCCGCGAGGGCGGCCTGCTCGGCGGCCCGCGCTGCGGCCTCACGGTTGACGCCCAGCGGCTCGTTCCGGACCTGGTCGTGCAGCGCCATGATCGCGTTGATGAGCATCTCGGGCCGCGGCGGGCAGCCGGGCAGGTAGATGTCGACCGGGACGAGGTGGTCCACGCCCTGGATCACGGCGTAGTTGTTGAACATGCCGCCGCTCGAGGCGCACACGCCCATGGAGATGACCCACTTGGGCTCGGCCATCTGGTCGTAGATCTGCCGCACGACCGGGGCCATCTTCTGGCTCACCCGGCCCGAGACGATCATGAGGTCGGCGTGGCGCGGGGAGGCCCGGAAGACCTCCATGCCGAAGCGCGAGATGTCGAAGCGCGGGGTGCCGGCCGCCATCATCTCGATGGCGCAACAGGCCAGGCCCATGGTGACGGGCCACATCGAGGACTTGCGTGCCAGCCCGACGGCCTTCTCGACCGTGGTGAGCAGGAACCCTGCGGGGAGCTTCTCTTCCAGACCCATGTTGTCCTCCTCAGTCCCACTCCAGCGCGCCGCGCCGCCACTCGTAGATGAAGGGCACGGTGATGATGGCGATGAACGCGAGCGCGGCCACGAGGCCGAAGGTCGCGAGCTCGGTGAAGGCGATCGCCCACGGCACGAGGAAGATCACCTCGACGTCGAAGACGATGAACGTCATCGCCACGAGGTAGTACTTGATCGGGAAACGGCCTGCCGCTGCGGCGCGGGGCGTCGCCTCGACGCCGCACTCGTAGTTCGCGACCTTGACCCGGTTGTAGCGCCGGGGGCCGATGACCGCGCTCGCCGCGAGGCCCCCGATCGCGAGCAGTGCGGAGACCGCTCCCATGATGAGGATCGGGACGAAGGGGTTCATCGTGCCTCCGTTGCTGCTCGGCGCGCCGTGTGCGCGGTGACCTGCCGGCCGTTGTCGTGTCCGTGTCGTGTGCTCACGATGAGGGGACCGCCTTGCTCAGTGCCGCGATGAGCCTATCCATCCAGTCCCCGTCGCGGCGATCGAAG
The DNA here is from genome assembly GCF_006349365.1 of Georgenia wutianyii. Taxonomy (NCBI): domain Bacteria; kingdom Bacillati; phylum Actinomycetota; class Actinomycetes; order Allobogoriellales; family Allobogoriellaceae; genus Georgenia; species Georgenia wutianyii. The sequence continues at coordinate 3,067,109 of NZ_CP040899.1, forward strand.
CCGTCGGACAGGAGCTTCATGACGAAGCGCATGAGGACGGGCCGGGGAAGACCGTACTTCACGCACATGCGCATGATCTCCGGACGCTCGATGAGGCGGGCGAAACCCTGACCGAGGGTGAAGTAGCCGCCGAGCTCCTCGGAGAGGATCTTGGGGTAGGTCCGCAGCGCCTTCTCCAGGGCGTACGGGGTGTGCCGCGCGAGCGCCTGGGAGACGACGTCGGCCGCGATCCGCCCGGACTGCATGGCGTAGGCGATGCCCTCGCCGTTGAACGGGGAGACCATGCCGCCGGAGTCACCGACGAGGAGCAGACCCTGGGAGTAGTGCGGCTTGCGGTTGAACGCCATCGGCAGGGCGGCGCTGCGCAGCTCGCCCACCTGGTTCTCCGGGGTGAACTCCCACTCGGCGGGGGCGTTGCGCATCCACTGCGCGAACAGGCCCTTGTAGTCGAGGTGCGTCGGCTTGGCGGTGGAGCTGAGCGACCCGAGGCCGACGTTCACGGTGCCGTCGCCGAGCGCGAAGATCCAGCCGTAGCCGGGCTGGAGGTTCGACCTGCCCGGCTCGCCGTCCCACAGCTCCAGGTGCGACTCCATCATCGGGTCGTCGTGCCGCGGGCTCTTGAAGTAGGTGCGGATCGCCACGCCCATCGGGCGGTTGTCGTTCTTCTCGATGCCCATCGTCGTCGCGAGACGGGCGGAGACCCCACCGGCGTCGACGACGATGCGCGCACGGTAGGTGCGCTCCTCGCCGGTCCGGCGGCCGTTCTCGTCGACCAGCCGGGAGGTGACCCCGAGGATGCGTCCGGAGCGCTCGTGGCGCACCGGGCCGGTGACGGCGACGCCCTCGTGGAGACGCGCTCCGCTCGCGGCCGCGTGCCGGGCGAGGGTCTCGTCGAGGTTCATCCGCGAGCGGGCCAGCCCGTAGGCGGGCATCTCGGCGAGCTCGGGCCAGGGGATCTCGATGCAGTGGCCGGCGCCGTAGGTGCGCAGCCCCCAGTTGCGGATCCAGCCCTCGGACTCGGGCGTGGGCACGCCCATCCGGATGAGCTCGGCGACCGCGCGCGGGGTCAGACCGTCGCCGCAGACCTTGTCCCGGGGGAAGACGCCCTTCTCGAGCAGCAGGACGTCGAGCCCGGTCTGCGCGAGGTAGTGGGCAGTGGCCGAGCCCGCCGGGCCTGCGCCGACGACGATGACGTCGGCGTCCTCATGGGCTGCGCGCACGTCACCTCTCCTGCTTCCGGTGCTCACCGGCACGAGAAGGGCGGCCGGGATGCCAGGGCAGTCTACAAAGGTCACGAGGCGCGATCCGCTAAGGCTGCCCTAACTACCGCGCCCTCCCGTGGGCCCGGTGACCAAGGTCTCTTTGCGCACGGGGCGGGCGCCCGGGCCGTCGGGCGCCCATAGGATCGAGACGATGTCGACCGCACCCGCCGGGGCCCCGGCACCCACTCCGCTGCTGGCGCGCACCGTGCCCATCGCCGATCCCGGCGACCTCCTCGACCTCCTCCCGCGGCCCGACGCCGCCGCGACGGTCAGCTGGGTGCGCCGCGGTGACGGGCTCGTCGGCTGGGGAGTCGCCGCGCGGGTCGACACCCACGGCGCCACACGGATGGTCGACGCAGACGCCTGGTGGCGCGAGACCGCGGGCACCATGGTCGTGCGCGACGACGTGCGGCTGCCGGGCACCGGCCCGGTCGCCTTCGGGTCCTTCGCCTTCTCCCGCCGCTCCGACTCGGGTGGGACGCTCCTCGTCCCCCAGGTGCTCGTCGGACGCCGGGAGGGCCGCAGCTGGCTCACCGCCGTCGGCCCGGCCGGGCTGGGCCCGACCCCGTCCCTCGCCGCCTGCCGCGGCGAGGTCACGCCGGTCACCGGCCCCGGCGAGGTCTCCTTCACCGACGGCGCCCTGACGAGCGAGGAGTGGCAGCAGGCGGTCGCCGAGGTCGTCGCCACCATCCGCGGCGGTGAGGTGGAGAAGGTCGTCATGGCCCGCGACGTCGTCGCGCGCACGGGCGCCGACCTCGATGTGCGCCACCTGCTGCGCAACCTCGCCGACCAGTACCCGACGTGCTGGACGTTCTCGGTGGACTCGCTCGTCGGGGCGACCCCCGAGCTCCTCGTCCGCCGCGACCAGGGCCTCGTCGCCTGCCGGGTGCTCGCCGGCACCATCCAGCGCACCGGCGACGACGCCGCGGACCTGCGCCGTGCCGCCGAGCTCGCCCGGTCCTCCAAGGACCTCGGGGAGCACGAGCTCGCCGTCGCGTCCGTCGCGGAGGCGCTGGGGCCGTACTGCTCGAGCTTCAACGTCCCCGACTCCCCCTTCGTGCTCCACCTGCCCAACGTCATGCACCTGGCCAGCGACGTCACCGGCGTCCTGGACCGCTCGCACTCCGGCGGGCCGAGCTCCCTCGCCCTCGCCGCAGCCCTGCACCCCACGGCCGCGGTCGGAGGCACCCCCACCGCCCGGGCGGTGGAGCTGCTCGCCGAGGCCGAGCGGATGGACCGCGGCCGCTACGCCGCCCCCGTCGGGTGGATGGGCGCCGACGGCGACGGGGAGTGGGGAATCGCGCTGCGCTCCGGTCAGGTCACCGGCCCGCGGTCGGTGCGGCTGTTCGCCGGGTGCGGCATCGTCGCGGCCTCCGAGCCGGCCGCCGAGGCCCGCGAGTCCGAGGCCAAGCTCACCCCGATGCGCAGCGCCCTCACCTCCTGAGACGACGACGCCCCGTGCTGCTCGCGTGAGCGGCACGGGGCGCGGCCGGGTGGGGTCAGGCGCGGGTCGCCAGGGTCACCTGGACGTCCTGGGCCTTGCCGTCGCGCACGACGGTGAGCGTGGCGCTCTCCCCGGAGGTGTACTGGCGCACGTAGCCGGTGAGGGAGGCGGCGCTGTCGACCGGGCGGCCGTCGATGGCGGTGACGACGTCGCCGCGCTCCAGGCCGGCGTCCGCGGCGGGCGATCCCTGCTCGACGCTGCCGATGCCCGCGCCGTCGCGCGTGACACCGTCGACCTCGACGTCCGTGTCGGCGAGCCCGACACCGAGGAAGGCGTGCTCCGCCTCACCGTTCTCGATGAGCTGCTCGGCGACGGTCGCCGCCTGGTCGACCGGGATCGCGAAGCCGAGGCCGATGCTGCCGGCCTGGCCGCCGCCGTTGGACAGCGTGGCGATCGAGCTGTTGATGCCGATCACCCTGCCCTGCGCGTCGAAGAGCGGACCGCCGGAGTTGCCCGGGTTCACGGCCGCGTCGACCTGGATGGCGTTGGTGACGACCGACTCGGTGCGGCTCTGGGTGACGACCGGGCGGTCGAGGGCGGAGATGATGCCCGTCGTGGCCGTCGAGTCGAGGCCCAGCGGGTTGCCCATGGCGAGGACCGCCTGCCCGACGGCGAGGTCGGAGGAGGTGCCGAGCGTCGCGGGCGAGAGGTCGGCCGGCGGGTCGACGATCTGCACGACGGCGAGGTCGGTGGTCTCGTCCTGGCCGACGAGCTCGGCCTGGTAGATCCGGCCGTCGGCGAGGGTGACGCTCATCTCCTGCGCGCCGTCGACGACGTGGCTGTTGGTGAGGACGTGGCCCTCGGTGTCGATGACGACGCCCGAGCCCTGGCCCGCGCCCTCGGCGCCCGCGACGTCGATGGCGACGACGGACGGCCCGACTGCGGAGGTCACGGCCTGCCAGTCCGGGGTGGTCGAGGTCGAGCTCGCGGGGATGACCTGCGAGGTGGTGGCGGTGGTCGTGCCGACGGTCTCGTCGTCGGCGAGGGCGCCGGTGACCGCGGCGGTGCCGAGGCTCGCGAGCAGCGCGGCCGTGGCGGCCGTGGCGCCGAGCGCTGCCCAGCCCCGGCGGCGCCCGTGCGGCAGGACGCGCGGGGCCGGCGTCGCGGCGGCGGTCTGCTCCCCGGCGAAGGGGACGCGGTGGGCCGGGTGCGGCGCGGGCATCGGCTGCTCGGTGGTGGGGGTGGTGGCGGCCTCGGGGGTCGTGCCCTTGCGGCCGAGGAGGACGGCGTCGACCTCCGCCTGCTCGCGGGTGACCCGCTCGTCGTCGGCCGGCAGGTGCGGCCGGATGCTCTCGTCGCGCTCGATGTCGCTCATGTGTGTGGTTTCCCTCCTGACGTTGATGCATCCAGGGAACCCGACGCACCTTGAACGCCTCTGAGGACCACCTGAGAACTCCCTGAAAATCTCCGCCCCTCCCTCTGGGACGCCCCCTGGCGCCCGAGGACACCCCACCCAGCACGCCCGCCGGCCGCGAAAGCACGACCCAGAGGGGCGCGGCGAACGCGGGGGCGGCGGGGCGGGCCGCGGATACGATCGGGGCCTCGGCGCCGGCGAGGAGGACGGGTGCGACGGACCAGAAGGCACAAGGTCGTGCGGCTCTCCGCCGGCGGCGCCTCCAGCGCGCGCAGCGACGTGCTCGCCGGCGAGGAGCCGATGGAGCTGCGGGTCGACGGCCGCGCGTGGACGGTGACGATGCGCACCCCCGGTGAGGACTTCGACCTCGCGCTCGGGTTCCTCGTCTCCGAGGGCGTCGTGTGGGACGCGGGGCACGTCACCGCGATCTCCTACGGCGCCGGGGTCAACCCGGACGGCACGTCGAGCTACAACGTCGTCGACGTCCGCCTCGCCCCCGGCGTCGCGCCCCCCGACACCTCCCACGAGCGGCACGTCTACGTGTCGAGCTCGTGCGGGATCTGCGGCACCGCCTCCATCGACGCCGTCACGCGCGTGGCGCGGGTCCCGGTCGCCGACGACGTCCGCGTCCCCCTCGGCGAGCTGCTCGCCATGACCGAGCGGCTGCGTGAGCGCCAGCGGCTCTTCGCCGACACCGGCGGGGTCCACGCCGCCGGTCTCTTCCGGCTCGACGACGACGGCCGGGCCGAGCTGCTGTGCCTGCGCGAGGACGTCGGCCGGCACAACGCCGTCGACAAGGTCATCGGCTGGGCGCTGCGGGAGCACGGCCTGCCGCTGCGGCGCTGCGTGCTCCAGGTGTCCGGCCGGGCGTCCTTCGAGCTCGTCCAGAAGGCGCGGATGGCGGGGATCGCGGTGCTCGCCGCGGTGAGCGCCCCCTCGGCGATGTCGGTGGAGCTCGCGACCGAGGCCGGCATGACGCTCGTCGCCTTCAGCCGCGGGGACTCCGCGAACGTCTACGCGGGGGCCGAGCGCGTCCTGCCCTGAGCCTCCGGCGGCGTCCAGCGCACCGGGCGTCCCTCGGTGAGGCGCTCACGCTGGGGGACGACGGTGTAGCGCGGGTCGCGCGCCGAGGCCTGCCCCGCCTCGAAGACCCCCATCCGGGTGCACAACGAGCCGGCCACGAGCGCGGCACCGCCGACCACCCCGGCCCAGCGGCGCCGGCCCGCGAGGAGCGCGGTGAGGCCGCCGGCCGCGGTCAGCGCCTTGGCCGCCCTCGTCCAGCGCCCCCCGCGTCCGGTGTGCAGCGTCTCGGCCGACAGCCCCATCGACCGTTCCATCACCCGCTCCGCGACGAGCTCGACCAGCGCGCCCGCCGCGGCCATCCGGCGCGCCGGGCCGGCCTGCGCGGCGGGTGCGAGAACCATCGCCAGCCCGCCGGAGGACGCCGCCGCGGAGGCGCAGAAGACGAAGGGCAGCTCCCCGTGCGCGTCGCGCCACGACGGCGTCGAGGTGTCGGACAGGAGGACGGCGGTGTAGGCGGCCACCGGCGGGGCGGTGACGGCGGCGAGCACCCCGGCGGGGCGGCCGGCGGCGCGCAGCAGCCGCACCGCCCTGGCGTCGGCGGGCAGCGGGAGGAGCCCGGCGGCCTCGTCGAGGGCCGCGAGCGCCGCGGGCGCCCCGTAGATGCTCAGCAGCCACGTCCCCACCGACATCGGGGAGGTGAGCTTGACCGTGCGCAGCATGTTGAGGAACCGCTCGGGGCGGCCGAGGTCGCTCACGAGCAGCGCCATGCTCACCGCCAGCCCTCCGGCGGCGCCGAGCCGCCCGGCCCTCCGTAGCGCGGGGCGGCCGGTGAGCTGGGCGCCGGCCGCGAGCAGCGAGGACCCGGCAGCCAGCCCACCGAAGAACATGTAGAGCGGGATGCGCGCGTCCCACGGCGCGGGCTTGACCACCTGGCGTCCGTAGTAGGAGGTGAACTCCGCCTCGGGCACCGGCTGGTCCCCCGCCCGGTCGCGCCGGGTGCGTGGGCGGCGTGGGCGGTCCGCCGTCGCCGTCATCGCCTGCGTCCCACGAAGGCGAGGGCGGCGCCCGCGAACAGGGCGACGGCGGCCGTCGTCGCCCTGCTGAACATCCGGGCGAGGTCGCGGGTGGGGACGACCGGGTCCGGGGGCAGGCCGTAGACCTCCGGCTCGTCGAGGAGGAGGAAGAAGGCGCCCGTGCCGCCGACGCCGTCGTGCGGGTCGTGCCCGTAGAGGCGGGCCTCGGCCACGCCCTGCTCGTGCAGCTCCTCCCGACGCCGCTCCGCGCGCTCGCGCAGCTCCTCGACGTCGCCGTACTGGATCGACTCCGTGGGGCAGGCCTGCGCGCACGCGGGGGTGAGCCCGTCCCCCAGCCGGTCGTAGCACAGCGTGCACTTCTGGGCGACGCCGACGTTCGGTGCCCCCTGCGGGCCGCGGCGGCGCTCGATGACGCCGTAGGGGCAGGCGGCCACGCAGTACCCGCACCCGTTGCACACGTCCGCCTGGACGACGACGGTCCCGAACTCCGTGCGGAACAGCGCGCCGGTGGGGCACACGTCGAGGCAGCCGGCGTGGGTGCAGTGCTTGCACACGTTGGAGGCCATGAGCCAGCGCAGGCCGGACGCGGCGTCGTCCTCGTCGGCCATGAGCAGGTCCGGCGCGGTGACCGTGGGCTCCGGGGTGGTGACGGGCGGTCCGCTGCCCGGCATCCCGAGGTCCACCGCCGGGCGCCGCTGCTCGACGAACGCGACGTGCCGCCACGAGTTGGCCCCGAGTGCTCCGGTGTTGTCGAAGGACTGGCCGAGGAGGTCGTAGTCCTCCCCGCCGGGGATGAGGTTCCACTCCTTGCACGCGACCTCGCACGCCTTGCAGCCGATGCACACGCTCGTGTCGGTGAAGAAGCCCTTGCGGGGCGGCGGGTCGGCGTACCCGGCGTCGCGGGCCGGGTCCACCGGCCCGAAGAGGCTGTTCCTGCCTGCCACGTTCAGCTGCCCTCCTCGGGTCGGTGCGGCGCGTCGGCGCGGCCGGCGGACCTGGTGACGGCCCGGGGGTCGGCGGTGACGATCGGACGGCGGTCCGCCGTCCCGGCGCGGGTGCGGTAGCCCTCGAGCAGGTCGAGCAGGGCGGCGCCGCGCGGCCGCCGGCCGGGGCGCACGTCGCAGGTGCCGGCCTTCGTCTCCTGGATGAGGACGTTGGGGTCCAGGCTGATGCCGAACAGGTCGTTCGTCGAGTCCCCGGTGACCAGGCCCTTGCTCCCCCAGTGGTAGGGCAGCCACACCTGGTGGACCACCCGCCCGGCGACCCGCAGCGGCCGCAGCCGGTCGGTGACGACGACGCGGCCCTCGACGGCGGCGCGCGCGGTGACGACGTGGCACCAGCCGAGGTGCTCGAGGCCTCGTTCGCGCGCGAGCGCCGGGGAGACCTCGACGAACATCTCCGGCTGCAGCTCGGCGAGGTACTCCAGCTGGCGGCTCATCGCCCCGGCGGTGTGGTGCTCGGTGAGCCGGCTCGTCGTGAAGACGAACGGGAAGACCTGCGGGTCCTCGGCCGGCGGGCTCGGGTGGATGGGGTTGACCTGCTCGCGGTACTCCACCCGGGTGGGGTTGGCCTGCTGGCCGTAGAGCGGGTTGCCGAACGGGGACTCGACCGGCTCGTAGTGGGTGGGCAGGGGGCCGTCGAGGAGCCCGTTCGGGACGAACAGCGCACCGCGACCGTCACCCTGCATGACGAAGGCGTCGGTGCCGTCGAGCGCGTCGACGCCGACGGCGCCGGGCTCGTGGCGGTAGGACGGCGGCTTGGTCCGCTCGATGTCGGGCACGTCGTGCCCGGTCCACTCGCCGGCCTCCTCGTCCCACCACACGTAGGCCTTGCGCTCGCTCCACGGCCGGCCGTCCGGGTCGGCCGAGGCGCGGTTGTAGAGGATCCGCCGGTTCGCCGGCCACACCCAGCCCCACTCCGGGGCCACCCACGACTGCTCGGCCCCGGGCCTGCGGCGCGCGGCCTGGTTGACGCCGTCGGCGTACACGCCGGTGTAGATCCAGCAGCCGCCGGCGGTGGAGCCGTCGGCGCGCAGCTCGGTGAACGTGGACAGCGGCCGCCCGGTCGCGACGTCGACGCCGTTGATCTCCCGGAGCACCGCCTCGGCGCTCGGCTCGTCGTGCTCGCCGTGGACCGGGTAGTCCCACGTGAGGTCGAGGAGCGGGCGGTCACGCTCCTCCCCGCGGGCCGCCAGCCGCTCCCGCACGATCCGACCGAGGTGGTAGAAGAACCACAGCTCCGAGCGGCGGTCCCCGGTGGGGTCGACGGCCTTCTCGCGCCACTGGAGCATCCGCTGCGTCTGGGTGAAGGTGCCCTCCTTCTCCACGTGCGAGGCGGCGGGCAGGAGGAAGACCTCGGTGGCGCACTCCTCGGTGACGATCTCCCCGGTCTCGATCTCCGGGGAGTCCTTCCAGAACGAGGCGCTCTCGATCTCGTAGAGGTCGCGCACGACGAGCCACTCGAGGTTCGCCAGCCCCAGGCGCTGGGCCCGGCCGTGGGCCGAGCCGACCGCGGGGTTCTGCCCGAGGAGGAAGTACCCCTTGACCTTGCCCTCGATCATGTCCAGGACGGTGCGGTAGGTGCCGTGGTCGCCGTCGATGCGTGGCAGGTGGTCGTAGCACCAGTCGTTGTCCTCGGTGGCCGCCTCCCCCCAGTAGGCCTTGAGCAGGCTGACGGCGTAGGCGGCGCCGTTGCCCCACAAGCCCTTGCGACCGGGCATGCTCATGTCCTGCACCCACGACGCGAGGTCGGGGTGGCGGCGGGCGTCGGGCATGACGAGGTAGCCGGGCAGCAGGTTGAACAGGGTGGGGATGTCGGTGGAGCCCTGGATGCTCGCGTGGCCGCGCAGCGCCATGATCCCCCCGCCCGGGCGGCCCATGTTGCCCAGCAGCAGCTGGATGATCGCGCCGGTGCGGATGTACTGGGCGCCGACGCTGTGCTGGGTCCAGCCCACGCTGTAGACCAGAGCGGTGGTCCGCTCCCGGCCCGAGGCCGCCACCCACGCCTCGGCCACCTCCCGCAGCTGCTCACGGCTCACCCCGCACGCCTCCTCGACGAGCTCGGGGGTGTAGCGGGCGAAGTGCCGCTTGAGCACCTGGTAGACGCACCGCGGGTGCTGGAGCGTCTCGTCACGCTCGTGCTCCTCGGGCACCGGCATGCCGTGGGACTCGTGCTGCATGCCCGAGGCGGTAGACCGGTCCGCGGCGGCGTCGTCCTCGTCCACGCCCGCCGCCTCCGCGCCCGCGTACTGCCACGTCGCGGTGTCGTAGGTGCGCGTCTCGGGGTCGAAGCCGGAGAACAGGCCGTCGAGGTCCTCGGTGTCGAGGTAGTCCTCCGAGAGGATCGAGGAGGCGTTGGTGTAGGCCAGGACGTACTCGCGGAAGTCGAGCTCGTTGCTGAGGATGTGGTTGACGATCGCGCCGAGGAACACGATGTCGGTGCCCACCCGGATCGGCACGAAGGTGTCCGCGAGCGCGCTCGTGCGGGTGAACCTGGGGTCGACGTGCATGACCTTGGCGCCGCGCCGCTTGGCCTCCATCACCCACTGGAAGCCCACCGGGTGCGCCTCGGCCATGTTCGACCCCTGGATGACGATGCAGTCCGCGTTCGCGAGGTCCTGCTGGAAGTTGGTGGCCCCTCCTCGGCCGAAGCTGGTCCCCAGACCGGGGACCGTGGCGGAGTGTCAAATACGTGCCTGGTTCTCGATCTGCACGGCGCCCATCGCCGTGAAGAGTTTCTTGATGAGGTAGTTCTCCTCGTTGTCCAGGGTCGCCCCGCCGAGCGCCGCGATGCCCATCGTGCGCCGCAGGTGGCGTCCCTCGGCGTCGGTCTGCTGCCACGTGGCGGCCCGGGTGGCCAGGACGCGGTCGGCGATCATCTCCATCGCGACGTCGAGGTCGAGGTCCTCCCACTCGGTGCCGTGGGGGCGCCGGTAGCGGACCTTGTCGAGCCGGTTCGCCCCGGTGACCAGGCTCTTGCTCGCCGAGCCCTTGGGGCACAACCTGCCGCGGGAGATCGGGCTGTCCGGGTCCCCCTCGATCTGGACGACCTGCTCGTCCTTGACGAAGACCCGCTGCCCGCACCCGACGGCGCAGTAGGGGCACACGCTGCGGGCCACGCGGTCGGCGGTCGCGGTGCGCGGGGTGATCTCCTCGGTCCTGCGCGACCTGGCGGCCAGGCCTCGGCCGAGCACGTCCGGCCCGGTGAGCTGCCGCAGCACCGGCCAGCTGAGGAACGTCGTCATCGCCTCACCTCCCGCGTGCGGCCACCGTAGCGCCCCGCCCCGACGTCCGCACCGGTCTTGGGAGCGCTCAGCGCACCCGCACCGTCCACTCCTGCGCCGGGACGAGCTCGCCGACCACCGGGTGCCCCGGCAGCTCCCCGACGACGAGCAGCCCGCCGGAGGTCTGCGCGTCGGCGAGGAGGAGGAGCTCGTCCTCCTCGACCTCGGGCAGGAGGTGGGGGCGCACCCAGTCGAGGTTGCGGCGGCTGCCGCCCGGGACGAACCCGGCGGCCAGCGACGCGCGCGCACCCTCGAGGTAGGGCACCGCGGCGGCGTCGACGACGGCGCTCACCCCGCTCGCCCGGGCGAGCTTGAAGAGGTGGCCGAGCAGCCCGAAGCCGGTGACGTCGGTGGCCGCCTCGACGCCCGCGGCGAGCGCCGCGGCCGAGGCCTCCCGGTTGAGCGTCGTCATGACCGCGACGGCCTCCTCGAACCGCTCCCCCGTGGCCTTGTGCCGGTTGTTGAGGACGCCGAGCCCGAGCGGCTTGGTGAGCGTGAGCGGCAGCCCGGCGCGGCCGGCGTCGTTGCGCAGCAGCCGCGCGGTGTCCGCGATCCCGGTGACCGCCTGCCCGTACTTCGGCTCGGGCCCGTCGACGCTGTGCCCGCCGCCGAGCACCGTGCCCGCCTCCGCGCACACCGCCGCGCCGCCGCGCAGCACCTCGGCGGCGACGTCGAAGGGGATGCGGTCTCGCGGCCAGGTGAGGAGGTTGACCGCGACCACCGGTGTGCCGCCCATCGCGTAGACGTCGGACAGCGCGTTCGCCGCGGCGATGCGGCCCCAGTCGTACGGGTCGTCGACGACGGGGGTGAAGAAGTCCGCGGTGGCGATGACGGCGCGGGTGCCGTCGATGCGCACGACAGCGGCGTCGTCGCCGTTCTCCAGGCCGACGACGAGGTCGGGGTGGGTGCTGAGCGGAAGGGTGCCCAGCACCCGTTCGAGCTCACCGGGCGGCACCTTGCAGGCGCAGCCGCCCCCGGCGGCGTACTGGGTGAGGCGCAGGGCGGGCGGAGTGGTGGTCGTCACAGCGGCCACAGTATGGGCCGACGTGAGCCGTGGCCAGGGGTGTCTCGCTAGGCTGCCCCACGGAGGCGTACCTCGTCTGGTGACGGGCGCGGTCTTCAAAGCCGTTGTGGTCGAGGATCTCGGCCAGGCGGGTTCGATTCCCGTCCGCCTCCGCCACCGACCCCTGGGAGGCACTGGTGCCCGACCCCCGGCGTGCGACGCCGCGCACCGACACGGTCCTGGCCGACCCTGCCCTCACCGCCGCCGCCGGCCGCCTCGGGCCGGCCCTCGTCCGCGACGTCGTCCACGACGTCCTCGCCGCGTGCCGCACGGGCCTGGTCGAGCCGGGCGACGTCGCCGGCGTCGTCCTCGCGTCCCTGCCGGCGACGGCGACGACGCTGCGTCCCGTCCTCAACGCCACCGGCGTGCTCGTCCACACCAACCTCGGCCGCGCGCCGCTGTCGCCCGCCGCCGTCGAGGCGCTCGCCGTCGCGGCCGGGACGAGCGATGTCGAGCTCGACCTGTCCTCCGGACGGCGTGGGCGGCGCGGCCGGGGGGCGCTGGACGCCCTGGCCCGGGCGGTGCCGGACGCCGGAGCCGTGCACGTGGTGAACAACGGGGCGGCGGCGCTCGCGCTCGTCACCCTCGCTCTGGCCGCCGGGCGGCGCGTCGTCGTCGCGCGCGGCGAGCTCGTCGAGATCGGCGACGGGTTCCGCATCCCCGAGCTGCTCGAGTCGGTCGGGGCCCGGCTGCGGGAGGTCGGGACGACCAACCGGGTGCGGCTGGAGGACTACGCGGAGGCGGTCGACGAAAACGTCGCGTTCGTCCTCAAGGTGCACCCCTCGAACTTCCGGGTCACCGGCTTCACCTCCGCGGTGCCCGTCGAGCAGCTGGCGAGCCTCCCGGTGCCCGTCGTCGTCGACATCGGGTCCGGGCTGCTCGCACCCCACCCGCGACTGCCCGAGGAGCCCACCGCCGCTGCCGCGCTGCGGGCGGGTGCCACCGTCGTCACCGCCTCGGGGGACAAGCTCCTCGGCGGCCCGCAGTGCGGGCTGCTGCTCGGCGAGGCCGGCGTCGTCGAGGGCCTGCGGCGCCACCCCTTCGCCCGCGCGCTGCGCGTCGACAAGCTCACGCTGGCCGCGCTCGAGGCGACCCTGCGGGGGCCGCTCCCGCCGGTCCGGGCCGCGCTGGAGGCCGACCCCGCCGAGCTGCTGCGCCGGGCGCGGGCGCTCGCCGCCGCCCTCGCCCCCGACGTCCCGGCCGAGGCCGTGGAGAGCGTCGGCGCCGTCGGCGGGGGCGGGGCGCCGGGCGTCGAGCTGCCCAGCGCCGCCGTCGCCGTGGACGAGCGGTGGGCCCTCCCGCTGCGCACCGGGGCCACGCCCGTGCTCGGCCGCGCGCACCGCGGGCGGCTGCTGCTCGACCTCCTCGCCGTGCCCGCCGACCAGGACGAGGCCCTCGTCCGGGCCGTGCGCGCCGCCGCCGGGGCCCCGTGATGCGGGTCGTCGCGACGGCGGGACACGTCGACCACGGCAAGTCCGCCCTCGTCCGCGCGCTGACCGGCGGCGAGCCGGACCGGCTCGAGGAGGAGCGCCGGCGCGGGCTGTCGATCGAGCTCGGCTACGCGTGGACCACGCTGCCGGGCGCGGGTGAGGTCGCGTTCGTCGACGTCCCGGGGCACGAGCGGTTCATCACGACGACCCTCGCCGGCCTCGGCCCGGTCCCGGCCGTCCTCTTCGTCGTCGCCGCGGACGACCCGTGGATGCCGCAGGCCGCCGAGCACCTCGCCGCCCTCGACGCGCTCGGGGTGGACCGCGGGGTCCTCGCCGTCACCCGCGCCGACCTCGCCGACCCCGCCCCCGCCCGCGAACGCGCCCTCGACCAGCTGAGCGTCACCTCGCTGGCCGGCGCCCGGGCCGTGGCGGTGAGCGCGCGGACCGGGGACGGGCTGGCGGAGCTGCGGGAGGCGCTCGTCGAGATGCTCGCCACGCTGCCCCAGCCGTCGGCCGAGGTCCCGGTCCGGTTGTGGGTGGACCGCAGCTTCACCATGCCCGGGGCGGGGACCGTCGTCACCGGCACCCTGCCCGCCGGGCGGGTGCGCCCCGGCGACGGGCTCACCTCGTTGCGCGGCGGGCACCGTGTCCGCGTCGTCCACTCCCTCGGCCGGGCGGTCGAGGAGGTCACCGGCACGGCGCGCGTCGCGCTCAACCTCTCCGGCGACGTCGAGCGCGGCGACGTGCTCGTCACGCCCGGGGCGTGGGAGCACACCGAGGTGCTCGACGTGCGTCTCGGACCCACCCGCCTGGGCCGCGGCGACCCGCCGCGGCGCCCGCTCCTCCACGTCGGCTCGGCCGCGCTCCCCGTGCACCACCGCCCGCTCGCCGAGGGCCTGGCACGGCTCACGGTCGAGCGTCCGCTGCCGCTGCGGGTGGGCGACCGGCTGCTGCTGCGCGACCCCGGCACGCGCCGCCTGTGGGCGGTCACCGTGCTCGACCCCGCTCCCCCGCCGCTGCGCCGGCGCGGTGCCGCGCGGCTGCGGGCCGCGGCGCTCGCCGACGCCGACGGGCGGGCCGACCTCGGCGCCGAGGTCGCCCGGCGCGGGCTGGTCGAGGCCGAGCTGCTCACCCGGATCGGGGTGCCGGCGGACGGTGCCGCACCGGGAGTCGTGCGGGCCGGCGGGTGGCTGCTCAGCACCGCCCGACTCGCCGAGGCCGCGCGCGAGGCCGCCGCCGTCGTCCGTGAGCACGCGCGGGCCGCGCCGCTCGAGCCCGCACTCACCCTGCCCGCGCTCGCCGAACGGCTCGGGCTGCCCGGGCCCGAGGTCGCGGCCGCCGTCGTCCACGACCCGCTGCGGGTCGAGGCGGGGCGCGTCGTCGAGGCCGCTGCGGCGTGCGTGCCCGCCGAGGTCGTCGCGGCGGTGGAGGCGCTCTCCGCACACCTGGACGCCGAGCCGTTCGCCGCGCCCACCGCCGCCGAGCTCGAGGCCCTCGGGCTCGTGCCCAAGGTACTGGCGGCCGCGGCGCGGGCCGGCCTCGTGCTGCGCCCGGCCCCGGGCATCGTGCTCCTGGCCGACGCCGCCGACCGCGCCGTCGAGGTCCTCGCGACGCTGCCCGGGCCGTTCAGTGCGAGCGAGGCGCGGCAGGCGCTGCGCACGAGCCGGCGGGTGGCGCTGCCGCTGCTCGTCCACCTCGACCGCACCGGTCGCACCCGCCGCCTCCCCGACGACCGCCGCCACCTCACCTGACGCCCGCCCCCGACTCCCCCCCGGCGGCGACAGCCGACTTCCGCACGACAGCCGACTTCCGCACGACAGCCGACTTCCGCACGACAGCGGACTTTCCGCACGAGAGCCGACTTCCGCGCGATAGCCGACTTCCGTGCAACAGCCGACTTCCGCACGAGAGCGGAGTTCCGCGCGACAGCGGAGTTCCGCACGACAGCGGACTTCCGCACGAGAGCCGACTTCCGCACGAGAGCCGACTTCCGCACGAGAGCCGACTTCCGCACGAGAGCCGACTTCCGCACGAGAGCGGAGTTCCGCACGAGAGTGATGTCAGACCGGAGCCGGTCGCAGTGACAGCCGATCCCACGGCGTTGAGTCGTGCCTCTCGAGGAAGTCGGCTCTCGCGCAGAAGTCCGCTCTCGCCACAAAGTCGACTGTCGGGCAGAAGTCCGCTCTCGCCACAAAGTCGACTGTCGGGCAGAAGTCCGCTCTCGCCACAAAGTCGACTGTCGGGCAGAAGTCCGCTCTCGCCACAAAGTCGACTGTCGGGCAGAAGTCCGCTCTCGCCACAAAGTCCGCTCTCGCGCGGAAGTCCGCTCTCGCGACGAAGTCCGCTCTCGCGACAAAGTCGGCTGTCGGGCGGAAGTCGGCTGTCGGGGTGGGGGGTCAGGGGGTGGAGGGGAGGGCGTTGCGGACGGCGGTGGTGACGGCCTCGGCGAGGGTGGTGCGATCGGCGCGGAGGGTCGAGCGGTCGAGGGGGACCTCGACCACCGAGCGGCCCCGGACGGGCGCCGCGACGGCGGCCTCCAGCTCCGGCAGGCTCCGGGCGAGCACGTGGCGCACGCCGTACCCGGCGCACAGCGCGGCGACGTCCACCGCCTGCGGCGTGCCGAACACCCGCTCGAAGGTCGCGGCCCGCTCGGGCGCGCCGTGCTCCAGCGTCGCGAAGATCGACCCGCCGCCGTCGTTGAGGAGCACCACCTGCAGGTCGACCTCCTCCTCGAGCGCGCCCCGCAGCAGGCCGCCGACGTCGTGGAGGAACGTGAGGTCCCCGACCACCGCACGCACCGGCGCCCGGCTCGCGAGCGCCAACCCGGTCGCCGTCGAGAGGGTGCCGTCGATGCCGGCGAGCCCACGGTTGGCGACGAGCCGCAGCCCCGCGGGCAGCGCGGGCAGGGCGAGGTCCCAGTCGCGCACGGTCATCGAGGAGCCGAGGACGAGCGTGGCGGGCTCGCCGGCGGCCGCGGCCACGACGGCGCGCGCGACGGTGAGCCCGTCGAGCACGTCCCGGCCGGCGAGCACCTGCGCCGCCGCGGCACCGGCCCGCTGCCAGCGCCCCAGCCAGTCAGCGCCGTCGTCCTCCCCGGGCACCACCCGGACGGCGCCGGCGACCCGGTCCGCGGTGCCGGCGACGTCGGGCCACACGCGTCCGGTTGGCGCGACGACGACGACCTCCGGCTCGGTGCGGGCGAGCAGCGCGCTCACCGGGCGCGAGAGGGTCGGGTGCCCGAGCACGACGACGCGCTCGACCTGTCCGCCGAGCTCCCCGAGGAGCAGCCGGTAGGCCGGGACGGCGTTGGGGCCGCTCCGCGCGCCGGACGTGGGCTCGGCGAGCAGCGGCCAGCCGCCGGCCTCGGCGAGCGCGGCGGCCGCGGGCCCCGCGCCGTCGCCGGCGACGACGACGGTTCGCCCGCCGGCCGGGATCTCGACGACGCCGCCCGGCTGCCGCGGCGCGACGACCTCACGCTTCCCGGGCACCTCCCCCGGCTCCCAGGCGCGGGCCGGGACGAGGGGCTCGCGGAAGGCGACGTTGAGGTGGACCGGGCCCGGCTCACCGGAGCGGGCGCCGGTCGCCGCGGCGAGCGCCCGCACGACGACCTGGCCGACGGCGGCCGGCGGGGTGTCGGCGGGCAGGTCCGCCTCCCACCGCGGTGCCGAGGCGAAGATCCCCACCTGCTCGGTCGTCTGGTTGGCCCCGGTCCGCCGCATCTCGTGCGGGCGGTCCGCGGACACGACCACGAGCGGGACTCCGCTGTGCGCGGCCTCGAGCACCGCCGGGTGGAGGTTGGCCACCGCGGTCCCCGAGGTCGTCACGACGGCCGCCGGGACGCCGTCGGCGCGGGCGAGACCGAGGGCGACGAAGCCCGCCACCCGCTCGTCCACCCGCACGTGCAGCCGCAGCCAGCCGGCGTCGTGCGCGGCGAGCAGGGCGTAGGCGAGCGGCGCGCTGCGCGACCCGGGCGACAGGACGACGTGGCGCACGCCGCCGCGCACGAGCGCGGTGACGAGCTCGCGGGCGAGCAGCGCCGAGGGCGCCTCGCCGCTCACCGGGCCACCGCCGCGACGTCGCGCAGGCGCCGGGCCCACCGCTCGTGCACCTCCGGCGGGGCGGCGGCGGCGCCGAGGCTCTCGGGCGTCGGGACGGCGGCCCGCACCGGCAGGTGTCCCTCGCGGGGCACGAGCGGGTCGGGCACGGTGTCGCGCTCGAGCAGCCGCACGGTGCCCAGCCCGCAGGCGTGGTGGAGCTCGGGGAGCGCCGCGGCGAGGGCGACCCCGGCGGCGATGCCGACCGAGGACTCGAGCGCGGAGGACACGACCACGGGCAGCCCGACCTCCTCGGCCAGCCGCAGACACGCGCGCACGCCGCCGAGCGGCTGCACCTTGAGCACGACGACGTCGGCCGCCTCCGCGCGCCGCACCGCGAGCGGGTCCGCGGCGCGGCGGATCGACTCGTCAGCGGCGATGGGGACGTCGGTGCGGCGGCGCAGCGCGGCGAGGTCGGCGACGTCCGGGCACGGCTGCTCGGCGTACTCCAGGCCGCCGGCGGCACGGTCGAGGACGGCGAGGCGGACGAGGGCGGTGTCGAGGTCCCAGGCGGCGTTGGCGTCGATGCGGATGTGCCCCTCGGGCCCGAGCGCGTCGCG
The DNA here is from genome assembly GCF_006349365.1 of Georgenia wutianyii. NCBI lineage: Bacteria > Bacillati > Actinomycetota > Actinomycetes > Allobogoriellales > Allobogoriellaceae > Georgenia > Georgenia wutianyii. Next base: position 3,084,715 of record NZ_CP040899.1, read on the forward strand.
GACGGCCTCGAGGCGCGCCTGCTCCTGGGCGAGCGACTGACCGGGCTCGGCGACCTTGACCTTCGCGGTGCGGCACCCGCCGCTCGCGGCGACGATCGCGGCCGCCTGCTCGGGGCCGACGGCGGGGACGGTGACGTTGACGGGCACCCGGTCGCGCAGCGGCGCGGGCCAGCCGACGTCGGCGGCCTCGCGGGCGGCGGCGAGCCAGGGCGCGGACTCGGCGTCGTCGTAGTCCCAGAACGGGGAGAACTCGCCCCAGCCGGCGTCGCCGCGCAGCAGGGCGCCGTCACGCGTCGTGATCCCGCGGAAGCGGGTGGTCATCGGCGTGGAGTAGACGGCGGCGGGCGGCAGGTGGCCGGTCGAGGTGGACACACCCCCAGGGTAGGCGGGGGCGTGCCGGTCCCTCACAGGACGAGGCCGAGGAGCCGGGCGGTGTTCTCGCGCGGGTCGCGGCCCTCGCTGAGCGCGGCGACGGCGGCGCCGTCGACGACGGCGAGGGCGAGCTCGGGCGGGCAGCTGCTCCCGGCGGCCGCGAGCACCCGGGTGATCGCGGCGTCGAGCCTCCGGCGCCCGGCGCGGTAGGCGGCGGCGACCTCGGGGCTGCGCCCGGCAGCCGCGAGCTGCTCGTAGTGGCCACGGACCCCGGCGGCGGGCGGCAGGAGCGCCTCGCAGAGCAGGTCGGCGGCCTCCGCGGCGGGGACGGGCCCCTGCGCCGCGCGCGTCTCGGCACGCTCGGCGACCCACTCGGCCTGCTCGGCCCACAGGTCGCTGATGAGCTCGGCCCCGGCCCCGACGAGCTCGGCGAGGTCACGGAAGTAGTACGTCGTCGCCGAGAGCGAGCACCGGGCCTGCTCGGCGACCCGCCGGTGGGTCACCTCCGCCGGTCCGCGCTCGAGGATGAGCGTGGCCGCCGCCTCGACGAGCTCCGCGCGCCGGCGGGCCCCCTTGCCCTGGGCGGGCTCGTTGCCCTGGGTGGGCTCGACGGTCTCACTCACCGGTCGTCACCGCCGGTGCGGCATCCGGGGCGGCCCCGTTCGTGCTCAGCTGCAGCCCGGCGATGCCGGCGATGATGAGGAGGATCGAGACGACCTTCACCAGGGAGACGCCCTCGCCGAGCCAGACCATGCCGATGGTCGCCGTCACGGCGGCGCCGATCCCGGTCCACACCGCGTAGGCCACGCCGACGGGCAGCACCCGCAGCGCGTAGGCCAGGCCGAGAAAGCTCACGGTGGCGAAGACGAGGAACATCACCGAGGGCCACAGCCGGGTGAACCCCTCCGAGGCCTTGAGGCTGAGCGCCCAGGCCGACTCGAGCAGCCCCGAGGCCACCAGCACGATCCACGCCATGACGCTCCTCCAAGTACGGTCGTACCACCATGTCCGGTACGACCGTACCAGTAGTGGCGGTGCGGCGTCGCGGGTCGAGGGCTGCACCTGCGCCGTAGGCTGACGCGCATGAGCGCCCAGCCCGACCAGCCCTTCGACCCGCGCCGCTGGCGCCCGGTCGAGGGCTTCGACCTCACCGACATCACCTACCACCGCGCCGTCGAGCACCTCCCGGACGGCACCACCCGGGACCTGCCGGCCGTCCGGATCGCCTTCGACCGCCCCGAGGTGCGCAACGCCTTCCGCCCGCACACGGTCGACGAGCTCTACCGGGCCCTGGACCACGCGCGGATGACCTCCGACGTCGCCGCCGTCATCCTCACCGGCAACGGCCCGAGCCCCAAGGACGGCGGCTGGGCCTTCTGCTCCGGCGGGGACCAGCGCATCCGCGGGCGGGACGGCTACCGCTACGAGACGCAGGACGCCGACGCGCTCGCCGGGACCGCCCAGCGGCGCGAGCAGATCGACCCCGCCCGCGCGGGCCGGCTGCACATCCTCGAGGTCCAGCGCCTCATCCGCACGATGCCCAAGGTCGTCATCGCCGCGGTGAGCGGCTGGGCCGCAGGAGGCGGGCACTCGCTCAACGTCGTGTGCGACCTGTCCCTCGCCTCGCGCCAGCACGCGCGGTTCAAGCAGACCGACGCCGACGTCGGCTCCTTCGACGCGGGCTACGGCTCGGGACTGCTCGCCCGGCAGACCGGTGACAAGCGCGCCCGGGAGATCTTCTTCCTCGCCCGGGAGTACTCCGCCGAGGACGCCGAGCGCTGGGGCGTGGTCAACGAGGTCGTCGACCACGCCGACCTGGAGACGACGGCGCTGGAGTGGGCGCTGACGGTCGCGGGGAAGTCGCCGCAGGCGATCCGCATGCTCAAGCTCGCGTTCAACATGGTGGACGACGGCCTGGCCGGCCAGCAGGTCTTCGCCGGGGAGGCCACGCGCCTGGCCTACATGACCGACGAGGCCGCCGAGGGACGCGACGCCTTCCTCGAGAAGCGCGACCCGGACTGGTCGCGCTTCCCGTACTACTACTGAGCCGTACTACTACTGAGCCGTACGACTGAGCGGCGCCGCCCGGTGGGCGGCGCCGCTCAGTGCGTCGTCGTGGTGACCGCGCCGACCCGGTAAGTGGCCGTACCCGCAGCGCCCGGGCCCTCCATCCCTGTCAGCCGCTGCGGGTACGGCCTGTACGTGTCCGCGTCGCGCAGGCCTCCACTCCTGCTCTAGCGGGCACGCCCCCCGTTACCGTGCCTGCCACACCCCCTGCATCCTCGAAGAAGCACGTGGAGCGCGGTCACGTGACAAGTGTGCAGCCCGGGGACGGGCGCGGGAATCGGCCTCCCGCATCGATTTGCGGGGCCGATCATCCCGCGGAGGAATGACGATCCGGTGCGACCTTCGCAGGACGGTCAGCGGGCGATCTCGACGCCGCCGCGGTCGACCGGCACGAGCTCGACCCATGTCGTGCCCGGGACGAGGGTGACCTCGGCGCCGTCGGCGGTCCGCAGGGTCACCCGCTCGCTCGTCGCGTCCTTGGACCACGTGGCCTCGACGGTGCGTCCGCCCGAGGCGACGAGGGCCTGCCCGCCACCGGTCATCACGGTCTCCGGCACGGCGCTGCCGGCCTGGTCACGTCCGGCGGAGGCGACGACCTGCACCCGCAGGACGACGACGTTCTCCGCCCCGAGCACCTCCCCGGTGGCGGACACCGACGGCGTGCCCGCCTCGTCCCGCAGCCACCGCTGCGTCGCCGCGTCCCACGTCCACGACGGGGCGGTCTGCGGGAAGCGCAGGTGGAGGGCGGTGGCGGCCTCGCCGCCGACGACGGCCGTGGCCTCGGCGGCGTTCTCGGCGAAGAGGAACTGCTCGGGCGGCGGCTCCGTCGCGAGGGACTGGAGGAGGAAGTCCGCGGGGCGGCCGTAGAGGTTGTGCGGCGCGCGGCGCTCCTGGCTTCGGAAGAACCCGGCGTGCCCGGCGTCGTTGGAGATGAGCTGGACCCCCTCGGCCTGCACCGAGGCGAGGAACAGCGGCTGGCCACCGGAGATGACCTGCGGCCCACCGAGCGGCGCGACGATGCCCGCGTCCATCGGACGCAGCGAGCGGATCGGGCCGACGACCTCCGGCAGCCGGGAGTGGAAGACGGCGTTGAAGCGGGTGATGCCGCCCTCGACCATCTCCTCCCACACGACGTCGGCGTCCTCCAGGCCCGTCTGCGGCCGCGCCATCGCCGTGTTCTCGACCTTGATCGCGAGCGCCGGGGCGTCCCCCGCGGCGTCGCCCAGCGGCAGGCCGGTGAGCGGCCACGTCGGCTCGGGCGTGGGCTCCGGGGTGGGGGTGGGCGTCGGGGTGGGTGTCGGCGTCTCCACGGCTGCCGGGGCAGCCGCCCGCGGCACCGCCGAGGAACACCCGGTCACCGCGAGCACCGTCATCATCAGTGCCGCGACCAAACGACGTCGTGCGGACATTCAACCCTCCTACCTGTGACTGCTCCGACACGGTACCGGCGCCCCGGCCCTACCCTGGCGGCATGAGGTCCCAGCCCGGACGGCGCGTCGCCGTCCTGCCCGGCGGCACCGGGCCCCGGGCGGTCGCCGCCCTGCTCGCCGCCCTGCCCGCCGCCCTCGACGGCACCGGGCCGGCCGTGCGGCCCACCGACCCGGCGCTGAGACCCCCCTCCCCGGTCACCGCCCCGCCAGGCGTGGCCGCCCTCGTCACGACCTCCGGCTCGACCTCCGGCACCGGCCGCCTCGTCGCGCTCGACGGCGCGGGGCTGCTCGCCTCCGCGCACGCCACCCACGCCCGCCTGGCCGGCCCCGGCCAGTGGGTCACCTGCCTGCCCGTCCACCACGTCGCCGGGCTGCAGGTGCTCGTGCGCTCCGTCGTCGCCGGCACCCGCCCCGTCGTCCTGGACACCACCGCGGGCTTCCGCGCCGCGGAGCTGGCCGCCGCGGTGCGCCGGCTCGACCCCGGCCGTCCCGGCTACCTCTCCCTCGTCCCGACGCAGCTCGCGCGCGTCATGGCCGACGACGACGCCGTCGCGGCCCTGCGCGGCCTGGCCGCCGTCCTCGTCGGCGGCGCCCGGACGGCGGCCCCGCTCCTGGACGAGGCACGCGCCGCGGGCCTCACCGTCGTCACCACCTACGGGATGACCGAGACGGGCGGCGGCTGCGTCTACGACGGGGTGCCGCTCGACGGCGTCGAGGTCGAGGTCGACGCCGAGTCGCGGGTCTGGCTCGGCGGCCCGGTCCTCGCCCGCGGCTACCTCGACGACGAGGCCGCCGACCGCGAGACGTTCCAGGTCCGCGACGGACGGCGCCGGCTGCGCACGAACGACCGCGGCGAGCTCACCGGCGGGCGGCTCACCGTCCTCGGCCGGCTCGACGACGTCGTCCTCACCGGCGGGCTCAACGTCTCCGCGGGGGCGGTGGAGCAGGCGCTGGGCGACCTGCCCGGGCTGGGGGAGGCGGTCGTCGTCGGGGTCCCGGACGAGCACTGGGGCGCGGTCGTCACCGTCGTGGCCACCGCGGCCCCACCGCTGGAGGAGCTCCGGGAGCACGTCGCCGCACGCCTGGGCCGCCACCATGCGCCGCGGGCCCTGGTCCGGGTCCCCGCGCTGCCGCTGCGCGGGCCCGGGAAGGTCGACCGGCTCGGTGCCGCCGCCCTCGCCCGGGACCTGCTCGCCGGCGCCGACCCCGGCACCGAACGCCTGCCCTAGCGGCGCGGCGGGACCGGGGACCGGCGGGGAGCGGCCGGCGGCGCGACTACGCTGGACGCCGTCCCTCGCACCAAGGAGCTCCATGGCCACGTTCGCCGACTGGGTGGAAGGCGCCCGGATCCGCACCCTCCCGGCCGCCGCCGCCCCCGTCCTCGTCGGCACCGGCGCCGCCTACGCGCTGGGTGAGGGCTCGGTCGTCCGCGCCCTGCTCGCCGCGGGCGTCGCCCTCGCCCTCCAGATCGGGGTGAACTACGCCAACGACTACTCCGACGGCGTGCGCGGCACCGACGACGTGCGCACCGGCCCGCCGCGGCTGACGGGCTCGGGCGCCGCCCGGCCGGGCACGGTCAAGGCCGCCGCGTTCGCCTCCTTCGGGGTCGCCGCGGTCCTCGGTCTCCTCCTGTGCGCCGTGGCCGGGACGTGGTGGCTCCTCGGCGTCGGCGCCCTGTGCGTCCTCGCGGCCTGGTACTACACCGGCGGGCGCAACCCCTACGGGTACCGCGGCCTCGGCGAGGTCGGCGTCTTCGTCTTCTTCGGGCTCGTCGCCACCCTCGGCACGACCTGGACCCAGGCGCTGCGGCTCTCGTGGCCCGCCGTCGCCGGCGCCGTGGGGATCGGGCTCATCGCGTGCGCGCTGCTCATGGTGAACAACATCCGCGACATCCCGACGGACACCGTCACCGGCAAGCGCACGCTCGCCGTGCGGCTGGGCGACACGGCCGCCCGCCGGGTCTACGTCGCGATGATCGCCCTGCCCGTCGTGCTCGCCCTCGTGGTCGCCCTCGCCCACCCGCTCGCGCTCCTCACGCTCGCCGTCGTACCCGGCGTCGTGATCGCCGCGCGGCGGGTCCTCGGCGGGGCGCAGGGCCGCGAGCTCATCGTCGTGCTGCGCGACACCGGGCTCATCGAGCTCGGCTACGGCCTGCTGCTGGGGGCCGGGCTGGCTCTCTGAGCCGGTTCAGCCGCGCGGGCCGTCGCTGTCCTCGCGGTGCTCGCGGTCGAGGAGGGCGTCCTCCTCGGCGGCGTCCTGCGCGATCGCCGCGTCCATCGCCCCGGTCCGTCCGCCGCGGCGCCGCGCGATGACGGCGGCCGCGTCGTTCGCCTGGCGCGGCAGGACGAGGAACGACACGAGCGCGGCGACGAGGAACGCGACGGCGAGCAGCAGCCAGCCGCGCATCCCCACCAGCCACAGCACTCCGAGGACAGCGGCGAGGACGACGAGCCGCAGGAGGGTGTATCGCAGGATCGGCACGAGAAGAGCCTACGTCGCCCGCCAGCAGTACTGATCCGCACGCGAAGCGCTTAGGCTGGTGCCGATATGCGATTCCTCCCTGTCATCCTCACCCTCGCACTCGTCGTGTACGCGCTGGTCGACTGCGTACGCTCCGACGACTCCGACATGCCCGTCGGTCTGCCGAAGGCCGTGTGGGTGATCCTCATCATCGTGTTCCCCGGCGTCGGCGCCATCGCCTGGCTCGTCGTCAGCCGGGTGGCCCGCCAGGGCCAGCGCACCCCCGGGCGCCCGCTCTTCGGTGGCGGCCAGTCCCACCCCTCTGCCTCGCGCGGACCGGCATCCCGCCCGCTGGCCCCGGACGACGACCCCGACTTCCTCGCCTCCCTCGGGCGCCCGGAGCCCGAGCTCCCCACGGAGCCCGAGGCCACGGCGGGCGAGGACGCCCCGGAGCCCGACGCCGGCCCGCAGGACGAGGACCCCTCCCCGCGCAGCTGATCCAGACGCTCGCGGCGTGAGCTCTGCCGGCCACGAGGCCGGCACCCCTCCGCCCGCGACGACGGCGGCGCGGACGCCCGCACGTCCCACGGCGCCCCTACCGCGCCCCCCGGCACGCGCACCGCGCGGCCCACCACACCGTGCCCCGCGGCTCCACCGACGACGAAGGCGCGGCCCCGGCATCCGCGCCGGGGCCGCGCCTTCGGCCGTCCTCAGAACGCGTAGCCGTGGATGGTGTCCGCGAGGAGGTTGACGCCGAAGTAGTTGACGAGCACGAGTGCGAAGCCGGACAGCCCGAGGTAGGCCGCCTTGCGTCCGTCCCACCCGCGAGTCGCGCGGGCGTGGAGGTAGGCCGCGTAGACGACCCAGACGACGAAGGTGCCGACCTCCTTGGGGTCCCAGCCCCACGGGCGGCCCCAGGCGTGCTCGGCCCAGATGGCCCCGGCGATGAGGGTGAAGGTCCACAGGAGGAAGGCGACGGCGTTGAGCCGGTAGGCGAACCGCTCGAGCTCGGCCGAGCTCGGCAGGGAGTCACCGAGGCGGCCCCAGAAGCCGCGGTCGGTCTCCTGTGCGGGGGCGACGTCCACCTCGGTGCCGCCGGACCCGCCGGCCAGCGCGACGGCGGGCTCGCGCTGCTGCGCGGAGGCGCGCTCGCCGCGCTCCTTGACCAGCTGGACCACCGACAGCGCAGCGGCGACGGCGAAGACGCCGATCGCCATCGTCGCCACGGAGACGTGGATGACCAGCCAGTAGTGGTCGAGGGCCGGGCGCACGCCGTCGGCCGCGATGTACAGGACCGAGACCGCCAGACCGAGGGCCAGCAGGGTCGGGGTGATGACGAGGGCGCCGAGGTAGCGCAGGTCGCGCCAGCGCTGGATGAGGAGGAACGTCCCCACCGCGACGAGCGTGAAGACGATCGTGAACTCGTACATGTTCGCCCACGGCACGCGCCCCGCGGCGATCCCGCGCGTCACGACGCCGACGGCGTGGAGGACCACGCCCAGGACCGTCGTCGTCATCGCGATCGCGGCGGCGCGGCGGGGCCGCCCCTCCGGGCCGCGGTCGCGCAGGGCGGACAGGTCGACGCCGAAGGCGATCATCGCGACGGCGTAGGCCGCCATCGCGCCGTAGATCGCCAACAGGCTCAGCTGGCCGAGGTCGTTCACTTGTCCTCCTGTGAAGTGGGCCCCGCGGCCCGGACTGCTGTCATGACGTGCTCGAGCTCCTTCTCCAGGCCCGGGTCGTCACCCCGGGCGAGCGCCGCCGCCTCGACCACTGTACGGCCCCCCTCACCGGCGCCGACCTTGACCCACAGCCGGCGGCGTGGGACGAACAGCGAGGCCGACAGCCCGGCCATCGCGAGCAGCGCGGAGACGAGGAGCAGGGTGAGCGAGGGGTCGTAGCGCACGTCGAGGGCGGCGAACCGGGGCAGGGAGTCGAAGGAGATCGTGCCCAGGCCGTCGGGCAGCTCCACCTCCTGGCCGGGCTCGAGGAGGATCTTGACCTCACCCTCCTCGTCGGTGAGCTGGGTGAGCCCGGTGGTGTCGAGCTCGTAGACGTTCTGCGGGACGCCGTCGTCCAGGCCCAGGTCGCCGGTGTAGACGTCCAGGACGATGAGCGGGGCGTTGGGCTGGGGGTGCACCGAGCGGACCCCGACCTCGTCGACGACGGCGGTGGGCAGGAGGTAGCCGGTGAAGCCGAGCTGCTCCAGGCCCGGGGAGACGTCGGGGACCTTGACGACGCCGCGCGAGGTGTAGAAGTCGTCCTCCGGGAGGAAGGGCACCGGCTGGGAGAAGGCGACCTCCCCCTCGGCGTCGCGCACGGTGAGGTGGGGGGCGAACCCGTTGCCGGCGAGGTAGATGTTCGCGCCCGACGCCTCGACCGGGTGGTTCACCCGGATGACGTCCTCGCGGACCTCGCCGTCGGGCTCGGTGATCGCCACGTGGGCGGCGAAGTCGCGCGCCTGGGCGTCCACGGTGAACTCCGAGGTCATCTCCTGCAGGGTGAGGACGAACGGGTCGAGCCGGTCCTCGTCGACGAGCGAGCCGGAGGTGAAGGTGTCGTAGTCGACCAGCGCGTTGGCGAAGGACCGGTCCTCGACGACGACGGCCTGTCCGCGGTAGCTGAGCACCTGCCCCAGACCCAGGGCGATGAGCACGCCGACGAGCGACAGGTGGAAGACGATGTTGCCGGTCTCCCGCAGGTACCCGCGCTCGGCGCTCACGCCGTCGGGGGTGGTCGCGACCCGGAACCGCCGGCCGAGGGCCGCGCGCACGGCCGCGGTGACCTCCTCGGGGGAGGCAGCGGTCTCGTGCGTGGCGTGCACCGGGAAGCGGCGCAGGCGCCGCGGGACGCGCGTGGGCGCGGCGCGCATCGCGGCGAGGTGCGTCCTCGTGCGGGGCAGGATGCAGCCGATGAGCGAGACGAAGAGCAGGAGGTAGATCGCGGCGAACCACGGGGAGGCGTAGACGTCGAACAGGCCGAGGCGGTCCAGCCAGACGGCGAGCCCGGGCTGGTCGGCGCGGTAGCGGGCCACGGCCCCGGCGTCCTGGGGGGTCTGGGGGAAGAAGGCGCCCGGCAGCGCGGCGAGCGCGAGGAGCATGAGCAGGAGCAGCGCCACGCGCATCGAGGTGAGCTGACGCCAGGCCCAGCGCAGCCAGCCGCGCACGCCGATGCCGGCGGGCGCCGCGGGCTGCGGGCTCTCCTGCTCGTCGTCGAGGGTCCGCAGGCCCTCCGGTCGGTAGGACATCACACCACCGTCACGTAGTCGGCGACCAGGCCCTGCACCCAGCCCGCGAAGTGGTCCCACAGGCCGGTGACGAGCGCGAGGCCGACGAGCACGAGCAGCCCGCCCCCGATGCGCATGATCGTCACCCGGTGGCGGCGCAGGAAGGCGGTCGCCCGGGTCGTGCGCGAGTAGAGCAGCGCGATGACGACGAAGGGCAGGCCCAGCCCCAGGCAGTACGCCGCGGCGAGCAGGGCGCCGCGGGCGGGGTCGCCGCCGTCGAGGGACAGGAGGAGGACCGCAGAGAGCGTCGGGCCGATGCACGGCGCCCAGCCCAGACCGAAGACCACCCCGAGGACCGGGGCGCCCCACAGCCCGGCGCGGGGGCTCACGTGCAGCCTGCGCTCCCGCTGGAGGAACGGCACGGCGCCCATGAACGCCAGGCCCATGAGGATGACGACGACGCCGAGCACGCGGATGATGACGTCGAGCCAGGGCTCGAGCGCGACGCCGAGCGCGCCGAAGACCACCCCGAGGAGGACGAACACGGCGCTGAAGCCGAGGACGAAGAGCAGCACGCCGAGGAGGAGACGGCCCTGGCCGGTGGAGGTCCGGGTGGCCGTGGCGCTCCCGCGGCGGGCGGCGCCCGACGGAGCCTGGCCCAGCGTGCCGGTCATGCCGCCGAGGTAGCCGACGTAGCCGGGCACGAGCGGCAGGACGCACGGCGAGGCGAAGGACACCGCACCGGCGACGACCGCCACGGGCAGGGCGGCGAGCAGCGAGCCGCTGAGCACGGTCGCCTGGAAGGACTGGGCGATGGAGTCCCAGCTCATCGGGCCGCCTCGGCCAGGGCGTCCTCGACCATCCCCCGCACGACGGCCGGGTCGATCTGGCCGAGCACCCGCCCGGCGACCCGGCCCTCGGCGTCGAGCACGACCGTCGTCGGCATCGCCCGGAGCGGGACGACGCCCTGGAGTGCGGCGACACCGCGGGCGGCCTCGTCGTGGAGGCTCGGGTAGGGGACGGCGAAGCTGCGCTCGAAGGCCTGGGCGGTGGCGGCGTCGTCGCGGGGGTTGATCCCGAGCATCTCCACGCCCTCGTCGGCGTAGTCCGCGTGGATCGCGGCGAGGTCGTCCGCCTCGGCCCGGCAGGGCGGGCAGGCGGCGTACCAGAAGTTGAGGACGACGACGTCGCCGCGCCAGCCTGCGAGGTCGACCTCCTCGCCCTCGTAGGTCGTCCCGGTGAGCTCGACGGGCTCACCGCGCTCCCCCTGCTCCCACACCGTCCACGAGCCGTCACCGGCCTGGTAGCCGGCGCCGGTGGTGTCGGCCGTGGTGTCGCTGCTCGTGCCGCACGCGGCGAGCGCCGCGGTCAGGGCGAGGGCGGCCAGGACCCGGGCGGACCTCCTCACTCCTGCGCCTCTCCACGGGGGCCGTCCTGGGCGGCACGCGGCACCGCGGCACCGGAGGACCCGGGGAGCAGGTCGAGGGCGCCCGCTACGAGGTCCGCGGCGGGCTCCCAGTAGTCGAGCCCGACGAGCCGGGGCCCGGCGAAGGTGAGGGAGGTGAGGGAGGTGAGGGAGCACTGGCGCTTGCGCGGGTCGTGCCACAGGGGGCGGCGCTCGAGGAAGAGGCGGGTGACCCAGATCGGGAGCTGGTGGCTCACGAGGAGCGCCTCTCCCCCACCCTCGGCCTCCAGGCGGCGGCGGGCGTCGCCGACCGCCGCGGTCATCCGGGCGACCTGGTCGCGGTAGGGCTCGCCCCAGCTCGGACGGAAGGGGTTGACGTAGCGGGGCCAGTACCGAGGGCTGGCGAGGGCGGCCCGCTGGGACCCCACGGTCGTCCCCTCGAAGGTGTTGCCCGCCTCGATGAGCCGCTCGTCGGTGCCGACGTCCAGCCCGAAGGCGCCGGCCGTGGGCCGGGCGGTCTCCTGGGCGCGCTGCAGGGGGGAGGCGACGACGAGCCGGATGTCGTGGCCGTTGCCGTGGAGCACGTCCGCGACGCGCTGCGCCATGAGCCGGCCGCGGTCGGAGAGCCGGTAGCCCTCGAGGCGGCCGTAGAGCACACCATCGGGGTTGTGGACCTCGCCGTGCCGCAGGAGGTGGACCGTGGTTCGCGACATGTGCCTAGTGTCGCAAACTCCGGGACTTCCCCGATCCGCTCGGGCGTGCGGCAGGCCACACGCGTCGCCGGGTTGCGCACGCCGTCTCCCCGACCTATGGTTGAAGCATCAACTAATGGCCATCACCCAAGGAGATCCCATGACCATCCCCGCACCGGGCACCTACACCATCGACCCCTCGCACTCCGAGATCGGCTTCACCGTCCGCCACGCCGGAATCGCCAAGGTCCGCGGTCAGTTCACCGAGTTCTCCGGCGAGATCGTCGTCGCGGAGGACTTCCCCCAGTCCCGCGTCGCCGTCGAGATCCAGTCCGCCTCCGTCGACACCCGCGACGCGAACCGCGACAACCACCTGCGCAGCGCGGACTTCTGGGACGCCGAGAACCAGCCGACCTGGACCTTCGTCAGCACCGGCGTCGAGGGCACGGGCGAGGAGTTCACCGTCAACGGTGACCTCACCATCAACGGCGTGACCAGGCCGGCCACACTCGCGGTGGAGTACAACGGCGCGGCGACCGACCCGTTCGGCAACCAGCGCGTCGGCTTCTCCGCCACCACCGAGGTCTCCCGCAAGGAGTTCGGCCTCACCTGGAACGCGGCCCTGGAGACCGGCGGCGTCCTCGTCGGCGACAAGATCCGCATCGCCATGGAGGTCTCGGCCATCGTCGCGACCGTCGCGGCCTGACCTTCGCGGCCTGACCGTCGCGGCTCCCGAGCCGCGACTCGGCGGCGGCGGCCGGCACTCCCGGCCGTCGCCGCCTACCCCGTGAGCGCCTCCCGGACGCGCGCGGGGTCGATCTGCCAGAAGCCCTGCACCGTGCCGTCGACCTCGACGACGGGCACGTACTCCCCGTAACGGGCCTGCAGCTGCGGGTCTGCGTCGACGTCGACCTCGTCGAACCCCGTCCGGGCACGGTCGCACTCGGCGACGACGACGCGGCGCGCCTCGTCGCACAGGTGGCAGCCTTGGCGGGAGTAGAGGACCACTCTGGAGTCGGGCACGAGCCGATCCTAGGCCCGGCCCCTAGTGTGGGGGCGTGGATGCCAACCCCGACGAGCCCGGCACCGTGGCCGCGTTCTTCGACATCGACAACACGATCATCCGTGGCGCCAGCGCCTACCACCTCGCCGGCGAGCTCTACCGCCGCGACTTCTTCGGGCTGCGCGACATCGCCTTCTTCGCCCGCCACTCGGTGCTCTACCTGCTCTTCGGGGAGGACCTGCGGCGCATCGCGGCCACCCGCGCGCGGGCCCTGCGCATCGTCCGCGGGCGCACCGTGGCGGAGGTCGTGTCGATCGGCGAGGAGGTCTACGACCAGGTCCTCGCCAACCGGATCTTCCCCGGCGCCCGGGCGCTCATCGACGAGCACCTCGCCGCCGGACACGAGGTGTGGTTCGTCAGCGCGACGCCCGTGGAGGTCGCCGACCTCATCGCCGGGCGGCTCGGGGCGACCGGCGCCCTGGGCACGATCGCCGAGCACGAGGACGGCGTCTACACCGGCGAGCTGCGCGGCAACATGCTCCACGGCGAGGGCAAGAAGGCCACCGTGCTGCGCCTCGCCGAGGAGCGTGGCATCGACCTCGCGCGCAGCCACGCCTACGGCGATTCGGTCAACGACATCCCGCTCCTCACCGTCGTCGGCTCGGCGTGCGCGATCAACCCCGAGCCTCGGATGCGGCTGTACGCCGCCGAGGTCGGCTGGCCGGTCCGCGACTTCCGCCGTCGTCGCCGGGACGTCAAGCGCGGCGTACGCACCGGCGTGCGCAGCGCGGGCTGGGCCGGCGCTGTGTGGGCGGCGAGCGCCGTCGTCCGCGGCCTGCGCCGTCGCCTCACCGGCCGCTGACCCGCCGCGGGCTCCGTGGCCGGGGCCCGGCCGCTGCCCCCAGCGTCGCCGTCGCCCGTCGCCCGCCGCCTCCCCCTCTGGGACACCCCCTGCAGCCCACGGACACCCCCCGCAGCACGCCATCGCGCCGCAAAAGTGCGTCCCAGACGATGACGACGCAGGAAGTCGGCTGTCGCGCGGGAGTCGGCTGTCGCGGGAGGGGGTGGGCCCGGGGGCGCGGGGGGCCCGGCCCCAGGGCGCCCGCCTCCCCCTCTGGGACACCCCCTGCAGCCCACGGACACCCCCTGCAGCACGCCATCGCGCCGCAAAAGTGCGTCCCAGACGATGACGACGCACGGAAGTCGGCTGTCGCGCGGAAGTCGGCTGTCGCGGGAGGGGGTGTGGGGGCGTGGGGAAGGCGAGACCCCGGAGACGCGCCAGGCCCGGCGGATGCCGGGCCTGGGGGCGTCAGTTGCGCTCGCTCACTTCTTGTTGCGGCGCTGGTGACGGGTCTTGCGAAGCAGCTTGCGGTGCTTCTTCTTCGACATACGCTTGCGGCGCTTCTTGATGACAGAGCCCATGGAACCTCGCAGTGCTTGGTCGAGTCGGCAGGTGCGCACAGCACGTGGCTCTACGCAGAACAGGCCGAGTCTAGCGTCTCGAGCGGCGGAGCGCGTTGCGGCGGTCGTCACTCGGGGTAACGGCCACCCGCGGCGATGCGCTTTCGCGGGTGGACGACGCTGCGCGCGGCGACGAGCGTGACCTCGTCCCCCGACCCGTCGCCGCCGATCTCCGCCCGGCCGCGCACGCGGGCGGCCTCGTCCACGACGGTGCGCACGACGCGCGCTCCCGGCCCGATGCGCACGTCGTCCAGGAGCACCGAGTCGAGGACCTCCGCGCCGGGCGCGACCTGCACGCCCGGGCCGAGCACGCTGCGCCGCACCGTCCCCTCGACGACGACGCCGGAGGCGAGCAGCGAGTCGGCCACCTCGCCCTTGGCGTGGACGCGCGCACCGAGGTGGCGCAGCGCCCGGGTGCGGATCGGCCAGCGCTGGTCGTCGAGGTCGAAGGGCGGCTGCTCGAGGAACTCCATGTGCGCGCGCCAGTAGGCGTCGACGGTGCCGACGTCCTGCCAGTAGCCGGTGTGCCGGAGCTCCACGGCGGCCCCGCGCTCGACGAGGGCGGGCAGCACCTCCTCCCCGAGGTCTCCGAGCGCGTCCTCCCCCTTCTCCTTCACCACGGCCTCCAGCGCCCCGAGGAGCGCGGCGGGCGTGAAGGCGAAGACCTCCGTGGTCACGAGGTCGGAGGGCGGGTCGTCCGGCTTGAGCTCGTAGCGCACGATGCGCCCGCCCTCGGCGACGACGACGCCGTAGCGGGTGACGTCCCCGTCGTGCCGGGTCGTCACCATCGTGACGTCGGCGTCGCTGTCGAGGTGGTGGGCGATGACGTCGGCGTAGTCCATGCGGTAGACGGCGTCGGCGGAGGCGACGAGGACGACGTCGGGGTCGTGGTCGCGGATCCGGCCGGCCTTGCGCCACAGGGCGTCGGCGGTCCCGGCGTGCCAACCCTCGCGGTCGTCACCGCGGTGCGGACCGAGCACCATGAGCCCGCCCCGCGAGCGGTCCAGGTCCCACGGACGCCCGCCCGCGAGGTGCTCGGTCACCGACTCCGGCTCGAACTGCTCGACCACCCACACGTCGTCGATGCCGCTGTTCGCGGCGTTCGACAGGGGGAAGTCGATGAGCCGGTGGCTTCCGCCGAAGCGCAGTGCGGGCTTGGCGCGGTGCTCGGTGAGCGTCTCCAGACGGGAGCCCGCGCCACCGGCGAGGACGATGAGGAGCGTGCGTGGTTGAGCCATCGCGTGATCGTCTCGCGCAGACGGCGACGGCGCTCGCTCAGCGCGCCTGGGACTCCGGTGCCCAGTCGCCGACGCCGCTGTTGAGCATCTCCTCGACGGCGTGCTGCGGCACGCGGAAGGAGCGCCCGACGCGCACGGCGGGGATGTCGCCGGCGTGGACCATGCGGTAGACGGTCATCTTCGACACGCGGAGGAGCTCGGCGACCTCGGCGACCGTGAGGAACCGCGGTGCCCGCTGCTCGGCCATGTCCACCTACCCGTGTCGTGTTGACGGCGCCAGCGCGCCCGAGATTCTGCTCGAACTCTAGAGCCTCACGCCGGTTTTGGGAAACGGTCCGGGCCCTCTCACCAGGGCTGCGGATCGAGGCCGTGGTGCGGGAAGACGGCCCCCCGGGTGGCCATGACGGCGCGGTCGACCTCGTCGTCCGGGTCGTAACCCGCCGTCCACGGGCGGAAGGAGGTGGCGGCACCCTCGCCCATGGTCTCCGGCACCTCGACGTCGACGAGCTCGGCGACGGTCTCGCGCCACACCGCCGGCACCGGGGTCGAGAGGTCGAGCGGGTGTCCCGCGACGACGGCGGCGAGGTGCGCCCACACGCGCGGCACGACGCTGACCACCTCGTACCCGCCGCCGCCGGTGGCCACCCACCGCCCGCCGGCGTGGGCCTCGGCGAGCTCGGCCATGAGGAGGGCCGCGCTGCGCTGGGCGTCGACGGACACCGCGAGCCCGGCCAGCGGGTCGAGCGCGTGGGAGTCGCAGCCGTGCTGGGTGAGGAGGAGCTGCGGGGCGAAGTCCTCGACGAGCGGGCCGACGACGCCGTCGAGCACCCGCAGCCAGGCCGCGTCCCCGGTGCCGGGCGGCAGCGCGACGTTGACCGCGGTACCGCGGGCCGCGGGCCCGCCGATGTCCTGGGCGTAGCCGGTGCCGGGGAAGAGGGTGCCGGGGTGCTGGTGCACGGAGATCGTCAGCACGCGGTCGTCGTCCCAGAAGGTGCGCTCGACGCCGTCGCCGTGGTGGGCGTCGAGGTCGACGTAGGCGACGCGCTCGGCGCCCGCAGCGAGGACCGCGGCCAGCGCCACGGCGGCGTCGTTGTAGATGCAGAAGCCGGAGGCGCGTCCGGGCATCGCGTGATGCATCCCGCCCGCGAGGCTGAGGGCTCGCGGTGCACGACCCTCCCACACCGCCGTCGCGGCGGCGAGGGTGGAGCCGGCGATGCGCGCACCGGCCTCGTGGATCCGCCCGAAGAGGGGGTTGTCGTCCCCGCCGAGCCCGCGCGCGGGGTCGGGCCGCCCCTCACCGGCCGCCCGGACGGCCGCGAGGTAGTCGGCCTCGTGGACCCGCAGCAGGTCGGCGTCCTCGGCGAGCGCGACCGGCTCGACGGCGAAGGAGTCGAGGAGCCCGAGGTCCGCGATCAGCCGGTGGGTGAGGGAGAGCCGGAGGGGGGCCATCGGGTGGCCCGCGCCGAAGTCGTACTCCAGCAGGTCCTCGCTCCACGGGAGCAGGGGCTTGGGCATTGGGTCACGGTAGCGCGCGTGCTGCGCCGGGCGGCCCGGCGTCTGGCAAGGTGAGCGCGTGAGCGCAGGCACCGGACCACTGCGGCCGAGTCGGCCACTGGGCGCGCTGCGCGACGCGGTCGACCACGTCGCGCGGCAGTCACCCGCGCGGCTGGCGCTCATCGTCTTCGCCGGGATCATCGCGGTCGTCACCGCGCTGCTCTCGCTGCCGGCGGCGACCGTGGACGGGCAGCGCGCCCCCTTCGTCGATGCCCTGTTCACCGCCGTCTCCGCCGTCTGCGTCACCGGGCTGACGACCGTCTCGACCGCGACCTACTGGTCCGTCTTCGGGCAGGCGGTGATCATCATCGGCGTCAAGATCGGCGGCCTCGGCGTCATGACGCTGGCCTCGATCCTCGGCCTGGCCGTCTCCCGCCGCATCAACCTCACCCAGCGCCTCCTCACCGCCTCCGAGACCCGCACGACGCGGCTGGGCGAGGTCGGCACGCTCGTGCGGGCGGTCATCGTCGCCTCGCTCACCATCGAGCTCGCGATCTTCCTCGTCCTCGTCCCGCGCTTCCTCGCCCTCGGGCACTCGCTCGGGCAGGCCCTGTGGGACGCGCTGTTCATGGCGCTGTCGATCTTCAACAACGCCGGGTTCGTCATCCTCGACAAGGGGCTCGAGCCGTTCGTCGGCGACTGGTGGCTGTGCCTGCCGATCATCGTCGGCGGCGGGATCGGCGCGCTCGGCTTCCCCGTCATCCTCAACGTCGCCGAGCGCGTGCGCCGGGGGCGGCGGCTGTCGCTGCACACCAAGCTCACCGTCGTCACCTACTCGATCCTCGCCGTCGTCGGCTCGCTCGGCTTCGCGCTCTTCGAGTGGCGCAACGCCGCCACCCTCGGCGGCCTGCCGGTGGCCGACCGGGTGCTCACCTCGATGCTCGCCGGCGTCAACTCCCGCTCCTCCGGGCTGAGCACGGTCGACGTCGGCCACATGAACGACACGACGTGGTTCATGCAGGACGCCCTCATGTTCGTCGGTGGCGGGTCGGCGTCCACCGCCGGTGGCATCAAGGTGACGACGTTCGCCGTCCTCGTCCTGGCGATCGTCGCCGAGGCGCGCGGTGACCGCGACGCCGAGGCCTTCGGCCGGCGCGTGGGGACGACGACGGTGCGCCTCGCCGTGGCCGTCGCGTTCCTCGGGGCCACGCTCGTCGGCGGCGGCACGCTCCTGCTCCTCACCTTCACCGACTACCACCTCGAGCTCGTGCTCTTCGAGACCATCTCCGCCTTCGCGACCGTCGGGCTGAGCACCGGCATCACCCCCGACCTGCCGGACGTGGGCAAGTACGTGCTCGCGGCGCTGATGTTCGCCGGGCGTCTGGGCACGATGACGCTCGCCGGTGCGCTCGCCCTGCGCCAGCGCCGCCGCGTCATCCGCATGCCGTCCGAGCCGCCGATCGTCGGCTGAGCGCGGCACACTGGGGACACGTCCTCGGAGAGGTAGGTGGCACATGCCGCAACGGAACAACGCCCCGCGCGCGAGCGCCGTGCTCGTGATCGGCCTCGGCCGGTTCGGCGGGGCGCTCGCGGCGACGCTCGAGGACCTCGGGCGCGAGGTCCTCGCCGTGGAGAAGGACGAGCACCTCGTGTCCCAGTGGTCCGGGCGGGTGCCGATCATCGAGGCGGACGCGTCCAACCCCGACGCGCTCGAGCAGCTCGGGGCGCAGGAGTTCCCGGTGGCCGTCGTCGGCGTGGGCACCTCGCTGGAGGCGAGCGTGCTCATCACGGCGAACCTCGTCGACCTCGAGGTGCCACAGATCTGGGCCAAGGCGACGTCCGCCGAGCACGGGCGCATCCTGCGGCGCATCGGGGCCCACCACGTCGTCTACCCCGAGCACGACGCCGGGCAGCGGGTGGCCCACATGGTCACCGGGCGGATGCTCGACTACATCGAGATGGAGGACGGCTTCACCATCGTCAAGATGCGCCCGCCGAAGGAGACCTACGGGTTCACCATCGGTGAGTCGCGGATCCGCCAGCGCTACGGCGTCACGGTGCTCGGGGTGAAGTCGCCCGGCGAGGCGTTCGAGTACGCCTCGGAGGAGACGCGGATCAACCCGGGCGACACGATCATCGTCTCGGGTGACTCCGGCCTGCTCGAGGCGTTCGCCGCCCGCCCCTGAGCGGCCTGCCCACCCACCCTCGCGAGCGGCCCAGCACGCTTGACCGCCGTTCCATGTGAGCGCTAACCTCGTGGTGTTGACGACACCACTGGACAGTCGGGCACGCGGACGTCGTGTCTGCCTCGCACCGGTCGAGCGGCCTCACGGCGATGACGCTGGCAGATGAGTCCCCTCGCGGGTGCCGGGCCGCCCCATCCCCGGCCGCACGAGGGAAAGGAGGTCGAGGTTCGTCGTCCGGCACACGGACGGAGCCGGCAGCGCCCGCCACCTCCGCCCACCTGCCACCACCCACGCACGCAGTCGCGGCACCGTCGTCGCGACCGGACCGAGGAGGGTCCATGTCACCCAGACCACACACACGCACGCGCCTCAGGACAGTCGGGGCGGTCGCGGCCCTGACGATGGTCCTCGGGGCGGCCGCCGCCGTCCCGGCATCCTCGGAGCCCGACGCCGAGCCGAGCGACGAGCGCCTCGTCGCCCACTACCGGCTCGACGAGACGAGCGGCACCGCCGTCGCCGACTCGTCGGGCAACGACCGGCACGCCGAGGTCGTCAACAACGGCGCCGGCACCGCCACCTGGCGCGCCGGCCGCGGCATCAACCTCCCCGGCGGCTCCAACACCCCCGGCACCCTGCCCGCCGTCAAGCTGCCGGACTCGCTGCTCACCGGGCTCGACGACGTGACGATCGCCTTCGACGTGCGCGCCGCCGGCACCGCACCCGGCGCCCCGATGTACACCTTCGGGCTCGCCTCGGAGAACGGCGGCAACCTCACCGCCTCACCCGGCAACGACAACGCGATCTTCGCCCGTCACGAGGTGAGCATCGCCGCTCCCGGCGGCACCGCGCAGACCGCCGGCGCCCCGCTGGGACTGCCGCGCAACGAGTGGACCCACGTCGCCGTGACGATCGAGGGCGGGACCGCCGAGGCGCCCGGCACGATGCACGTCTACGAGAACGGCGTGCTCGTGGGCAGCAACGAGGCGGTGACCGTGCGCCCCGGCGACATCACCGCACCGTCGGCCTTCATCGGCCGCTCCAACGCGACGACCGGCCGCCCGGCGCAGTTCGCCGGCGCCATCAAGGACTTCCGCATCTACTCCGCGGCGCTGCCCGCCGCCGACGTCGCCGAGCTCTCGGCCGACCTCGCCGCCGGGAACCTCACCGAGATGATCGACTCGGTCAGCCTGCCGGACACCAGCGCGCTCGAGGAGAACGTCACACTGCCCAGCTTCCCGGGGCTGACCTGGAGCACGAGCGACCCGTCGGTCGTCACCGAGTCGGGCCGGGTCACCCGCCCCGAGCCGGGCGCCGGGGACGCGACGGCGACCCTCACCGCGACGGTGGCCCACCGCGGGCTCACCACCTCGCGCGAGTTCGCCGTCACCGTCCTCGAGCGGGTCGCGTTCAGCGACGAGGAGCTCAGCGAGGGCCTCGTCCACCACTTCCGCCTCGACGAGACCGCGGGCACCGTGCTCGCCAACACCGGCAGCGCCGGCAGCGCGGCGAACGCCGAGCTCGTCAACGGTGACAAGGTGAGCCTCACGGGCGAGGGTGTGCGGTTCAACCCCGACTCCTACGAGAACTCCCTCACCGGCGGCTACGTCCGCCTCCCGAACAACCTCACGGCGGGGATGACCAGCCTCACCGTGGACTACGAGGTCTGGGTCGACCCGGCGAACGTCGGCAACCACCAGATGTGGAGCCTCGGCTCCAAGACCGGCACCTGCGAGGCCGACGCCGGGCTCCAGGGCTCGATCTACGCCTCGAACACCGCGCCGCGACCCGGTGAGCGCTTCCGGGTGGCCGTGGGCAACCAGAACCTCATGCAGGACCGTGGCCGGCTGCTCGAGGGCGCGTGGAAGCACGTGACCTACACCCAGACGCCCAACGCGGACGGCACGACGTGGACGGGCATCGTCTACGTCGACGGCGTGCGCTACGCGCAGGCCACCAACCTCACCACCCCGCCGTCAGTGCACGCCTCGGGGACCAACTGCAACTTCCTCGCCCGCTCGCAGGTGGCCGAGGACTACTCCTTCCGCGGCACCATCCGGGACTTCCGTGTCTACGACCGCGCGGTGAGCCTGGACGAGGCCCTCGCGCTCGCCGACGAGACGGTCTCCACGGGCGTGCGGGCGGACGCCGAGGCGATCGACCTCGGCCTCACCGAGGCCATCGTCCGCGACATCGTCCTGCCCGAGTTCGGCTCGGTCGCCGGCTCCACGATCACGTGGACCTCCTCCGACCCGTCCGTCGTCGACATCTACACCCCGCCGGCGAGCGCCCCGAACGTCGCGGTCACCGGACGCGTCACCCGGCCCGCCGTCGGTCAGCCCGACGCGACCGTGACGCTGACGGCCACCGTCCGCAAGGGCGCCTACGACGTCACCGTCCGGGAGATCCCGGTGGTCGTCAAGGCCGAGTTCGTCGACGCCGACGCCGTCGACCGCGACGCCTACGACCTCGAGGTCGACAACACCGACGACGTCCGCGGCAACCTCACGCTCCCGGCCGAGGGTGAGTTCGGGTCGACGATCACGTGGACCTCGACGTCCGACCTCATCACGCCGACCGGCGAGGTGACCCGGCCCGCCTACGGCCACGCCGACGTCTCGGGCACGCTCACGGCCACGATCACGAAGGGCGGGTCCTCGGAGACGAAGACCTTCCCCTTCACCGTCCGGTCGCTGCCGCGCACCGAGGAGATGGAGCGCTACTTCCTCGGGTACTTCAAGGGGGAGAACCTCGCCGACGGCGAGCAGATCATGTTCGCGACGTCGAACGGCAACACCGCCCTCGACTGGACCGGTCTCACCGGTGGTCGCCCGTCCCTCATCTCCCAGCTGGGTGACCAGGGCCTGCGCGACCCGCACATCGTCCGCTCCCCCGACGGGGACACGTTCTACATGATCGCCACCGACCTCAACTGGTACGACCAGGGCGGCTACGCGATCAACGACACCCAGTACATCGAGGTCTTCGAGTCCAACGACCTCGTCAGCTGGACGCCCCAGCGCCACGTCGAGGTGGCCCCGGAGGACGCGGGCAACGCCTTCGCACCGGAGTCGCTGTGGGTCGAGGAGATCGGCGCCTACGCCGTGTTCTGGGCGCAGTCGCTGTGGAACGACCCGGTCAACCGCACCGGTCAGGGAAACGCGCAGATGTGGTACAACACGACGCGCGACTTCCGGACCTTCTCCGAGCCCCAGGTGTGGCAGGACCCCTACCCGCAGTCGCGGATCGACACGACCGCGCTCAAGGTCGGTGACTACTACTACCGGGTGACGAAGAACGAGGCCGGCAACGCCGGCTCGGACCTCTTCTCCGAGAAGCACACCGACTTCCTCGACAGCGACATCGACAACTGGGAGCTGCTCGCCCCGGCGCTCGGGCGCACGACGTGGGACGCGGGCCAGGGCTACGAGGGCCCGGTGCTCTTCCAGGCGAACCCCGGTGACACCGCGTGCCCCGGCCAGTTCTACCTGTGGGGCGACCGGTACACCAACGGCGGCGGCTACCAGGCGGCGTGCAGCGAGGACATCGAGGCGCCCACCTGGGACCCCCAGCCGATCACGATGACCAACGCCGGCGTGCCGCGCCCGCGGCACGGCACGGTCATCCCGATCACGCTGCGCGAGTGGAACGACATCCGCGGCATCCCGAACAGCGACGTGGCCACCACCACCGAGCTGAGCGTCGAGGGCCGCGTCGCCACCGCGACGGTCGAGGCCGCCGACGGGTTCGAGACCGGCG
The DNA here is from genome assembly GCF_006349365.1 of Georgenia wutianyii. Classification (NCBI taxonomy): domain Bacteria; kingdom Bacillati; phylum Actinomycetota; class Actinomycetes; order Allobogoriellales; family Allobogoriellaceae; genus Georgenia; species Georgenia wutianyii. Next base: position 3,107,505 of record NZ_CP040899.1, read on the forward strand.
GCCAGGTCCGCTTCTCCGCGGGTGAGTGGTCACAGACGGTCCACCTCACCGACGGGGTCGCCGAGGTGACGCTGCCCGAGGCCGCGACGGGGCCGGAGGTCACCGCCGAGTTCCTCGGCCACGACATCCTCCTCGCGTCCTCCGACACGGCGCCGCTGGGCAGCCCGCTCGACGGCGTCACGGCCACCGCGGACACGCGCTGCGTGGCCGGACGCACCGTGGTCACCGTGCGGGTGTCCAACGGCAGCGAGGTCGCGGTGGACCTCACCGCCACGTCCTCGTGGGGCAGCCGGTCCGCCACCGGTGTGGCGGAGGGGCGCAACTTCACCCACGCCTTCACCACCCGGGCCACGAGCGTCCCGGCCGGGACGGTGACGGTGGACGTCTCCGCCGTCGTCGACGGTGAGCAGACGACCACGCAGGTCGAGGCGCCGTACGCCGCCGGGTCCTGCGGCTAGCAGCACGTGCAGGGGAAGGGGCGTCCCCGTCGGGGGCGCCCCTTCCGCGTGCCCGCGCGGGCGGCGCGGCGGATGTCGCACGTGGGAAGGGGCGTGAGCAATAACATGACGACGGAACACGCGGCAGATCCGATGGAGGACCAGTGACGTACCAAGGCACCGCCGACCGGCTCGCGACGGACAGCGAGACGCGCGAGGCGATCCTCAGCGGACGCACGTCGCTGGGCATCGAGCTGGGCTCGACCCGCATCAAGGCCTGCCTCGTCGGGCCCTCGCCCGCGCAGGTGCTCGCCGCCGGCTCGCACGAGTGGGAGAACCAGCTCGTCGACCGGACGTGGACCTACTCCCTGGAGTCGGTGTGGTCGGGCGTGCAGGCGGCCTACGCCGCGCTGGTCGAGGACGTCGAGCGGCGCTACGGGCTGCGGCCGTCGACCTACGGCGCCCTCGGCGTCTCGGCGATGATGCACGGCTACCTCGCGTTCGACGCCGCCGACGAGCTGCTCGTGCCCTTCCGCACGTGGCGCAACACCTCCACCGGCCCGGCCGCCGCCGAGCTCTCCGGGCTGTTCGGGGTGAACATCCCCCTGCGGTGGTCGGTGGCCCACCTCCACCAGGCGGTCCTCGACGCCGAGCCGCACGTGCCCCACATCCGGTTCCTCACCACCCTCGCGGGCTACGTCCACTGGCGGCTCACCGGTCGCCGGGTGCTCGGGGTGGGCGACGCCTCGGGCATGTTCCCCATCGACCCCGCGACCGGGACGTACGACGCCCGGATGCTCACCCAGCTCGACGACCTCGCGGGCGACCGGCTGCCCGGCGCCCGGGTGCTCGACCTCCTGCCGACCGTGCTCACCGCGGGCGAGTCCGCCGGCCTGCTCACCACCGAGGGCGCCGCGCTCCTCGACCCGAACGGGACCCTGCAGGCGGGCATCCCCCTGTGCCCGCCCGAGGGCGACGCCGGCACGGGCATGGTCGCCACGAACTCCGTGGCCCCGCGCACGGGCAACGTCAGCGCCGGGACGAGCATCTTCGCGATGGTCGTCCTCGAGCGCCCGCTGCGCAGCGCGCACCACGAGCTCGACGTCGTGACGACCCCCGCGGGGGACGCGGTGGCGATGGTCCACTGCAACAACGGGGCGAGCGAGCTCGCCGCGTGGGCCGCGATGTTCACCCGGTTCGCCGCGGCGGCCGGGCTCGACCTCACCCCCGACGCCGTCTACGAGGTGATGCTCGGCGAGGCCCTGTCCGGCAGCGCCGACGCCGGCGGCCTGCTGTCCTACAACTACCTCGCCGGCGAGCCGATCACCGGTCTCGCCGAGGGGCGCCCCCTGGTGGTGCGCACGCCCGACAGCGAGCTCAGCCTGGCGAACTTCGTCCGCTCGCAGGTGTACAGCATGTTCGGCACGCTCAGCCTCGGCATGGAGGTGCTCCACGGCGAGGGTGTCGAGATCGACCTCATGCTCGCCCACGGCGGCATCTTCCGCACCCCCGGCGTCTCGCAGCGGCTGCTCGCCGGAGCCCTCGGGGTCCCCGTGGCGGTCGGGCAGACCGCATCGGAGGGCGGGGCGTGGGGCATCGCCGTCCTCGCGTCCTACCTCCACGCCGCGGCGGAGACGGACCTCGGCACCTACCTCGACTCCCGCGTCTTCGCGGGCGCGGAGGTCACGACGGTCGAGCCGGACCCCGCCGACGTCGCCGGCTACGCGGCCTACCTCGAGCGCTACCGCGCGGGGCTGCGTGTGCAGGCGGCGGCCGTCGAAGCGCTCTGACCAGCACGGGGCGACGAGAACGCCGCGGCGCCGCACCCTCGGGAGGGCGGCGCCGCGGCGTTCGGGTGCGGGTCAGGCCGTGCGTCGGCGGTGGACGAGCACCGCGCCACCAGCGAGCACGAGCACGCCGGCTGCGACGAGCGCCTGGAGGCCGGTGAAGCCGGTCTCCTGGAGGCTGCCGCTGGGCGGCGGGGTGGTCGGCCGGACCGTCGGCGCCACGCCGGGAGCGGTCGTGGGGTCGGTCGCCGGCGGGGTCGCCGGCACGGTCGGCTCGGTGGTCGGCTCGGCAGGGCGTGGGGTGATCTCGACCTCGACCCCGACGTCGGCCCCTCCGGGCTCCGCCTCCTGGGCCGTGGCCGTGAGCGGCACCGCCAGGATCAGCACTCCGAGCGCCGCTGCCCGGAATGCGTGAACGATCGACTTAGACATGCCATTGTCCTTTGAGTCCGCCCGAACTACAGTCCAATTCCGATGTTATCGCTAACGCACTATTTTTACCATCGCCTGTCGCCTGGGGAATTCCTTCCGGAGGTCGTCGTGACCGTGGACGACGTGCGTGGCGAGTACGGCTCGGCCCCCTGGCCGGTTCACCAGGAGGCCGAGCCGTCACCGTCCGCTCAGCCGCACGAACGTCCCGCGTAGGCCGCGCTGGTGGACGCGCCGGCCGAGGTCACGCCGACCTCGCCCGCGGGCACCTGGGCCAGGCGCGTGGTGAAGGCGTACGAGCTCGTCCGTCCGCCGTCGACGGTGGCCGTCCGGGTGCCGTAGGCGGTGGCGATCTCCACCTCGGCCGGCGCGGCCCCCTCGTTGGTCACCCGCGCGGTGATCACCACCCTGCCGAGCACGCACCGCGTGTCCGCCTCGACCGTGACGTGCGGGCCGGCGGCCTCGACCGTGACCGTCGCACGCGCCTCGAGCCACACGCCCTCGATCTCACCGGCCACCTCGAGCTGCCCCGGCGCGGCGTAGGAGGCGGGGTCGATCTCCTCCCACGTCACCGGCAGGTCACCGGTCGAGCCGTCGGCGTAGGTGACGCCCACCGTCGCCGGCAGCTCCGGCGCGACGCCGGCCTGCGTGGTGACCTCGACCGTGTCGACCGACTCCACGAGCGCGTCCGGCTGGTAGGCGCGGAGCAGCCGCTCGTGCTCGGCACGCGTGATCGGCAGGACCGTGCCGTGCCGGGCGCGGAGGTTGAGGCCGGGCTCGTGCGTCCAGCTGTCGGCGTCGTCGAGGTCGGTGGAGGAGAACGCGACGTACCCGTCTCCCCCGCCGTACGGCGGCCAGTCCTGGAAGAGGAACCACGTGTCCTGGCCGGGCTCGATGTTCACGTCACCGGGGTTCGCCCTGAACGCGGTGGGTCCCTCGGCGTGACGCAGCGGGTCCCCGGAGCCGATCCGCTCGGTGACGAGCTCCCACGACGTGCCGACGGCACCCTCCTGGTAGCGCAGCAGGTCCGGCGACTTCTCGAGCAGGACCTCCATGATGTCGTTGCGCTCGTCCTTGGTGAAGCGGTAGTATGTCCCCTCGTGCTCCACGACCGTGGAGTCGATCATGCCCCGCCCGGGCTGGCGGCGGATGTCGATCCACACCTCCGGCTCGGTGAAGGTCACGAAGTCCCGGGTGAAGGAGATCATCATCCGGTTGTAGCTGTCCAAGGTGCTGCGCCCGGCGACGTCCGTCGTGTCGTAGAGGTTGGAGGCCCAGTACACGGCGTACATCCCCTGGTCCTCCAGGTAGTGCGCCTCCGGTGCCCACGTGTTCCCGGCGTAGGGGGTGTTGACCTCGACCATGCGCTGCTCGCTCCAGGTCACCAGGTCGGTGGACTCCCAGATCATGAGCGAGAGCGAGCCGGACTGCTGGGCCCGCGCGAAGTCGGGTCCCTGCCCGGGACGGTAGGTCTTGAGGTCGGTGGCGAGGAGGTAGAAGCGGTCACCCTCCGGCGAGCGGATGATGAAGGGGTCACGCAGCCCCTGCTCACCCAGTGTGGACTCCAGGACCACGTCGTCGTCGTTCAGCGGCGTCCAGTCCAGGGCGTTGTTGCCACGGCTCGCGGCGAAGTAGACCTGCTCGCCGTCGGCCGTGCTCTCCCCCTTGAAGTGGGGGAAGAAGTACGCCTCGCGCTCCTCCTGCACGGGCAGCGGGACGACGACGGCCTCGAAGGTCCGCACCTCGCTCGCCGCCCCCTTGGTGACGGTGGCGGTGAGCGTGACCGTCACCGGGTCCTGCCCGTGGGCGGGACGGGCGACGACGCCGTCGGTCGTGATGACGTCCGGGTCGCTCGAGGCCCACACGACGGCGGTCCCCTCCTCCCCCTCGGTCGGGAGGGTGATGTTGCCGCGGACGTCGTCGACGTTCGGGATGGCGAGCGCGGCGGCGGCGGCCTCGACGGCCTCCTGGTCGGTGACCCGGCCCTCGCCGTAGGCGTTGTCGAGCGCCTCCCACTCCGCGCCGGTGACCGGCAGGACGGTGCCGTGCCGGTAGCGCTGGGAGAAGGAGTAGTCGGCCGAGCCGATCATCGTCCACTCCCCGCTCGCGAGGTCCGTCGTCGTGAACGGCACGTACCCGCGGCCGCCGTACTCGTCGATGAACAGGTACCAGCGGTCCTCGGTGTTCGACTTGAAGACGAGGGGTCCCTCGCCCTGGTTGATGCTGCCGGCGCCGACCGCCTCGCGCACGAGCTCGAAGTCGTCGGTGAGCGGTCCGGACCCGACCTCCTGGAAGACGTGCTTGCCGCCCGGGTTCGAGCCGGTGCGGTTCTCCTCGTTCTTCGAGAAGCGGTAGACGTCGCCGTCGTGCTCGATCATCGTCGTGTCGATGACGGAGGAGCCGGTGTCGATGAGGATCTCGGGCTCGCTGAAGTTCCGGAAGTCGCGGGTCGTGGAGTACATCATCCGGTTGTGCGCGGCGCCCGTGTGGTCGGGGTCGTCCTCCGCGTAGAGCTTCGAGGCCCAGAACACGACGTACTCACCGATGCTGTCGTCGTAGAAGATCTCCGGCGCCCAGGCGTTGCCGGCGTTCTCCGGCGCGACCTCGGCGACCCAGCTCTCGGACCAGTTGACGAGGTCCGTGGACTCCCAGACGACGACGTTGCGGCTGCCCTGACGCTGGACCTGGTCCCAGCTCCCGCTCGACTGGTTCCACATCCGCAGGTCGGTGGCGATCTGGTAGAACTTGTCGCCCTCCGGGGAACGGATGATGAACGGGTCGCGCAGCCCCATCTCGCCGCTGGTCGACACCATGACCGGTTCGCCGTCGTTGAGCGTGGTGTAGGCGAGGGGGTCGTTGCCCTGGCTGAGCGAGAAGTACACCTGCTCGCCGTGCTCCAGGCCCTCTCCGAGGAAGTAGGAGAAGAGGTAGCCCTCGTACGGCTGCGCCTCGGGCAGCGGCGGGACGGTGGCGTCGAAGACGCGGGTCACCGTGCTCGCGCCGACGGTGACGCTCGCGGTGAGCGCGACCTCGGCGGCTGCCTCGCCGGCGGCGGGCCGGGAGACCTCGCCGGTGGCGGTGATGACGCCGGGGTCCGAGCTCTCCCAGGTGACGGTCGCGGTGTCGGTGCCGCTCGTGGGGAGGTACAGGTTGCCGCGGACGTCGTCGACGTCGTGGACGACGAGCGCGTCGGCCGCGGCCTGCGCGCGGGCCTCGTCCGCTGGCAGCGGGAGGACCGTGACCTCGAAGACCTGCTCACGAGTCAGCCCGCGCTGGCTCAGCGTCGCGGTGAGGGTGGCCGTGGCCGGCTCCTCGTCCGCTGCCGGGCGCGTGATCACGCCGTCGGCGGTGACGACGGACGGGTCGGACGTCGCCCAGGTGACGGCCGAGCCGCCCGGGCTGGCGGCGGGCAGGTCGAGGTTGCTCGTCACCGCGTCCAGGTCGGGGAGGGTCAGCCCCTCCGCGTCGAGCGCGAGGGAGGCCTCGGCGTTCGCGGTCACGAGCGCGTTGATCTCCTCCGCCGACAGCGCCCGGTCGTAGATGCGGAAGTCCTTGATGCTCCCGTCCACCCGGCGGTCGGCGTCGTAGGCGGAGCGTCCGATGTAGTTCGCGGTCGTCACGCCGTTGCCGATGTCCCCGGGGGTCACCGTGATCCCGGTGTTCTGCCCGACGCGCTCGCCGTCGACGTAGAGGCTGCCGGTGCCACCCGCGAGAGTGAAGGTCACGTGCTGCCACACGCCGCGGGTGAACTTCTGGGTCCCGAGGACGTTCTGCTCCCCGCCCCACGCGGCCGGGGAGATCGCGGCCCGGGCGACGTTCGGTGTGTCGGTGACGAACAGGTAGCCGTTGCCGGACTGCGGGGTGCCGACGGCCGGGTTGCCGAGGTTGAACAGGAAGTAGTTGCCGCTGTGGGGCGGCTCGAGCAGCACGTCCATGGACACCGTGATGGCGTCCAGGCCCGCGGTGATGTTGTCCGGCAGGACGACGTGGTCGTCGCTGCCGTCGAGCGTGACGCCGCCGGCGCCGAGCTCGGCACCGCCGACGATCTGCCCGTCACGCCCGTTGCCGGACGCGTCCTGCGCCGTGGTGCCGCCCTCCCCCGTGAGGGGGTAGTGCAGCACGAGCCCGTCCGCCGAGGGCTCGGCAGCCGTCGCGGCCGGCACGGCCGCGAGCATGCCCGCTCCGAGTGCCGCGGTCGCCACGGCGGCCACTAGTCGTCGTCGTCTCATAGCTTGTCCTTCCTTCTGGAGGACGCGCGTCGTCGCACGTCGTCGTGTGGTCCTGCTGCGTTCGGGGCGCCGCGGCGCGCGTGCCTCACCGGGCACCAGGGCCCGGGGCCGAGCGTCGCGGATGGGCGCCATCGTTCTCCGTCGAGCATGGTCGTACCGGCGTCCCAGCCGGTGACGTTATCGCTAACATTAGCAAGATGCCGCTGCTTGCGCGCGGGGTCGGCCGCTCCCGACGCCCGCGGGGCTCAGGGGGTCGCGGCGGGGTCCTCGACCGCGGACCGGCGTCCCTCGTCGCGCGCCTGCTCGAGCATCCGCTCGAGCCTGCGGCGCGAGGAGCGCCTGCCCCACAGGACCGCCCCGACGAGGAGGACGGCACCGAGGAGGAGAAGGAGCTGGGGCCACGGGACGGCCCACACGACGACGCTGACGACGACGGGGTCGAGCACCGCCGTCGAGCCGTCCATCGCGAGCATCTCGGGGACCACCGCGACCTCGAGCGGCACGGCGAACCACGGCCACACGCCGTCGACGACGACCGCGAGGCTGCGGGTGTCACCCGGCAGGACCTCCTCGGGGTGCTCGTCCGTGAGCCCGACGGTGCTGCCGCCGGCCGAGACCGTGCCGTCGACGAACAGGCGGGTGTTGCCCTCGTTGACGACGTCGAAGGAGACGGAGACCTGCCCGGGACGGAAGGCGTTCCAGCTCCCCTCGTAGCTGCCGCGCACGTTCTCCACGGCGGCCGACGGGGTGAGCTCACCGGTGACCCGGGTCGTCACGCGGAAGCCGACCCGGCTCTCCACGCCGACGCTCGTGCCACCCTCGGCCGTCTGCACCGACCGGACCGAGGCGGTGATGCCGGCGGCATGGTCACCCGGCTCGGTGTTGGGCGGCACCTCGATGGTGAACGGGACGACCTCGGTCTCCCCGGCGGCGACCGTGACGGTCTCCGGCAGCGTGATCCAGGTCCCGGCCCCCACCGACTCCTCGCCGGAGGCGAGCATGTCGAACCGGCCGGTGCGGGTGTAGAAACCGTCGGCGGCGTCGAGGGAGAAGGTGACCTCCTCGCTGCTGACGTTGCGCACGGCGAGGTGCTCCTCGACCACCTCACCGGGGTCGAGGGTGTGCTCGACCGCGCGCCGGCCGTCGGGCCCGTTCTCGTCCGCGGGCGTGGTCGACCAACGGACGGCGGGCTCCTGCGTCTGCGCCGCCACCGGCGCCGACAGGAGGAGGGCGGCGAGGAGCGCGAGGACGGAGACGAGGGCCACGCGGAGCGCGGGGCGAGGTGCAGTGGTCACTGGCAGTCCCATGAGTCTGGGTCGGGGCCGCGCCGAGGCGCGACCCCGACCCGTCAGTCAGTCGGTCCGGCGACCGGTCAGTACGCATCCTCCCAGAGGGTGAGCGTGATGGTGGCGGAGTAGCTGCCCGGCGCGACGTCGCTCGGCGTCTTGAGGAACAGGTCGGCGTTCACGTCCCACTCACCGGTGGGGCGCGCCTCGCTGGAGTCGAACGTCAGCGCGAGGAGCTCCTCGGCGACGAGACCCACGGCGTCGTCCCCCTCGTCGAGGACCGTGAGGACCTCGTCGCCCTCGGCGACGTTGCCGTCGTCGGTGATGAGGTTCGGCGTCCAGCCGAGGTGCTCGGCACCGAGCGCGGGCAGACCGTCGGCGGAGAACGCGGAGGACTGACCGGTGACGTACCAGAAGACGCTCTCCGGGACCTCCTCGCGGTCGTCGGCGACCGTGACCGTCGGCAGCGTCCCGTCGAACTGGCGGATCTCCGGGTCACCGGAGTCGACCTCGGTCAGCGAGGTCGAGTCGGCAGCCACGCTCATCGTCAGCGCACCGACGGGCTCGAGCTCCTGGATCTCGACGTTGACCTCGACGTCCTCGCCGGCGATCTCGTCGGCGACGGCCACGCCGGCGCCGCCCATGAGGAGCATCGCCCCTGTCGCGCCGATACCGGCGCGGGCAAGCAGACCCTTCTTGTTCATTCGTGTCTCCAGTTCCCGGCCGGCATGTCTCCGAGCCGAACGTGCGAGCGACCGGTCCGTCCGGTCACCGTCCTACGTGGTGGTACCCCTGCTACTGCCCATCCCCCGCGACGCACCGCTCCTGCGCGGCGCACTGTCCAGTCCTCCAGGTCGTCGTCGACCGAGCCCTTCCCGGCCACGCGGGGACGGCCGCCCGGCGAGTTGGACGACGCCGCGCGCGGCGACCACGGAGATTCTTCACATTCGAACTCGGTGAGAACGTCCCGTAATGCGGCGTCACTCACCGATCGCTCGATCGTAACAGCGGATGTTAGCGTGCACAAGGAAGTCTGACGGGCGTGCGGGGCGCGCATTCTTCCGGTAATTCCCGAGCGTTTCGAGAACTCGCCGCAGCACATTCGAGGACCCCGCGGTGAACACCGGTCGCCCCGCCGGCCCGCAGTGCACTGCACCATCACGAGTGCGCTCCCAACGTCATCGTCCTGCGCAACGGACACCCATCGTCCGTCGCCCTCATGTTATCGCACACATCGACAGTGCCCAAGGGGTTCAGGTGGTGGGCGGCCCGCCCCCGTGCGGGGGCGGGCCGCCGGCTCAGCAGGTGCGCGCCGCGTGCGTCACCGTGACGGAGTCCTCGACCGACCCGCCGTCGACGGTCGCCTCCGCAGCGACCGTCACCGCCCCCGCCGGGAGGTCCGCCTGCCGCGTGGAGAACGCGTAGGAGGCGGTGCGGCCGGGCTGGAGGGTCGCGGTCCGCGTCCCGTACTCGGAGGTGAGGGTCAGCTCGACCGGCACCTCCTCGCCGTTGGTCACCCGGACGGCCTGGGTCACCCGTCCGACGACGCACCGGGTGTCGACGGTGGCCGTGACGTCGAGCCCATCCGAGGGCGCCACGGTCACCGTGACCGTGACCGTCTCGTTCCCGGGGGCGATCTCCTCGTGGGCCTCCATGTCGAAGACCGGCATGCCGTCCGCGGCCCAGTGGACGCGGCGGACGAACATGTCGCGGCCGGACAGCCCGCGGTTGTCGGTGCGGGCGTGGAAGACGTAGAGGAGGTTGTCGTCCTCGTCGTGGGACCACATCCCGTGGCCGGTGCCGAGCTGCCACTCACCGTTGAAGATCCCCGACTTCTGGACCGGGTAGCCGAGCTTCGTCCACACCTCCGGGTCGGTGAGGTCGGCGTCCTGCCCCGCCGGCGCGGTGAGGAGGCCGGTGGTGTAGGTGTCACCGACGGTGGACCCGGAGTAGATCATGTAGATCACCCCGTCCCGGACGTGGACGTTGGCGCCCTCGGCGATGGTGTTGTCCCACGCGAACTCCGGCGCGGTGACCCGGACCGGCTCGGAGGTCAGACGCGTCGGGTCGCTCGGGTCCGTCCGGGCGATGAACAGCGCCCCGAGCATCTGCCACACGTAGTAGGACTGCCCGGAGTCCTGGAAGTACGTCATGTCGAGCGAGATGTTCTGGATCGGGTTGAGGATCGACCCGTCCGCCCGGAGCACCTTCTGCGCCTTCGTCCAGCTCGCCGGGTCGGCCGGGTCGAGGTGGTTGCCCTCGTCGTCCTGCTTGAGCTGGATGATGCTCGCGCGCCCGGTCCACATGTCCGGCCGGCCGTTCGAGCCGTCGTAGCAGGGCATGAACAGGATGGAGAGGGTGCCGTCGATGAGGTGGATCTCCGGTGCCCAGAAGCACCCGGTCATCACCCCACCGTCGGCGTCGGTGTCACCGGCGCGGAGCAGGTCGACCTCGACGGTACGACCGTCCCGGACCGCCTCGTCGGAGAGGTCCTCCACCCGGTCGGCCACCCGGAACGGCATGTGCGGGCCGTTGGCGGGATCGATCGGGTTCATGTCGAGGTCCTCGGTCGCGATCATGAGGAACTTCTGCTGCCCGTTCCAGTCGAACCGGAAGATCGTCGGGTCGGCACGCTCGTCGGCGAACGGCGTCGCGTACTGGGGCGCCTTGATGGTGCCGGTGACCTGGTAGTCCCCGGGAGTCGTGGTGTCGACGGCGGCGAGGGAGTCGGCGTCCCACTCGATCGCGCGGGTGGCCGTCGAGCCGTCGGTGTAGCCGAGCTCGGCCCGGGCGGGCAGGTCCGCGGCGGCGAGCTCGCTCCCCTCCTCGAGGGTCACGCCCTCGAGCGGGCGGACCTCGGTGTTGACGATGCGCCCGAACCGCACCCGCAACGCCTCGACGACGTCCGCCGTGACGGGCAGCGTGTTGCCGGTGGCGAAGCTCGGCACCCCGGCCTCGCCGATGCCCCCGGTGGCCGCGACGGTGCCGCGCTGGGCGGCCGAGCGGGTGGACGGGTCGGTGAGGTCGGCGAACGTCGTGTACATGGCCGACCCGGCGTCCGAGGTCCACGTGACGACGTAGCGCTCGGCGGCGCTGTCGTAGACGACCGCGGGGTCGTTGACGCCGCTCGTGACACCGAGGTCGACGAGGCCGACCTCCTCGTAGCCCAGCAGGTCGTCACTGCGCGCGAGGAGCATGCTCGACGCCTGCGTGCCGTCGGAACCGCCGTTGCGGGCGGTGCGGGTGGCGACGATGCCGAACGAGCCGTCGGCCAGGTGGAAGAGGTGCGGGTCGCGCAGGCTGCGGACGATGCTGGCCGACGTCCCCTCGATCGGGGGCGTCGTCGACGTCCGGGGGAAGAAGATGCCGTAGTTCTCGTTGAGCGGGGTCCAGCCCTCGCCCTCCTCCAGGGCCAGGTGCATGCTCAGCGCGACGTCGGCGTTGTTCGCCTCGCTCGCGCTCGTCGGGACGCGGCTGTAGGCGAGGAGTCGCGTCGCGTCCGGGAGCACCCGGGTGGTGAAGGTGCGCGCGGTGCTCGCGCCGGTCGCCGTGTCGGTGACGCGGAGGGTGATGACGGCGTCGACCGGCTCGTCGGCGACGATCGTGCCGTCGACGACGTCGGCGCCGGTCACCGACTCGACGACGACGCTCGTGCCGTCGGGCGCCGGCGGCAGAGCCGTCCCGGAGGCCACGACCGGCGGGACGACGACGCGTCCGGCGAGCCGTTCGGCCCGCTCGGCGGGGGTCTCGGTCGAGGGCAGCACGGTGACGGTGATGGCCTGGCTGACGCCGATCCCGCGGATCGAGGCGGTCGCGGTGAGCAGGGCGGTGACGGCCTCCTGGCCGGCGAGCGGCGGGGTGACGGCGCCGTCCGGGGCGACGACCGCCGGGTCGCTCGACGTCCAGGTGACGCGTCCGCCCGCGGTGGGCAGGTCGAGGTCGGAGCTCGTCTCGACGTCGGCGAGGTCGAGCCCGGTGAGGACGGCCTGCGCCTGGGCGCGCAGCTCGTCGGCGTGGGCCTGGACGTCGGTCGCCGACACCTCGGCGACCTCGTCCGCGCTCAGCGCGCGGTCGTAGACGCGGAAGGCGGAGACGGCGCCCTGGAACAGCGGGTCGGGCCACGGCGCGCGGCCGATCGTGTTGAGCGACTGGTCGAGGACGTCGCCGGGCGTGGTCTCCATGGCCCCGTGGGCGACCCGCGTCCCGTCGAGGTAGAGCGAGGCGGTGCCCGCCGCGCCGTCGACGACAGTGGTGACGTTGACCCACTGGTTCGCGCTGAGGCCGCACGAGGCGGACTGGACGAGCCGCTCGACCCCACCGGACTTGAGTCCGACGAGCGGCGCGCGCCCGGAGCCGCAGTTGAGCGAGGCGAAGAAGTACTCGGTCGCCGAGGAGTCGTTGCCGATGGTCCACAGGAAGTGGAACCCGTCGAGCATGGCAGCCGAGGCCTTGACCTCGGCGGTGACGGTGGCGGACTCCTGGCCGGCGAGGAGGTCGTCGGGGAGCTCGACCCAGTTGCCGGTCGAGGTCTTGGACCCGCCGCGCATGGTCATCGCGCTGCCGGTCCAGTCGGTGTCCCGGACGTTGCGGACCACGGCGGGCCCGACGTCGGTGGGGGCCGTGTTCGGGACGGTGGCGCCCGAGGTCTGGTCGAAGAGGTACTCGGCCACGAGGCCGTCGTCGGGGACGTCGGCCTGGGCACTCACCACCCCTCCGAGGACGAGGGCGGTGAGGGCGGCGCCGGCTGTGGCCGCCCTTCCCAGTCGGGACAGGATGCTCATGTCACTCTCCAGGGTGGTCATCGGCAGGAGGACGGGCCGTAGGCGGCGGTCACCGGGGCGTGGCCCTCGACCGTCACGGTGGCCTCACCGGCGGGGACCGCGGTGAGGCGGGTGGTGAGGGCGACCGAGGACGTCGAGCCCGCGCCGACGGTGAGGGTGCGTGTCCCGTGCGGCGTGGAGACGGTGGCCGTGACGGCCTCGGCGGACTCGTTCGCCACCCGGACGGCGGTGACGACCTTCCCGACGACGCAGCGGGTCTCGGCGGTGACGGTGAGGGCGGGGCCGGCCGGCGGCAGCTCCACGCGCTGCGGGCCGACGCTCTCCAGGGTGGGCGTGACCCGCTGCATGAAGCCGTCCTCGTCGAACGTCAGCCGGTCGATCGTCGTCTCCCGGTTGTTCCCGTTCCCGCCGGGCATCGCGAACCGGTGGTAGACGATGTACCAGTCGTCGGTGCCGGGCACGTTGAGGACCGAGTTGTGGCCGGTGCCGAGGATCCCGAGCGACGGGTCCTTCTCGAGGATGACGCCGCGGTAGGTCCACGGCCCGTGCGGGCTGTCGGCCGTCGCGTAGCCCACCCGGTAGTTCGGGGAGCCCGTGTCGTCGATCGAGTACGTGAGGTGGTAGGTGCCGTCCCGGTAGCTGACGAAGGTGCCCTCGCGGTAGTCCGTCAGGCCCTGCTGCTCCCGGATGGTGCCGGGCACGAGGGAGACCATGTCGTCGGCCAGCTCGGCGTAGACCGGGCGGCCGTTGCCCCAGTAGAGGAAGTACTTCCCGCTCTCCGGGTCGTGGAAGGCGGCCGGGTCGATCGCCTGCCCGGACGTCACGGTCTCGTTGTTGAGGATCATCGCCGTGGGCTGGGCGGTGAAGGGACCCTCGGGGTGGTCCGCGACGGCGACGCCGATCGTCTTGCGGTCGTAGGTGGCGTTGTGGCCGCTGAAGTAGAAGTAGTACCTCCCGTCCCGCTCGATGATCGTGGGCGCCCACGCGTTGCCGGTCGCCCACGGGACGTTGCCGTTCGCGCCGTCGAGGGTGAGGAAGGGCTCGGCCGAGCGCTCCCAGCTCACGAGGTCCTTCGACGTCCACACGTAGAAGTCCTTGCCGCCCCAGCCGGGGTACCCGTCGGTGGTGGCGTAGATGTAGTACGTGTCGCCGAAGACGGCGATGTTCGGGTCGGCGTACAGCCCCGGCAGCACCGGGCTGCGCATCTCCACGGCCGTGAACGTCCAGGTGTAGGTGGCACCACCGGCCGCGGTCAGGGTGTACTCCACCGGTTCGGTGAGGTCGACGACCGTCCCGGGGGCCGGGCTCACGGTGACGCCGGCGGCGGCCGTGAACGTCGGGGCGAGGGAGGTGAGGTCGGTGCCGGGGAGGACCGGGAAGGTCACCGTCCGCTCGGCGCCGCTGACGACGGGGTCGATCTTGAGCACCGACGGGTCGGTGAGCGAGACGTCGATGAGCTGGTCCGGCCCCATGAGCTCGTCGGCCGGCAGCGCGACGTCGTGGACGCGGATGTTGTCGTAGGCGCCGCGGAAGTAGCCGTCCGCCGCGTAGAGCGAGCGGCCGAGGTAGCCGACGAGGTCGGTGCCCAGGTCGCTCACGGTCGCGCCGAGCTCGGTGTTCTCGCCCAGTTTCACGCCGTCGACGTAGAGGACCATCGTGTCGCCGTCCAGGACGACGTCGTAGCGGTGCCACTGGCCCGGGCTCACGGACCCGGTGACGGCGGACTCCTCGCGCCACGAGGTCTGGGTGATCGCGCTGCGCACCTCCCCGCCGCGGGTGCGCAGGAAGTAGTAGGCCTGCTCGCCCTGGCCGAAGGCGAAGGAGAAGAAGTTCCCGCTCGTGAGGTCGGACCTCATGTCGAAGGAGACGGTGAGCTCGTCGAGCCCGTCGAAGAAGCCGACCGGGAAGGCCGCGTACCCGCCGGCGGAGCCGTCGAGGCGCAGCACCTGTCCCCGCTCGGGGTCGGTGACGACGGCGGCGGTCCCGTGCGCGGTGAGGTCGGCCTCGCCGACGGCGTCGGTGAGCGTGCCGTCCTCGAAGGTGTACTCGGCGACGAGCCCCCGCGGCTCACCGGGCTCGCCAGGCTCCTGCGGCCCACCGTCCCCGTAGGCCTCGAGGAGCCGCTGCTCCTCGGCCGCCGAGAGACGCAGGACCGAGCCGTGCCGGAAGCGCTGGTCGAAGGAGTACTGGTCGGGGCCGGGGCCGACGGTGAGCTGGGTGAACTGCAGGCTCGCCAGGCTGTCGGTGACGTGCCCGTAGTAGCCGCTCTGGTCGCCCATGACGGCCCAACGGCCGTCGGGCAGCTGGTAGACGGTCAGGCCCTCCATGGAGGCGCGCAGCCCGTGGGCGGCCGCCTCGCCGCGGGCGACGACGGTCGTCCACGGCCCGTCGAGGCTCGGTGCGGTGTCGATGACCGTGTGCCAGTCCGAGGTGGAGAACCGGTAGTAGGTGTCCCCCTCCTTGGCGATGGTCGAGTCGATGATGTTCGGGCCGCCCTCGCCGTCACCCTGCTCGTTGAGCGAGGCCCAGACCTCCGGCTCGGTGAAGCTCACGAAGTCGCGGGTGCGGGTGACGTAGACGCGCAGCGCCCAGTCCTCGGTCTCGTTCTCGCGGCGGTCGCGCGCGGACCAGTAGACGTAGTACTCACCGCTCGCCTCGTCGTAGACCGCCTCGGGCGCCCAGACGTTGCCGGCGTGGGGGAACCCGGCGAAGACGATGCGCTGGTCGCTCCAGGTGACGAGGTCGGTCGACTCCCACACGACGAGGTTCTGGCTCGCGTTCAGCTGGTCCCAGCCGGACCCGCCGGGGCCACCGCCCTCGGCGTGGAGGTCGGTGCCGATGATCCAGTACCTGTCGCCGTCGGCCGAGCGCACGAGGTGCGGGTCGCGCACGCCGAGGTCGCCGCCGAGGTTGGCGAGGACGGGCTGGTTGCCGCCCAGCTTGGTCCAGTGCAGGCCGTCCTCGCTGTGGCCGAGGAAGATCTTCTCGTAGCCGCCCTGGGCGGCGAAGTGGGTCCACAGGTAGCCGGCGGTGTAGTCGGTGTCGAGGTCGACGGGCGCAGCGGTCACGGTCACCGGGATGTCCCGCACGGCGGTGGTGCCGGGCACCGTGGCGGTGAGGGTGACGGCGGTGTCGTCCTGGCCGCGGGTGACGACCCCGGCGCGGCGGCCGTCGGCGTCGGTCGCCGTGACGACGCCCTCCGGGCTCGCGGACCACACGACCTCGCTCCCGTTGACGGGCCCGGTGGTGGGCAGCGTAAGGTTGCCGCGGACGTCGTCGGCGTTCGGGATGACGATCGCGTCGAGGTCCTCCTGCGCGCGGGTGTCCTCGTCCGGCAGGGGCAGGACGGTGACGAAGCCGTCGAGCGTGCGCGTCGCCTCCCCCCGGGACAGGGTCGCGGTGAGCCTCACCCGGGCGGCGGGCAGGCCCGGGGCGGGTCGGGTGACGGCGCCGGTCGCCGAGACCACGGACTCGTCCTCGGAGGTCCAGGTGACGGCCGAGCCGTTGGGCGCGGTGGTGGGCAGGGTGAGGTCCTCGGTGACGGCCGAGACGTCGCCGAGGGTGAGGACCGCCGCGTCGCGTTCGAGGCGGGTCTCGTCGGACGGGACGAGCGCCGCGACCTCGGCGGCGGGCAGGGCGGAGTCGTAGACGCGCACGTCGCGCAGGCTGCCGGCGAGGCGGTTGTCCGCGGTGTAGACCGACCGGCCGAGGTAGTTGGCCGTCGTCGCGCCGTTGCCGATGTCCCCCGGCCGCGTCGTGACGCCGGTCGTCTCGGCGACCTGGACGCCGTCGAGGTACAGCCGCGCGGTGTCCGAGGCGTCGTCGAGGGTGTAGGTGATCGTCTGCCAGCGGTCGCGCGGCAGGTTGGCGCCGCTGCTGACCGTCCGCTCCGTGCTCCAGTCGCCGGTCGCGATCGAGGCCCGGTAGGCGTCCCCCGTGGCGAAGAGGTAGCCGTTGCCGACGCCCGAGGCGTCGGTGTTGCCGAAGCCGTAGATGAAGTAGGGGGTGCGCTGGGAGCCGCGGACGAGGACGTCGGCGCTCACCGTGATCGACCCGAGGCCGGCGAGGAGGTCGTCCGGGAGCCGGACGTGGTCGTCGGTGCCGTCCAGGCGCACCCCCTCACCGCCGGTGAGCGTCGGACCGCCGACGTAGCTGCCGTCCCGTCCCGAGCCGGAGGCGTCGAGGGCCACCGTGCCCGCCCTCTCGTCGAGCGGGTAGTGGGCCAGGAGCCGGGCGTCCGCGGCGGCCGGCTGGGCCACGAGCAGGGCGCCGGAGAGCGCGAGGGCGGCGACCGCGGCGCCCGAGACCCCTCGACGGAACCGTGTGAGCGTCATTGCTTCTTCCTCTCACCGCGCCTGGCGCGGGTCACCGGGTCTGCCAACCCGTCCGGGCCGGCCGGTGCGGGGCCGGGAGGCCCCGCACCGTCATGCGGTCAGGGGCACGAGCGCGCGGCGTACGCCGCGCCCACGGTCCCGCCGTCGGCCGTGCTCACCGACACCACGCCGGCCGGCACCGCCTGCTGTCGCGTGCTGAAGGTGAGGGACACCGTCCGGTCCGGACCGACCGTCACCGTCCGGGTGCCGAAGGCCGAGGAGACCCCGACCTCCACCGGCTCGGTGGAGGGGTTGGTCACCCGGGCCGTCTCCACGACCCGCCCGACGACGCACCTCGTGCCCGCCTCCACCGTGACGGCGGGGGCGGGGGCGGCGAGGACCGTGACAGTCGCCTCCACCGGCATGCGCGAGTCGTCCTGGGCCACGCCGCGCACGGTGAAGGTGCCCGGGGCGGCGTAGTCGGCAGGGTCGACGGGCGCCCACGCGACGTCGACCGTCCGGGTCGAGCCGTCGGCCATGGTGAGCGCGGCCTGCCCGAGCTCGGGTGCCGTCCCCACCGGGGTGGTGACGTCGATGGCCCCGACCGAGGCGACGGCGATGTCCGGGGCGTAGGCCTCCAGGACCCGCTGGTACTCCGCCCGGGTCACCGGGATGACGGTGCCGTGACGGGGCTTGCCGCCGTCGGAGTTCTGCGGGAGGTTCTCCCGCAGCAGGTGGCCCAGCGGCTGCCAGGCACCGGCGCCGAGGTCGTCGGTGCCGAACGGGATGTAGTGGTTCGGTCCGCCGTGGTAGCTCGGCTGGTCGATGAACAGGAACCAGTCCAGGCCGTTGACGTCGCCCTCGTTCGCGGGGAAGACGCTCGCGCCCTCGCCGCTGGTGAAGGTGCGACCGGTCTCGCCGTTGGGCAGCCCGGTGGCGACACGCTCCTGGACGAGCGTCCACTCCTCGGCCGGGCCGGTCCGTCCGGGCAGTGAGCCGCTGACGGTGGCGAGGAGGTCGGTGGAGACCTCGTGGCGGATCGTCATGTCCGCCTCGTCCTTGGTGAAGCGGTGGTAGGTGCCGTCGACGAGGGCGACCGTCGAGTCGATCATGCCGCGGCCCGCTCCGCGTCGGACGTCGACCCACACCTGGGGCTCGGAGAAGGTGACGAAGTCGTCCGTCGTCGCGTACATCATCCGGTTGTAGGTGACGTCGGTGCGGTCGGCGGGGTCGGTGGTGTCGTAGAGGTTCGACGCCCAGAAGACGACGTAGGTGTCGAGCTCCTCGCTCCAGAACGCCTCCGGCGCCCACGTGTTGCCGGCGTACTCGGTGGAGACCTGGACGTGGCGCTGGTCGGACCAGGTGACCAGGTCGTCGGACTCCCACACCTCCATGTGCAGCGACCCGCTGATCTGGGCGGTGCGGAAACCTCCGGGCAGCCCGTCGATCTTGAGGTCGGTGGCGATCATGAAGAACCGGTCCCCCTCCGGCGACCGGATGATGAACGGGTCGCGCAGCCCGCCGGTGCCGAGCTCGGAGGTGAACAGCGGCTCACCGTCGTTGAGGGTGTTCCACGCGAGCGCGTCGTTGCCCCGTGAGGCGGCCAGGCTCACCCGCTCGGCGCCGGCGCCCTCGCCGGTGAAGAACGCCCAGACGTAGGCCTCGGTACCGGCGGACCCGCCGGGCATGGGCTGGAGGGTGAGGGTGAGGTCCCGGCTGCGGGTCACGTCACCGCTCCGCGCGGTCGCGGTGAGGACGACGTCGACCGCCTCGGCGCCCGCGGCGGGACGCTGGACGACGACGGTCCGGGAGCCGGCGGACACACCGTCCCTGAAGGAGACGTGCTCCTCGCCCTCGCGGACGGTCCAGCCGATGCTCGAGCCGAGGTCTCCCGAGGTGGGCACCGAGAGGTTGGTGCGGACGTTGGCGGCCCCGGGGACGGTGATCGCGGCGAGGTCGGTGGCGGCCTTCTCCTCGTCCGTGAGGTCCTGGGGGACGAGGACGGCGTAGCTCTCGGTGCGCGTGCTCTCCCCGACGGTGAACGTCGCGGTGAGGGTGACGGTGGCGTCCCCCGCGCCGGGTGCCGGACGGGTGACCGTCGCCGTGGCGCCGTCGACCGTGATCGCGGGGTGGTCCGAGGCCCAGGAGAGCCGGGCGCCGTAGCTCGCCCCGGGCAGCGGGAAGCTCGCGGTCGCGGTGGTGGGGACCTCGACGGCGCCGACCGCCAGGTCCAGCGCCTCGCGAGCGAAGAGCTCGCCGACCTGGCCGGCGTCCAGGGCGGTGTCGTAGACCGCGTAGTCCAGGACGTCCCCGTCCCAGCCGGGGTCGTCGTAGGTGGAGCGCCCGATGTAGGCGACGAGCTGCTCCCCGAAGGACGCGACGTCCCGGGCGATGCTCACCTCGCGGATCGGGGCGCCGTTGACGTAGACCGTGAGGGTGCCGCGGGTCCCGTCGACGACGCTGGTGTACAAGGCGCCGCCCGCGGGGGTGCGCGCGCCGCTTGTCGCGGCGTTGGTCGCGCCCGGGCCGACCTCCGTGCCCCACGGGGCGCTGGGGGCGACAGAGTTCGTGACCACCGACTTCACGTAGCCGCTCGGGTTGCTCGGGTTGAGCAGCCAGTAGCCCGCGGAGTGCGTGGCTCCGGAGGCGACCGGGGCGCCGATGAAGGCGGCGGCGACGTTCGAGGGCCCGGAGCGGGGGGCGAGCCACGTCGAGATCGTGAGGTCCTTGCGCCCGACGAGGGCGGCCGTGGGGACCTCGACGTAGGGCGCCGAGCTCGCACTGCCGCCGGGCAGCGCGAGCAGGCCGTCGCGCAGCTGCGCACCCTCGCGCCGGACCGTGCCGTGGTGGCCGTTGCCGCTCTCGTCGGTGACCGTGGAGCCGCCCGCGTTGTCGAAGGTGTAGTGGATGACGGGGGCGGGCACGTCCGCGGCCGCGACGTCGGCGGCGGGCAGACCGGCGAGTGCGACCAGGCCGGCGGCGGCGACCGCGGCGGCCCGGCGCAGCGTGCGGCCGAGGGTGGGGTGCGACATGAGGAGGACGCCTCGCTCTCTCGTGACGGCGGCGCCGGTCCGCTTCGCCGCGAGCCGGTCGGTGCGCCTGTCGGGCGTCCTCCGTTGGACGCCTCGGTGGTGATGTTAGCGTGAACACCGCGGGGCGGACAAGAGTCCGCCCCGCGGCGTCCGGGTCGGTCAGAAGCCCTCGGCGAGCCGGTAGTAGGCCTGGTTCCACCGCAGCTCGCGCGCGAACGTGCGGGTGTCGGTGGAGGAGTCGATGACGGCAAGCTCCATGCGGGCGATGTCCGCGAGGTCCTCGAAGACCTCGACCCCCAGCTGGGTCGTCATCACCGTGTGGTGGGCGGCTCCCGCGACGAGCCAGCACTCGGCGGACGTCGCGAAGGACGGCTCGGGCTGCCACACCGCACGGGCGACCGGGAGGTTGGGCAGCTCGGCGTCCGGGCCGACGACCTCGACGACGTTGGCGGTGAGACGGAAGCGGTCGCGCATGTCCGACATGGCGACGACGAGCCCGGGGCCACGGTCGGTGTCGAACACGAGGCGCACCGGGTCCTCCCGGTCGCCGATGCCCAGCGGGTGGATCTCCAGCCGCGGGCGCGCCGTCGTGAGCGAGGGGCAGATCTCGAGCATGTGCGCCCCGAGGATCTTCTCCTTGCCGGGCGTGAGCTCGTAGGTGTAGTCCTCCATGAGCGAGGCACCGCCGGGCAGGCCGTGGCCCATG
Organism: Georgenia wutianyii; assembly: GCF_006349365.1. Classification (NCBI taxonomy): domain Bacteria; kingdom Bacillati; phylum Actinomycetota; class Actinomycetes; order Allobogoriellales; family Allobogoriellaceae; genus Georgenia; species Georgenia wutianyii. Next base: position 3,128,505 of record NZ_CP040899.1, read on the forward strand.
ACCTTGGCGAGCCGGACGAGGACCGCGGTCTTCCAGTCCCCCTCGGCGCCGAACCCGTACCCCTCGGCCATGAGCCGCTGGACGGCGAGGCCCGGGAGCTGGCGCAGCCCGCCGAGGTCCTGGAAGTTCGTCGTGAAGGCCCCGAACCCGCCCTCCTCGAGGAAGGAGCGCAGGCCGAGCTCGATGCGCGCCCCGTACCGCAGCGACTCGCGGCGGGCGCCGTCGGGCCCGAGCTCGGGCGCGACGTCGTAGGTGGCGTCGTACTCCGCGACGAGCGCGTCGACGTCCGTCTCGCTCGCGGCGTCGACCCGCTCGACGAGCTCGTTCACGCCCCACGTGTTGGTCGAGACCCCGAGCCGGTGCTCGGCCTCGGTCTTGTCCCCCTCGGTGACGGCGACGTCGCGCATGTTGTCCCCGAACCGGGCCACCTTGAGCCGGTGTGCCTCGGCCCACCCGGTGGCGGCGCGCGCCCAGGTGGCGACCTTGCCGTGGACGACCGGGTCGGTGGCGTGGCCGACGACCGTCTTGCGCGGGACGCCGAGCCGGGTGGCGATGTAGGCGAACTCCCGGTCGCCGTGCGCCGCCTGGTTGAGGTTCATGAAGTCCATGTCGAGCTCGGCCCACGGCAGCGCGACGTTGGCCTGGGTGTGGAGGTGGAGCAGCGGCTTGCGCAGCGCGTCCAGGCCCAGGATCCAGGCCTTGGCCGGGGAGAAGGTGTGCATCCACGTGATGACGCCGACGCACGCGTCGTCGGCGTTCGCCTCGAGCGCGACCCGCCGGATCCCCTCCCGCTCCTTGAGCACCGGCTTCCACACGATCCTGACCGGGATGTCGGCGGCACCGTCGAGCGCGTCCACGATCGCCCTGGACTGCTCGGCGACCTGGACGAGCACGTCCTCGCCGTAGAGGTCCTGGCTGCCGGTGAGGAACCAGATCTCGCGCGTCTCGAACGGGTTGTTCATCGTGATCCTTCGTTTCCGGGCGCGACGCCCTGTCCGTAGACGTTCTGGTAGCGGTCGTAGAGCGAGTCGATGTACCGCTGGTCGATCGGGAGCGGCTCGCCCAGCTGGCGCGCGACGTGGACGGCGCGCGCCACCTCCTCGACCATGACGGCGGCCTTGACGGCGGCGCGGGCGTCCTTGCCGACGGTGAACGGCCCGTGGTTGCGCATGAGGACGGCCGGTGACCGGCTGCCCGCGAGCGTCTCGACGATCCCCCGGCCGATGGAGTCGTCCCCGATGATCGCGAACGGCCCGACCGGCACCGGCCCGCCGAACTCGTCGGCCATCATCGTGAGCACGCAGGGGATCTCCTCCCCGCGCGCCGCCCACGCCGTGGCGTAGGTGGAGTGGGTGTGCACGACGCCGCCGACGTCCGGCCGGTGCCGGTAGACGTAGGCGTGCGCCGCGGTGTCGGAGGAGGGCACGAGCCTCGCCGGGGTGCCGTCGTCGGGCACCTTCTCCCCGTCGAGCGTGCACACGACCATGACGTCGGGCGAGAGCTCGTCGTAGGACACCCCGGAGGGCTTGATGACGAAGAGGTCCGCGCCGGGCACCCGCTCGGACACGTTCCCCGCCGTCCACACGACGAGCCCGTTGCGCGGCAGCTCGGCGTGCAGGTCGCTCACCCGCTGCCGTGTGCGCTCGACGGCCGCGCGGGTCGCCTCGCTCTGGTCACTCAGTCTCATACCGCTGTCCTCCTGCTGAAGTGCGCCGGCGGACCCCGTCGGCCCCGGCGCCCCACCCCGACGGTGACGATGGACGATCGGCGGTCGCTACAGGTCGGACCGCCTCATGGTGACGCCGCGCTGGAGGAGGACGAAGACGAGGAGGATGGCGCCGGTGATCACCGTCGTCATCTCGGGGTTGATCCCGCCGTCGCGCACGATCAGCACGTTCATCAGGCCCAGGACGAGCGCCCCGACGGCCGAGCCGAGCACGTAGCCGGCACCTCCGGTGAGGAGCGTCCCGCCGATGACGACCGCGGCGATCGCGTCGAGCTCCCACCCGGTGCCGGTGATGTTCTGGGCGATGCCCAGGCGGGAGGTGTAGACGACCGCGGCCACCCCGGCCAGGCCACCGCTGACCATGTAGACCATGAGCTTGGTGGAGCGCACCGGCAGTCCCATGAGGGAGGCGGCGTTCTCCGAGCCGCCGATCGCGTAGGTGGTGCGCCCGCGCCGGGTGCGGTGGAGGACGAAGAAGCCGCCGAGGAGCACGACGACGGCGATGATCCCGCCGGCAGTCAGCTCCAGGTCGTTGACCCCGGGGCCGTCGACGAGGGTGATCCGCCGGGAGAGGAGGCGGATCGGGGAGTCGTCGGCCAGCCGCTCCGGGGTCGTGCTGAGCATCGAGGCCAGGCCCCGTCCGAGGAACATCGTCGCGAGCGTGGCGATGAACGGCTGGACGTTGAAGAACTCGATGAGGGTGCCGGCGACGAGGCCGAAGAGCAGCCCGATGGCGACCATGACGACCATGACCAGCCAGGGGTTCCACCCGGCGTTGGCGAGCATGACGCCGGCGACGCTGGAGAACGCGATGACCGCGCCGACGGACAGGTCGATCCCGCCGGTGAGGATCACGAACGTCATCCCCACGGCGATGATGATGAGGTGCGCGTTGTTGATGAGGAGGTTGGACAGCGTGTTGGACTGGAAGATGCCCCCGTAGGACACCTCGCCGAAGACGAGCATGGCGACGAACAGGACGATCGCCGCGGCTGTGGGCATGGCCGAGGGGTTGACCTGGAGGAGCCGGGCGCGGAGCGCGCCCCAGCGACGGCGCTGGGCGTCCTGGTGCTCGACGGTCTCGGCCACGGCGGCGGTGTGGTCGCTTCGCATCTCAGGCCACCCCTTCCTTCGCGCGGGTCGCGGGCACGCGACGGCGTGAGGAGACGTACCCGCGCACTCGCTCGGACTGGATCAGGCAGATGACGATGATGACGACCGCCTTGAACGCGGGGGTCGCCGAGGACGGCACCCCGAGGAACACGACCGTCTTGTTCAGGGTCGCGATGAGGAACGCGCCGGCCACCGCGCCGGTGAGGGAGAACTTGCCGCCGGCGAGCGCCGTGCCGCCGATGACGACGGCGAGGATGGCGTCCATCTCCATCGCCGAGCCCGTCTGGGACACGTCGACGGTCATCACCGTGGACACCGTGAACAGGCCGGCGATCCCGGCGAGCAGGCCGCTCACGGAGTAGACCGTGATGAGCAGGCCGCGCGGCTTGATGCCGACCATGCGGCTGGCCCTGGCGTTGATGCCGATGGACTCGATCATGAGGCCGAGCGCGGTGCGCCGGACGACGAGCCCGACGACGAGGACGACGGCGAGGGCGAGGAGGATGACGACGGGGAAGCCGAGGACGTGCCCGTTGGCGATCCAGCGGAACGTCTCGTTGCGCGCCGTCGTGTTCTGGCCCGAGGTGATGACCTTGGCGATGCCTCGGCCGGCGAGCATCATGACGAGCGTCGTGATGAAGGGTTGCAGCCCGACGACCGCGACGAGCAGCCCGTTGACCACCCCGATCACCGTGCTCACGAGCAGGGCGAGGAGGATCGCGGTGAAGGCGGCGGAGGGCGCGCCGTCCGCCGAGCTGAGCAGCTCCATGGACACCGCACCGGACACCGCCATGACGGAGCCGACGGACAGGTCGATGCCGCTGGTGGAGATCACCAGGCACATGCCGACGGCGATCATGAGGATCGGCGCGGCGTTGCGCAGGATGTCGAGCAGGTTGCCCGAGAGGTTCTCCGTCACCGGGTTGACCGCGACGGCGAGGTAGCCCGGGTCCCGCACGAGGTTGACGGCGAGGAGGATGAGGATCGCGACGACCGCCCAGATGTAGCGGGCCGCGAGCGCCCTGCGGGCCAGGTCACGGACGTTCACGACGCCACCTCTTCCACTACGGCGCCGTGGTCGGCGATGATCCCCACGATGGTCTGGGAGGTGACGTCGGGACCGTTCTCGATCTCGGCGATCTTCTCCCGGTCCTTGAGCACGAGGATGCGCTCGCAGATGCGCACCACCTCGTCGAGCTCGGAGGAGATGAACAGGACGGCGACGCCCTCGTCGGCGAGCTTGAGGACCGTCTCCTGGATGTCCGCCTTGGCCCCGATGTCGATGCCGCGGGTGGGCTCGTCGAGGATGAGGATCTCCGGCTCGGTGGCCAGCCAGCGCCCGAGGAGCACCTTCTGCTGGTTGCCGCCGGAGAGGTTCTTGATGAGGCGCTCGGGGTCGGCGGGCCGCACGCCCAGCTCCTCGATGTACTTGGCGACGATCCGGTCCTGCTCCTTGCGGGGCAGCGGACGCATCCAGCCACGCTTCGCCTGGACGGCGAGCACGAGGTTCTCGCGGACGGTGAGGTCGCCGATGATGCCCTCGTCGCGTCGGTTCTCCGTGGAGAAGGCGATCCGCTGATCGAGCGCGGCGACCGGGGAGCCGAGCGTCGTCCTCTTCCCGCGCAGCGTGATGGTCCCGGTGTCGGCCTTGTCGGCGCCGTAGAGCAGCCGGGCGAGCTCGGTGCGGCCCGAGCCGAGGAGGCCGGCCAGTCCGACGACCGCCCCGCGCTGCAGGCTGATGTCCGTCGGCATGATCGAGCCCTTGCGACCCAGCCCCTCGGCGTCGAGGATCGTCGCCTCGTGCCGCTGGGCGCTGCTCGCCTGGGCGGTCATGTCGATCGAGCGGAACGCCTCGAGCTCCTTGCCGATCATCTTGGAGATGAGGACGGAGCGGGGAAGGTCCGCCGGGTACTCCCCCTCGAACTGCCCGTTGCGCAGCACGGTGAGCCGGTCGCTGATCGCGTAGACCTGCTCGAGGAAGTGGGAGACGAAGAGGATGGCCACGCCCTCGTCGCGCAGTCGGCGCAGGATGACGAAGAGGCTCTCGACCTCCTTGGCGTCGAGGCTGGAGGTCGGCTCGTCCAGGACGAGCACCCGCGGCTCGATGACCATGGCCCGGGCGATCGCGATGAGCTGCTGGACGGCGAGGGAGAGGCTGGCGAGCGGCTTGGTCGGGTCGAGCCCTTCGAGGCCGAGCCGGGCGAGCTGCTCGAGCGCGACCTTGTTGGTCGCCTTCCAGTTGACGCCGAACCGGCCCCGGACCTCGTGGCCGAGCATGACGTTCTCACCGATGGTGAGGTTCGTGCAGAGGTTGATCTCCTGGTACACGGTCGCGATGCCGGCCTTCTCGGCGTCGGACGTGCCGGAGAAGTGCTGGGGCTCACCGGCCACGGTGATCGACCCGGAGTCGATCCGGTAGACGCCGGTGAGGGCCTTGATGAGGGTCGACTTGCCGGCGCCGTTCTCCCCCATGAGCGAGTGGATCTCGCCGGGGAACAGCCGGAAGTCGACGGCGTCGAGCGCCTTCACCCCGGGGAACTCGATCGAGATGTCTCTCATCTCGACGATCGGTGCACGTTCAGACATCGGCTTTCCATCGCGCTAGGGGGTTCGGAGGGACGGGCAGCCGCGGTGCAGGGGACGGACCCGTCCCCCGCACCGCGGCGCGCGGGTCAGAACTGGCGGTTGGGCAGCGCCTCCTGGGCGGCCTCCGGGGAGTCGAACGTCTCGCTCGGGACGATGATGTAGGACTCCACCTCCTCGCCGGCGAGGACCTTCTCGACGACCTCCATGGCCGTCTCGCCGAACAGCGGGTTGTACTCGGCGACGAAGCTCAGGCGTCCCTCGGCGAGCGCCTCGAGGGCGTTCTGCGTGCCGTCGATGGTCGCGATCTGCACGTCGACGCCGGGCTGGAGACCGGCAGCCTCTGCGGCCAGGGCCGCCCCGAGGCCCATCTCGTCGTTCTGGGCGAAGACGATGTCGATGTCGTTGCCCTCGGAGCTCAGGACGGTCTCGAAGACGCTGCGTGCCTCCTCGGTGGACCAGTTGGCGGTCTGGGCGCCCACGCGCTCGAACTGGGGCTGGTCGTCCATGACGGCGTCCCAGCCCTCGTTGCGCTCGTTGACGACGGAGACGCCGGCCGGGCCCTCGAGGACGAAGTAGCGCCCGCCGTCGGGGAACTCGGAGACGGCCCACTCGGCGACGGCGGAGGAGACCTCCATGTTGTCCGGGGCGATGCGGCTGACGTAGAGGCTCGTGTCGTCCGGCTCGATGCCACGGTCGATGAGGATGACCGGGATCTCGGCCTCCTGCGCCCGGCGCAGGGAGTCCTCCCAGCCGGAGCCCTCGGTCGCCGACAGGAGGATGACGTCCACGCCCTCGTCGACGAAGGAGGTGAAGGCGGAGATCTGGGAGGCCTGGTCGAGGTTGGCCGCCGGCGCGAACTTCAGCTCGTAGCCGGCCTCCTCGGTGAAGGTGTCCTGGATGTTCTGCTCGTTCGCCTGGCGCCAGGCGCCCTCCGGCCCGACCGCGACGAAGCCGACGGTGACGAGGTCGCCGTCGGCGGTGCCGCCGTCCCCCGCGTCGGTCGAGCCGTCGCTCCCGTCCCCGTTGCCGCACGCCCCCAGTGCGAGTGCTGCAACCATCGCGGTCGACGCCGCGAGGATGTGCCGAGACCTCTTCAAGCTCATTGCGATGCTCCTTTGCACTGTCGACACCCGACGTTCTCGCGGCGAGGCCGAACACGACTCTGTGATCCGGAGTTAACGCTAACATCGTGATGTGCGTCAAGTCCGCCCTCTCGATCGTGACCAGGTTGTGACGTCGCCTGCGGGCACTCCCGCACGCCCTCCGCGGCCGCGCGGATCCGCGCCGGGCCGGCGGGGCGGCAGGAGTACATTGAGCAGCACGGGCACCGCCCGGGAGGCGCCGCAGCCGAGCGTGAGGGCGCCCCTCCCGGGCGCTTCGGCGCGGCAGGCCCGTTGCGCGCTCCGGGCGTCCGCGCAGTCCTCCCCCACGGGCCGGGTCCGCGCGCAGACAGAACCGACGTACAGGAGGATCAGGTGGGCGAGACGGTGAGCACTCAGGTCAGGCGACCGCCGGTGATGTCGGACGTCGCTGCGCGCGCGGGTGTCTCCCACCAGACCGTCTCCCGCGTCCTCAACACCCCCGAGCTCGTCCGCCCCGAGACCCAGGAGCGGGTCCGCGCGGCGATCAAGGAGCTCGGCTACCGCCGCAACCTCTCCGCCCGCGCGCTGGCGACGAGCCGCACGCGGATGATCGGCGTCATCAACCCCTCGATCCGCCGCCTCGGCCCCAGCCACACGACGATGGCGATCCAGGAGGCCGCCCGGCAGGCCGGCTACGCGACGATCTCCGCGAGCGCCGAGGACACCGCCGCCAACCCCCACGAGACGCTCGACTTCTTCCTCAGCCTCGCGGTCGAGGGCGTCGTCGTCGTGGCCCCGACCACCGACATCGCCGAGGCGACCCTCGGGCTCGCCGGCTCCCTGCCCATCGTCATCATCGCCGCGGGTCTCGCGGTCGAGCAGCCGTTCCACCTCGTCGCCGTCGACCACGAGCGCGGCGCGCACGACGCCACCCGCCACCTCATCGACCTCGGGCACCGCGACATCGTCCACGTCGCCGGCCCGGAGAACTGGTTCGACGCCCGTGCCCGCGTCGCCGGCTGGCGCGCCGCGCTGCAGGAGGCCGGCCTCCCCGTCCCCGAGGTCGTCCCCGGCGGCTGGGACGCCAGTCAGGGCTACGAGGCGATGCAGGAGGTCCTGCGCCGCCCGACGCTCCCCACGGCCGTCTTCGCGGCGAACGACCTGCTCGCCCTCGGCGTCATGCGTGCGCTCCACGAGGCGGGCGTGCGCATCCCCGAGGACGTTGCCGTCGTCGGCTACGACGACGTCGCCGGCAGCGACTACTACCACCCGCCGCTCACCACCGTGCGCCAGCCGTTCGACGAGGTCGGACGCCAGGCCATCGAGGTGCTCCTCGCCGTCATCGACGGCGAGGACCCCGCCGAGATCCTCTCCCGTCCCGAGCTCGTCGTGCGCGAGTCCTCGGGCGGGCCCCGCTGACCCGAGGAGTACCGTGCCCGTCCCTGCCCCCGCCGTCGAGCTCACCGCCGGTGACTACGCCGCGACCGTCGTGCCCACCGGAGCCGGCCTCGCGTCCCTGACGTGGCGGGGCCGCCACGTCGTCGTGCCGCACGAGCCGGAGGAGCTCCCGCTCGGGTACCTCGGCAAGACGCTCGTGCCGTGGCCCAACCGCATCGCCGACGGCACCTACGAGTACGACGGCGAGCGCCACGAGGTCCCGGTCAACGAGCGCGCCACGGGCGCGGCGCTGCACGGCCTGGCGTGCTGGAGCGTGTGGCAGGTCGTGGAGCGCTCGGCCGAGCACGTCGTCCTCGAGCTCGAGCTCGCCCCCCGCTACGGCTACCCGTTCCACCTCCACAGCAGCGTCACCTACCGCCTCTCCCCCGAGGGCGGGCTCGACGTCCGGATCACCTCGCGGAACATCGGCACCCGGACCGCGCCCTACGGCTCCTCGACCCACCCCTACCTCACGTGCGACCTGCGTCCCGTCGACGAGTGCACCCTCCGCGTGCCGGCGACCACGGTCCTCACCGTCGACGAGCGGCTGCGCCCGGTCGCGACCTCACCGGCGGGCGACGTCGGGCTCGACCTGCCGGGGACGGCGCCGATGGGCACGACGCAGGTCGACCACGCCTTCACCGGCCTGCCCGACGGCGGGTGGACGGTCTCCCTCGCGGACGAGTCCCTGCGGGTGCGCCTGCACGCCGACGCCCCGTGGGTGCAGGTCTACAGCGGCGAGCGGGTCGAGCGGCGCGGCGTGGCCGTCGAGCCGATGACCTGCCCGCCCGACGCCTTCAACTCCGGCACCGACCTCGTCGAGCTCGCCCCCGGCGAGTCGCACACGCTCGCGCTGCGCATCGACGCCGTCGAGGGCTGAGTGTCGGACCCCGTCGGTACCGTCGTGGCATGAGCACCAGGACCCAGCAGCGCCCCGCCTACCGCTGCACCGAGTGCGGCTGGAGCACGGCCAAGTGGGTCGGGCGCTGCGGGGAGTGCCAGGCCTGGGGCACGGTGGGCGAGGCGGGCGGCGCCCCCACCCGCGCCCCGGCCCCGGCCCGCCCCGCCGTCGCCGCCCAGCCCATCGGCGACGTCGACGTCGAGACGGCGCGCGCCCGGCCCTCCGGGGTCGGGGAGCTCGACCGCGTGCTCGGCGGCGGGATCGTCCCCGGCGCCGTCGTCCTCCTCGCCGGGGAGCCGGGAGCCGGCAAGTCGACCCTGCTGCTCGACGTCGCCGCCCGCGCCGCGCAGTCGGGACCGGGCTCGGTCCTCTACGTCACCGGGGAGGAGTCGGCGAGCCAGGTGCGGCTGCGCGCCGAGCGCATCGGCGCCATGGCCCCGCGCCTGCTGCTCACCGCGGAGAACGACCTCGCCACCGTCCTGGGTCACATCGAGGCCGCCGACCCCTCGCTCGTCGTCGTCGACTCCGTCCAGACCATCGCCTCGGCGGCGGTCGACGGCGCGGCCGGCGGCGTGAGCCAGGTGCGCGAGGTGGCCGCGGCCCTCATCGGCGCGGCGAAGAAGCGCCACGTGCCGGTCATCCTCGTCGGGCACGTGACCAAGGACGGCTCCCTCGCCGGTCCCCGCGTGCTCGAGCACCTCGTCGACGTCGTCTGCCAGTTCGACGGGGACCGCCACTCCCGGCTGCGTCTCCTGCGCGCGACGAAGAACCGGTACGGCCCCACCGACGAGGTCGGCTGCTTCGACCTGTCGGACACGGGCATCACCGGCCTGGCCGACCCCTCGGGACTCTTCCTCTCCGAGGACCGCACCACCCCCGTCCCGGGGACGTGCGCCTCGGTGAGCCTCGAGGGCCGCCGGCCGATGCCGACGGAGATCCAGGCGCTCGTCGCCGCGAGCTCGCTGAGCAACCCGCGCCGCACCACCTCGGGAGTCGACGGCTCCCGGACCTCGATGACCCTCGCCGTGCTCCAGGCCCGCCTCGGCCTCGACCTCGGCGGCCGGGACGTCTACGTGTCCACCGTCGGCGGCGCGCGCGCCGTCGAGCCGGCCGTCGACCTCGCGGTGGCGCTGTCCGTCGCGAGCGCCGCCGCGGACCGGCCGCTGGTCCGCGGCGTCGTCGCCATCGGCGAGGTCGGCCTCACCGGTGACGTGCGGGCCACCGTCGGGGTCCAGCGGCGGCTCAGCGAGGCCGCCCGGCTCGGCTTCACCACCGCGCTCGTCCCCCGGCACGGCGCCGACCAGCTCAAGGCGGTCGAGGGCATGCGGGTGCACCCCGTGGCCAACGTCCAGGAGGCGCTCCTCGTCGCCCTTCCCCACGAGGTCTGAGGGCCGCCCGAACCGTCCGGGCAGCTCCTGCCACGGCCGTAGGATGAACCGCGGGGCGTCGCGACGCCCCCCGCACCGACACCCGAGGAGAGCACGTGGCCGAGAAGCTCGACACGCTGCTGCGCGCCACGCTGCAGGCGGTCGCGCCAGGCACCGAGCTGCGTGACGGACTGGAGCGCATCCTGCGCGGCCGGACCGGCGCGCTCATCGTCCTCGGCTACGACGACGTCGTCGAGAGCCTGTGCTCCGGCGGCTTCGACCTCGACGTGGAGTTCTCCGCCACCCGGCTGCGCGAGCTCGCCAAGATGGACGGCGCCGTCGTCGTCGACTACCCGCGCCGACGCATCCGGCGCGCCAACGTCCAGCTCATGCCGGACACGAGCGTGGAGACGAGCGAGTCCGGCATGCGCCACCGCACGGCCGAGCGCGTGGCGAAGCAGACCGGCTTCCCGGTGATCACGGTGAGCCAGTCGATGCGCATCGTCGCCCTGTACGTGGCCGGCGTGCGCCACGTCGTCGAGGACTCCAGCGCCATCCTGTCCCGCGCCAACCAGGCCCTGGCCACCCTCGAGCGGTACAAGGCCCGCCTCGACGAGGTCTCCGGCACGCTGGCGGCGCTGGAGATCGAGGACCTCGTCACCGTCCGCGACGTCACGACCGTCGTCCAGCGCCTGGAGATGGTCTCGCGGATCTCGGCGGAGATCGACGGCTACGTCGTCGAGCTCGGGGCCGACGGACGCCTGCTGTCCCTCCAGCTCGACGAGCTCATCGGGGGCCTGGCACCGGACCGCGAGTACATCATCCGGGACTACAGCGCCCGCGCCGGAGACGGCGTCGCCGGCGTCCTCGCCCGGCTCGCGGCGCTCACCTCGACCGAGCTCATCGAGATGTCGGCGATCGCGCGCGCCCTGGGCGTCGGCGGGCCGGACGGCCAGTCCCTCGACGACCCGCTGAGCCCGCGCGGCTACCGGATGCTCTCCCGCATCCCCCGCCTGCCCGCCTCGGTCGTCACCGCCCTCGTCGAGCACCTCGGGCCGCTGCAGAAGCTGCTCGCGGCGAGCACCGACGACCTCCAGCAGGTGGACGGCGTCGGCCCGCAGCGAGCGCGGTCGGTGCGCGAGGGCCTGTCCCGGCTCGCCGAGTCCTCGATCCTCGAGCGCTACGTCTGACCCGGCTCAGCCGATCGTGAAGACGACCGGCTCGCCGCCCACGGGCTGGCCACCGAGGGTGAGGCCCACCCGGTAGGTCCCGGCTCCCGCGAACGGCTGGTCGGCCGGGCACCCCTCGGCGGAGCGTCGACCGTCCCAGGCCAGGCTCACCGGTGCCTCGGCCCCGGCGTCCAGGAGGAGCTCGTTGGTCGCGTCCCCCGCGCACTGCGCCGAGGTCCACACCTGGTCCGCGCCGGAGACGACCGTCGCGACGAGCGCGCGCGGCCCGGCGTCGAGCAGGCACGGGCCCTGGCCGGCGTTGCGCACGGTCACCTGGAAGGTCGTGCCCGAGCCGACGGCGAGCGCGGCGGGCTCCAGCGCGACGCGCGCCTCCACGGTGCCCGCGTCGCACGCGGCGACGCCGCCCGTGGTGGGCTCGGGGGTCGGCGCGGGGGTCGTGGGCGCCTCGGTGGGCTGCTCCTGCGCTTCCGGCGTCCCCTCGCCCGAGGAGGGCGGGGCCGCACCGGCGTCCCGGCCGAGCAGGGCGCTGACGCCCCACACGATGCCGCCGACGAGGAGGAGGAGCACGAGCAGGGCCACGGCCCTGCGGCGCCAGTAGACCGACGGAGGGTGGCGGCGGCGGGGACCTGTCGAGCTGCTCACGCCACGACGGTAGGCACGCC